>JAJOJL010000040.1 GCA_021208645.1 Bacillus sp. (in: firmicutes) | reverse complement strand
TTTTCCCGCAGGACTCTGAGATGCTCCCTCGAGTCTGCCCACGCACGAAGAAAATGTGAAGCATTTTCGAGGAGTGTCGTGCCTTACGCTGAAATCAACTTTATTAACCATAGTTTCTGTATAAAAAGCTAAAAACCGACCTTTTTGAACAGACTCTAGATAGAAAGGGGCCGACAAGAGCCGGCCTCTCTTCCTAATGGTGTTCTCGCAACTGTATAACAAAGGATGCCTACAGTTGCGGAGAACAATTTTGTTAGTTAGCTGGGAAACGAAGTCTTCCGTCGTCATCCCATGTATAACCAGCTTCACGTAAGATTTCACGTGCTCGTTCTGGATCATACTGTGGTCTGTCTACATTCGGGTTATACCAGAATTCGTTTTCTGGACTAATTACTAATCCCGCACCACCAAGGATACCGTAACCTTGAAGGTGAGCTTCAAGAATTAACTCATAATCGACTGTATGTGCAATCGCTTGACGGAACGCTAAGTCATCAAACGGTGGTTTACGCATATTGAAGCTTAAGTATTGGTAACCAATGTCCCCAGCTTCTAGTGTATTTAAGTGACTAATTTCATTCGCACGAGTGATATGTGCTGGAATGAATTGCTCTGCATTCACATCAATATCCCCTGTTTCAAGGGCCGTCATTACTGCTTCTGGCTGAGCAAAAATACGGTAAATAAATCCGTCAATTTGGACATCCTCATAGAAGTCATCATTTCTAGAAACGCGAAGTTCTTCCCCACGTCTCCATTGGTCTACATTGAATGGGCCGCTTCCGATTGCCCCTTCGTTAGCAAATTCATCTGGGTGAGATAAGCCTTCTTCTTCAATTACACCATCCCAAATATGCTTAGGAAGGATTGGAATTTGTGCCAATGTTACGTTTACTAATGGTGCGTATGGTGATTCTAAGTTAAATCGAACGGTATCTTCGTCTACTAATTCAACAGAATCAATTGGTCTTAGGAAGGATAAGAAATATCCTACTTCCCACTCCATGAATAGGTCGTAAGAGAACTTAACGTCCTCTGCCGTTACAGGCTCGCCGTCATGGAAGACCATGCCTGGACGAATTTTTACATCGATTGTCGTGTCGTCTACAACTTCCCAGCTTTCTGCTGCGGCAGGCTGTGGCTCTGCTTCTGGGCTAAGACGTACTAGCTTGTCATAAATTAAGCGAAGGTTTCTCCACTCATACGTACTGTTGGCACCTACTGGGTTGATCGTATCAAGGTCAAATTGACTTCCAATACGGAGCCATTTGTCATCCTCGTCTAACGGTTCTGCCCATACTGGCATCCATTCGTTAAAGATACCTTCTCCAGCCATAATCGTCATGTTCGTGAAACGCTCATTGTTATAAGCGTGAACAAGGAGTCGTGAATAAAGCGTTAAGAGAGGGGCTTCATAAGCAAGCATTTCCTGTGCTTCATGAACCAATGCTTGACGGGCATCAGGATCCATTTCCCCACGCTGAGCATCAGCAATTGCGTCATATTCTGGATTCATGAAACCAGTTGTGTTGTTTCCACCTGGATTAGCGTTATCAGAATGGAAGATGGAATGAATGAACATATCAGGGTCGATTCTGTCGATTCTTCCTCCCCAGCCAATCGTGTAGGCATCGTAGTCTTGGTCATCTCCGTAAAGAATAGAAACGAGTGTGTTAAACTCTGTTGGTCTGTTATCTACGGAAATACCTAGAGCTTCCCATTCTGCCTCAATCATTCTGGCAGCCTCATAGTTAACTTGGTTAGCTTCAGGTAAAGAACTGAAGATCCTTACTTCAGGAACCAATTCTCCGTGTACTACTTCTTCCCCATCATCCGTGTCATCTGGATCGGAGTCGGTCTCCGTGTCGCCGGAGCAAGCGGCTAATGCTACAAGTAATGCCACCATAATGACAAACCACTTAAAAACTTTCACCTGTGTTTCCCCCTTTTAATAGATTTTTCAGAAAATACTTACAAGTCAAAATATACATGTTATCTGTTAGGAGTTGAACTTTTTCTCTTATTTTTTATATTTTTCAGATTTCAGGGGGTTTTTCTCATTTTTATTTCATTGGCGTATAGCTGTAAAGGAGGTAGGTAGATGTTGAACTTGAAGCATAAATGTAGTCCAAAACAAAGAGGTAGCCCAAAAGGACTACCCCAGTATAACTATAAAAATTAATATTTCCAGCAGTAATGATTTTTTGGCCTGCCGACACTTCCGTAATTAATTTCCATCATTACGAGATCATTCTCGACTAAATGGTTCAAGTATCTGTGCACTGTAGGATAGGAGATTCCTGTTGCCTCACTCACTTCTTCGATCGTTTCGTACTCCTTTTTTTCCGCAAGGTGCTCGGCAATTAAGTAAATGGTCCCTTTAGAGATCCCTTTAGCTAGGATAGGATTCAATAAGGTGTATAGATCATCTGTCACTCTTTCCTCTAAGTGGGCCGCTATTTCTCCTCCTATAGGGTCTGAATGAAGGTTTACCGACTTACTTGCCTCTTTCTCTAGCTCCGCGATCTTAAGATGAACCTTCATTCTACTAATTATATCCGGGGCTTTAATCGGTTTTAATGCAAAGTCATTGGCACCAATCTCCAAAAACTTATCAGCAATTTGCTGACGCTCATCCACCGTTAAGACAATAATCGGCGTGTCTTTATCCATTTGCCTGATGGTCCTGACAGTGACAAATCCGTCCATTTCTGGCATATGGAAATCAACTAATATGAGATCTGGATTATGGGTTAAATATTGCTGAATCCCCTCCTTACCGTCGGAGGCTAGGATTGGTGTAAATTCCGCAAAGGAGCAAATTTCTTGTAAGGTGTAACGGATACCTTCACTATCATCAATAATCAGTATTTTTTTGTTTTCCAAGCTAATCACTCCCCTTTGGTAAAAATAAAGTAAATGTAGTCCCCATATTTTGTTTACTGTTAATCTTGATCCAGCCATCGTGACTGTTAATTACTTTTTTCACGAAGGAAAGCCCTAACCCGCTTGACCCCTTCGTACTGTAACGGATGTCCCATATCCTCATCATGTTCTCTTCACTAATTCCATCTCCGTTGTCGCTAACAGTAATTAGGACTCCCTCCCGCTTTTCTCCGTGTGTATATGCTTTTGTAATACTTATATGAATGTTAATAACTCCATCTTCTTTATGGATGGTTGCTTCTGCTGCATTTTGAATAAGGTTAATTAGTACCCTTACGATGCGAATCCGGTTTACAATGATGGTAGCATCACCGTCTTCTATGGAAAAATTCACTTCCTGCTTTAATTTTTCCTCTACTAAATTAGCACGTGAATAATTTATTAGCTCTTTCACGGTAATAGGGCGTTTAGCGTCCTCGTAGAGAATTTCTGAAATCATAGCGTTTAAATGTTGGATCGACTGCTCTATCCGATCTGTATATTCCATTGCTTTATCTTTCGTCTTGGTGTTCTTTAACTGCAATTGCATCAAGGAGATTAATCCTTGGATCGTTGTTAACGGAGTTTTTAGATCATGAACAAGACTATGCATTTCCTGACTAGCCCTCGATTCCATTACTCCTATTTTCATTTCTTGAAGTTCTATTTCTCGCTGTTGACTCAAAGCTAGTTCCTTCATGCGCAAAACGTTAATTTGGAAAAGAAGTGTAGTTACAATAACACTAAAAATAAATGGCATACCGATGAGAATACTTATGTACTGTAAAATATGATCCCCTTGAAGCTGAAAGGCTGCATCGATAACAGACTGACCACTTACGCTTTTTCCAAAACCTATTAATCTCATAAATGGGCTTATTTCAAACCATTGAATGGCAAGGATGATTTGAAACAGGAAAATAGCTTGATAGCGAAACTTGACTTCATGTATATTCATTTTAAAAAACAAGAGACTGTAGACGATTGTTACAATGATCGGTGAAGCAAGTCTTCCTGTATAATCTGTGGTGATAATTAAAAAGGTGTAGGAGATGGCGATGAGAAACCAAATCGTCCAAATGCTTGACCACTTTCCGTATTGGTAAAGGATCCGCTGGCCGATGGAAAATGCAATTAAATAAATAAAAAATTCAGCATGGGTATAAATTAACACGAGGATAAAGCCAGCTAAAATTAATTTCCCTTTATCTTCAAGTATAAGGCTATTATTTACGTAGTGGTTGACAATATCAAAAAAAAGGACCAACCATAAAGGATAAAAGGAGAAGCCATGCGATTAATAAAATGGGAAGAGCGGTACCATTGGATGGCATATTTTCTTTTACAGTGCCTCGTTTTTCCGTAAGCATGTTTATTACCGCCTAAAGTAGATATATATTTTCTTATTTTTCTTTATTTTATATCATTTTATAGTTGTATGCATCATGTGTCCAGATGAAATGCTTTGAAATGAAAAGTTTTGTTCGGGAGATTTTGATTTATTATTCAGATTCAATAGGAAGGTAGTTGTTGCTGTTGTGAAACTTACTTTTTTAGGAACAGGTGCAGGGGTGCCTGCCAAGGAACGAAATGTATCCTCTGTTGCGTTCCACTTAATGAATAAAGCTGGGTCTATATGGTTGTTTGATTGTGGAGAAGGTACCCAGCAGCAAATTTTACGGACTAGCATAAAGCTCCGGAGAATTGAGCGAATCTTTATTACCCATCTTCACGGAGATCATATTTTTGGCCTTCCAGGTTTATTGGGGAGTCGTTCCTTTCAAGGGGGAGTGGAAGCTCTGACTATTTATGGCCCTAGGGGGATTAAGGAGTTCGTTGAGACGGCCGTTTCCATAAGTGGTACATACTTGAAATACCCGTTACATATTGAGGAGATAGACGAAGAGGGGGTACTGTTGGAGACAGGGGAGTTTACGGTGTCAGTAGGGTTACTGTCTCATGGCATCCCATCTTATGGATTCCGAATAAAACAAAAGGACATGCCTGGCCCTTTACTAATGGAAAAAATAAAAGCCGCAGGTGTACCGGCCGGTCCTCACTTAGGGGCATTAAAACAAGGAGAGATAGTAACGTTACCTGACGGCCGAACGATAGATGGTAAGGATTATGTAGGTCCTTCGAAAAAGGGGAAGGTAGTTGCGATTTTAGGAGATACTCTATATTCGGAAAAAGCAGTTGATTTGACGCGTAATGCAGACATGGTCATTCACGAAGCGACCTTTGGGGAAAATGAAGATAATTTGGCGGTGGATTATTTCCATTCTACTACAGTTCAGGCTGCAACGGTGGCAAAGCTGGCTGGAGCGCGGAGTCTTATTTTAAACCATATTAGCTCCCGTTACCAAAAGGAGGACATTGGGAAGTTGCTGGAGGAAGCTCAGGTCGTTTTTTCAAATACAGCTATTGCGGAGGATTTTAGTGAGTTTGATGTGAAGTGATTGAAGGGGACTAGCAATTGGACAGAAGAAGAATCTGTATCGTTTTAGGAGGAGTTTGGTTATGCAACTTGGTTATGCAACTTGGTTATGCAACCAGTCCAGTGTGAAAAATAAGGGGAGAAAATTCCCTTATTTAGTTAATTCCATTAAAAATTGCTTAAATAGGCGGAGAAATGAGACTGTCGATTTACTTATGTTTTATTCCACTTCTATCCCTTATTTCACATATTTATTGAATTTCATTGCTCTTTTTTCACAATCTCTTATTTTTTTTATGTTTAATACCCTTTTCAAGGCCTTCTATTTGTTCTATTTCCCTAATTTGGACAGACGGGGGCCTTGACCCGATTTTCGCAATTTTTGTAACGATAAAAGGGCTTAATTGGTCCAGCTAATTTCTTTACCATAATTTTCAAGTTGATAACCATAGCCGTCAACTTAGATGAAATCCTTAATGATTCTCTCCCTCTTGTTCTTGGCTTCCTGAGTCCATGATGGTTGGCAACTTCATTATTTGTTCTTTCCACATCGTACCGCGCCCTTAATGAATCTTTTCCAGCTTCGGTTAGATTATAAGATCTTCCTTGTTCCATAATTTCATAGTAATCACTGATAAAGACGGTACGACCTTTTTTATTGGTCGTACATTGTTCAAACAGTGGGCAAACTTGACAGATTTTCCCTTCGTATTTGAATTGATAACCTTGACTTACATTATTTCTTACTTTTTTAGAAGTTGAATGCCCTTGAGGACAGGTGACCTCATCTAAATTTCCATCATAAACAAACCAATCGCTTTCTAACAAACCCGTTGGGTTACTAGATTTTTGTATAGGAGCGGTCATTAAAATCTTCATCTCCTGTATTCTCTCGCGATTCTCACCTGTGCCATAGGACGAATCACCGATGAGTTGTTCCGGTACTATCCCGTGACCATTTATCACTTCCTCCACCATCGGGACAAGACGCTCTCCATCCCACTCGTTACCGGGAATGGGTTCAATATTCAAGATTAATCCGTGCTCTCTTGACTCTAAAACTTGGATTTTATCTCCGGTAAACTTCAAGGATTTCGATTTATGTCCACTCCGGATTTCTGGATCATAGGCACTTCGGATACGATCTTGTGGTTTTTCTTTTTTGGATAACTCTTGGTATTGTAGTTGTTCCTTTTCTGCACCTTTTGGCTTTTCTGGATCTATTGGTTTTGTGTTTTCCTGTAAAATTTGGAAAAGGGTGGCTTGAAGCTCCAAGCAACGAAGTTGTTGTCCTGATTTTTCCCAAGTCCAGAATAAAGGTATTACCTTTTCACTTTCTAGCCAATGTAATAGGCTATATGCTTCCACCACCAGGCGACTAAATAAAACCAATCGATCCTTTTCGGGTGTTTGATCGGAGAGTTGTTTCTGAAAGCTTTTGAGTGCACAGTCTTGTCCAAGGTTGGTATACAACTTCGGATATGTACGTTTGATGTGATGAATAATTTGAAGGATTCCTTGTTGGATTAAACGGTACCCTCCGACCTTCGCAATGTTAGCATACGTATGAAAGGAATCAATAAGCCAACGATCACCTTCTTTTCCCCAGAGCCCTTTGGCAAAAGCTTGGGCAAGAACATGGTGATGACATGCATCAAAAAGGGCAGAACCCAAGCGATCTCGGTCGAGCCCCAAGGTACTATGATCAAAGCCGTTAAAAGCTACCGGCACTCCCAAAAAACGCTTTACATGAAGGTGATAAAGGATGGCCATTTCCATTTCACGATCAGAGTAATCGTGATAGCGTTGAGCAAAATGAATCTTTAATTTTAAGGAAGGGGCATAAGGACGCTGTCCTTTCGAGGAATACAAGGGCTCACAGAGTTCATCTGCAAAGGAAAAATCAAGTACTTCTTCCACGCGACTCCAGAAAGGATGGGGAGGAACAGAGGAGAAAACTTCATAGTCTGAGAAAGATAACTGACCAAATGTTTTATATTGAACATGCGCCATCACGATCACTCCATACATAAGATATGTCTTAATTTTACCGTATATATGGAGGAAAATGGTGATACACGAAAAAAATTGATAAAAGTTTGTGAAAAAGGAGTTTTTAATGAGTTAATCGACAGTCTCGAATTTCCGGTTATATTCAAAATTGAGCTCGTTTCGGTCTATATAAGCGGAGATTTTCCGGCTATTGTAAAAAAACTCCCCTTTATTTTAGTGTTTTGAGTTAATAGGCGGAAAATTTCCGGCTATTTAAGCTATTTTTAATGCTATTTGCTAATTAAGGGAAATTTTTCCGCTTATTTATCAGATTGGTTTCTTAAGGGAAAGAAAAAGAAGCCCTAAAGGACTTCACTTTTTCACTATAAGTCTATTCACTTCTACTGTGTTGAAAGTTTAATTGGTATTGGTTTAAAAGCTGGTCCAAATAGGTACTCACCTTTACAACTTCATCAGACGTGCGATGCATCTTGGCAGATAGCTTGTTCATCCGGTCGCGGGCTGACTCAATTTCCTGTAACAACTGCTTCTTTGAGACGGTTTGCTGGTTCATGAGTACCCTCCTTTAATGTACTAATCTATCGTCATATAACCATTTTACCCCATGAACATAGTTGTAAAACATGGATATTTTTTGAATTTTAACCCTACTTATGGACAGTAAATGTTAAAATAAAAAATATATATGAAACCTTTAATAGGTTGTTTTCGTACAGGAGATAACCGCCGTGAAGCGGAGGTAGTAGAAATGGATGCAGTTGTTAAGAAAATAATTATAGAAGTAAAAAAAGGGAATCAACAAGCCTATGGGGAAATCGTAGAGCTTTATAAGGACAAAGTATATCAAGTGGCATATAGGATGATCGGGAATGTCCACGAGGCACAAGATATAGCGCAAGAAGCGTTTATACGTGCTTATATTAACCTTGATACCTTTGATATGAACCGGAAATTTTCCACCTGGCTTTTTCGAATTGCCACTAACTTGGCTATCGATCGAATTCGTAAGAAGAAACCTGATTTTCATTTGGAAGATCAAGTTGCTGGAACAGAAGACCTGACCTATTATTCACAGTTTTCCTCAGATGAAGTATTACCTGAAGATCAAGTGGTGCAATTAGAAATGCAAGAATGGATTCAAGATGAAATTATGATGTTGCCTCCAAAGTATCGAACAGCAATTATTCTTAAATATATGGAAGATTTATCATTAAAAGAAATTAGCGAGATTTTGAACCTACCTGTTGCAACCGTCAAAACACGTATCCATCGAGGTCGGGAAGCACTAAGAAAAAGGTTAAGGAATTAGGTTCAGAAAGGAGGAGTATCGATAATGGCTTGCAACCGAGAATACGCAAAACTTATTCATAAATATATGGATGAAGAAATAACGCTTCTGGAAAAAAAAGAGTTAGAAGGGCACATCCTAAAATGTTCGGATTGTGAAGGGCATTTAAGAGAACTTAGAAAGACAGTAGCCATTGTACAAAGTGCCTCCCATATTGAAGCGCCGATCAACTTTACTAATAATGTAATGAATCGACTTCCAGTTCAACCGAAAAAGAATAAATGGAAAACCTGGATAAGAAAACACCCTTATATCATTACAGCAGCAACATTCTTTTTCGTACTGTTAATCAGCCTAAATGCTGTTTGGAGCGATGGAAGCAAAGAAATTGTGGTTAAGGGAGACGGGCATTTTATCGTCGATGAAGAACGTAAAGTAGTGGTTATTCCAGAAGGGCAATCTATTTCAGGAGATCTTATTATACGGAACGGCAATATAGAAGTAAATGGCGAAGTCCTTGGTAACATTACAATAATTAATGGGGAAAAATATTTGGCTTCTGCTGGAAGTGTAACTGGTGAAATAAAAGAAATTAATCGTATGTTTGATTGGCTTTGGCATCAAATAAAAGGTTTTGGATCTGAAGTTTTTAACTTTTTCAATGGTAATGACCCTTCATCAGGTGGAGACCATTGATCCTACTATTACCCAGTCTAAACCTACTATGAGGTATAATCTCATAGTGGGTTTTATTATGAATAAAACTCTTTTCCTCAAACGCAAACAGCGGAATTGTTATAGTCGTGGAGGGAACTCCCTCCTATCCAAAACGGTAGCAAGTTCATGCCATTAACCCTGATATAACCAAAATAATAGCTGGGAGATTATATTGTTTACTATTTATGATATAATGTTAAAGTTAATAAGAAAGGCATAAAGAAACAATTCGTGCTTAAAATAGTAAGAATGCTAATCCAGTAATTACATGTGGGGGAAATTCGATGTTTGAGAATATTTCACTACTAACTTTATTAGTTTCAGTGGTTGATATTGCATTAGTAGCATTTGTTATATATAAAGCAATAATGGTCGTTAGAGGCACCCGTGCCGTACAATTGTTGAAAGGGATAACCGTCATCTTAATTGTATGGTTTTTAAGCTTGCAGTTTGGTTTAAATACACTTCAATGGATGATGCAACAGGCTGTTACATACGGTCTTTTGGCTATTATTATTATCTTTCAACCTGAATTAAGACGAGCCTTAGAGCAATTAGGACGAGGACGTTTATTCGGTAAAGGTTCCACAGCAGATGAAGAAGAAGTGAAAGAGACGATCGAACATATTATAAAAGCAGCAACTTATATGGGAAAAAGAAGGATCGGTGCGTTGCTTTCTATTGAACGGGAAACTGGAATGAACGATTATGTTGAGACAGGCATATCATTAAATGCAAAACTGACTTCGGAGCTGTTAATTAATATTTTTATCCCTAATACACCATTGCATGACGGAGCTGTTATTTTAAAAGGGAAAGAAATTATGGCTGCTGGTTGTTACTTGCCTTTATCTGAAAATCCTTTTATCTCAAAGGAATTAGGAACGCGGCACAGGGCGGCTTTAGGGGTAAGTGAAGTCACTGATAGTCTTACGTTAATAGTATCGGAAGAAACTGGTGGAATTTCCGTAACAAAAAACGGGGAGATACATCGAAACTTAGATGAGGATGCACTTCGGACTTTATTGGAAAATGAACTCATAACGAATGACCAAAACAGCAATTCTTCTCGCTGGCAGTGGGGAGGGAAGAAAGATGGATAAACTCTTCTACAACACATGGTTTATAAAAGGGATATCTGTACTTATTGCGATTTTACTTTTTCTCATGGTAAATGCAGATAATGTTAATAATCAACCAGGTGGTATTCCAGGAATAACAAATGGATTAAGAGTAATGGAGGAAGTAGATGTAACGGTTTATTATGATGACGACAGACATGTCCTCACTCAGGCTCCAGAGCCTGTTCAAGTAACATTACGAGGACCTCAAAGCGTCTTGACATATTTACAGCTTGCTAACCCCCGCTTTGAATTTTATGTTGATCTGAGGGGCAAGGAAGCCGGGGTTTATTATGAAAGAGTACATCACCGAGGTTTTTCGCCCGATTTGTCTGTATCCGTGGTTCCTTCAACAGTAAGAGTAACCATTCAGGAAAAGCAAACCGTTTCGTTCCCAGTTGAAGTGGAGCTTATAAATCAAGGCGAAATTGAAGACGGGTATTCTTTAGGGACACCTACTGTTACACCTTCAAATGTAGATATAACAGCGGCACAAGGAATCGTGGAACAAATTGCTTCCGTTCGTGCCACAGTCGATGTAAGTGGAAGAAATGCAACCTTCCAAGAGGCAACGGGTCTAGTGGTATTAGATCAGTACGGTAATGAAATTAATGTGACAACAAATCCACCAGTTGTGGACGTGACAGTGCCAATAACAAGCCCTTACAAGGAAGTGCCAATTCGTATTGATAGGGAAGGGGAGCTGCGTGCTGGTCTCGCGATTGAAAACATTACCGCCCAACCAAGTCATATTACCATTTACGGTCCAGCTTCAGTGATAAATAACATTTCATTTATTGATGGCATAGCAATAAATTTATCTCAAATAAATGGTGACACTGCCCTGACGTACAGTGTGCCTGTACCTGAAGGAGTGGAAAGGGTAGAGCCGGAAACTGTAACGATAAATATTGATGTTACAGAAGAAGAACAACGGGATTTCGCTGATTTTGCTATAGGGATTGTAGGTCGCTCTGAAGACAAGGTATATGAGTTCATTGACCCTGAAGAAGGTACAATTGACATTGCCATATTAGGAAGCGCTACTCACCTATCTAGAATCGAACGGAATGATTTACAGCTATATATTGATGTGGAAGGTTTGCCAGACGGTGAACATACAGTACCGCTTCAATTTAACGGCCCACAAAATGTAAGGGCCACTTTAGAAAGATCTAATGTGAGGATTTTAATATCAGATGATAGCCCTACAGAGGGTGAAACTGGAGATAATGGCGAATCACCTGCTACAGAAGATGAAGAGGAAGACTCAGAAGCTGAAACGACGTAAATAAAATTTATATTGAAAAGAACTTTGAAAAATCTTAAGGAGAGATTTAATGGTAAAGTACTTCGGAACAGATGGTGTTAGGGGAGTAGCCAACAAAGAGCTGACACCAGAGTTAGTATTTAAATTAGGCCGCTACGGTGGATATGTACTGACAAAAGAAACGAATAAACCCAAAATATTAATTGGCCGCGATACAAGAATTTCAGGACATATGTTAGAAGGCGCACTTGTAGCGGGTCTTCTCTCTATAGGAGCAGAGGTAATGCGTTTAGGTGTTATTTCAACACCGGGAGTTGCCTATTTAACAAAAGTTTTAAGTGCAGATGCAGGTGTTATGATTTCTGCTTCTCATAATCCTGTGGAGGACAACGGAATTAAGTTTTTTGGATCCGACGGCTTTAAGCTTCTTGATAGTCAAGAAGAGGAAATTGAGAGACTCCTTCATGCTGAAGATAATTTGGAAGATGAGTTACCACGACCAGTTGGAGGAGATATCGGTCAGGTAAATGATTATTTTGAGGGTGGACATAAATACCTTCAATTCCTAAAACAGACCATTAATGAAGATTTCTCAGGACTTCATATTGCCTTAGATTGCGCTAATGGGGCTGCTTCGTCATTGGCAACGCATTTGTTCGCCGATTTAGATGCGGACCAAATTTGTACGATTGGAACCTCTCCGAATGGTGTTAATATTAATGACGGTGTCGGATCTACCCACCCTGAACCACTTATGGAACTAGTTCGTCAAAAGGGAGCAAATATTGGTCTTGCATTTGACGGTGATGCAGATCGCCTGATTGCTATAGATGAAACAGGATCTATTGTTGACGGAGACCAGATCATGTATATTTGCGCAAAGTTTTTAAAGGATCAAGGGCGATTAAATCATAATACGCTAGTAACCACTGTCATGAGTAATCTAGGACTATATAAAGCTCTAGAAGATGCAGGTATAAATACGAAACAAACAGCAGTTGGTGACAGATATGTAATGGAGGAAATGCGTAAAGGGGGCTATAATCTTGGTGGTGAACAGTCAGGTCACATTATTTTCCTTGATTTTGCAACAGCGGGAGACGGTTTGCTTACAGGGCTCCAGCTATGTGCCATCTTAAAGGCAACTGGTAAAAAGCTTTCTGAGCTTGCAGCGGAAATGCCGAAATATCCACAAAAGTTGGTCAATGTTCGTGTCGCAGATAAACATGCGTTAACGAATAGTGAAGTGATCGCTGCGGAAATTAATCAGGTGGAAGCAGAGATGCAAGGAGAAGGAAGAATCTTGGTTCGACCATCAGGAACTGAGCCATTAGTAAGGGTTATGGCAGAGGCACCATCTGAAGAACTCTGTAATATTTACGTAGAAAAAATCGTAAATGTTGTTAAACGGGAGCTAGGCACCATCGAATAATACTTTCATGCATGAGTAGCACATCGGGGTTATTCATGCATATTTTATTTTAAGAGTCTTAACAAAAAGATCGGTTTCTGAGCCTGTTGTATAGACTCGAACGTTCTTAAAGCATCTTATAAGCAGTATATTTTAAAAAGGAGGTGATGATAAAGGAAGGAAAAAATTACGATTGACCAAATTTAAACTTTTATTGTATGCTTAATTAGATTCAAAGAAGAAAGGGGACTCAGTTAAGGATTTTTTCAATGAAAGCGCCTGGACTATCCAATGGACGGAATAGAGGATAGTTGACGAGGAGGAGGTTTATCGAGTTATTCGGCGGATGCCTCCCGGTTGAATCATCACAACCGAAAACAATTACCTAAAACGAAAGGGTGACCTTTCGAACAAAAGTAGTTGTATTGATGATATTAAACAGCAGCTTAGAAAATAATACTAATGAATAAAGAGTGGGGCAAGAATGCCCCGGTATTTCTTGCCCTATCTGAGGGAGGAAATGTTTTTATGTGTGGAATTGTTGGGTATGTAGGAACAGAGGATGCAAAGGAAATCCTTTTAAAGGGATTGGAAAAGTTAGAATATAGAGGATACGATTCTGCAGGAATTGCCCTTGCTACGGAAGAGGGCGTTCATGTTTTTAAAGAAAAGGGACGAATTGCAACTTTAAGGGAAGCGGTTGACCCTAATAAAGAAGGGTTCATTGGAATTGGCCATACGCGCTGGGCGACGCACGGGGCTCCGAGCCAAGTTAACGCTCACCCCCATCAAAGCAAGGGTGACCGCTATACACTAGTGCATAATGGTGTTATTGAAAACTACGACCTATTGCGACGTGAATACTTGGAAGACGTGCAGCTTGTTAGTGATACGGACACGGAAATTATCGTTCAATTAATCGGTCTTTTTGCCAATGAAGGATTGGGAACCGAAGAGGCATTTCGTAAGGTGCTAAGCCTGTTGAAAGGTTCTTATGCCATTGCCCTTTTAGATAACAATGACCCAGAAACCATCTATGTTGGGAAAAACAAAAGCCCGCTTCTTGTTGGATTGGGAGAAGATGTGAATGTTGTAGCCAGTGACGCAATGGCTATGCTTCACATTACGAACGAGTTCGTGGAACTAATGGATAAAGAAGTAGTTATCGTAACCCGTGACCAAATTACCATTAAAACATTAGCTGGAGAAATCGTCTCTCGAGAATCGTATATTGCAGAATTAGATGCAAGTGATATTGAAAAGGGAACATATCCGCACTTTATGTTAAAGGAAATCGATGAGCAGCCATTTGTTATCCGTAATATCATCTCTAAGTATAAAGATGAAAACGACGATATAAAATTGGATGAAAACATCCGTCAAGCGATGCTGGATGCAGATCGTATTTATATTATTGCTGCAGGAACGAGTTATCACGCAGGATTAGTTGGTAAGCAATTAATTGAGCGAATTGCTGAAAAACCTGTAGAAACGCATATTGCTAGTGAGTTTTTATACAATATGCCATTACTAAGTAAAAAACCACTCTTTATTTTTATATCGCAAAGTGGCGAAACGGCAGATAGCCGAGGTGTACTTGTCGCTATTAAAGAACTGGGACACAAAGCATTAACTATTACTAATGTACCGGGCTCCACCTTATCACGTGAAGCTGATTATACGCTTCATACGTATGCAGGCCCTGAAATTGCCGTAGCTTCAACAAAAGCTTATACTGCACAAATGGCCGTATTGGCAATCCTTGCTGTGGATACAGCTAAGGCAGCTGGATATACAATGAGTTTTGATCCATTACAGGAACTTGCAATTGTAGCAAGTGCTATGGAAACATTAACGGACAAAAAAGATGCTATGGAAAAAATTGCAAGGGAATATTTAAGTGTATCCCGTAATTGTTTCTTTATTGGCCGTGCCATCGATTATTACGTATGCTTAGAAGGCGCTTTAAAGCTGAAGGAAATTTCTTATATTCAAGCAGAGGGCTTTGCCGGCGGAGAATTAAAGCACGGCACGATTGCTTTAATAGAAGACGGCACACCAGTTATTGGAGTAGCTACTCAAGAACATGTTAACTTAAGTATTCGTGGGAACATGAAGGAAGTAGTAGCCCGTGGTGCTTCTCCGTGCATGATCAGTATGGAAGGACTAAACGAGTCAGATGATCAATTTGTTATTCCGCATGTTCATGAATACCTTACACCATTAGTGAGTGTTATTCCACTACAGTTAATTGCTTACTATGCAGCTTTACACCGTGACTGCGACGTAGATAAGCCACGTAACCTGGCGAAAAGCGTAACTGTAGAATAAAGGTTTTGCCAATACATAACAGTTATGTATTGGCTGTCCATATATAAATTGGTGGAAACAAGATAATAAAGTTGCCTGCGCTCATGCGTTTAGGAAGTAATCGAAAACACCAACCCTGCATGGGTTGGTGTTTTCTACCTTTTTTCTATCCATTATTTTGTTTCAATCATTTAATCGACAATATTCTTTGCGTAAACAGCTTCACCAAACATATCTTGAAGGGATTGGGAATAATAGACGATGCCTACGAGACCGACACCTTCTGCATAGTATCTAAGTTCCTCGCGATCCGGGTAGTCCACCAGTAAGGCAAAAATAATGGAATCGTCCGTTTGAAGGGCATTCACATATGTGTTTACGATTTCACCGTCTCTCCAGCTATTCCCATCCTCTAAAGGTCCTTGTAACAAAACAAAATCCCTATTCGTATTATCTAAGGCATAAGTGAAGGCTCCATCTATATCTCCGTTCGAATAGTAGCTTTCCAATTCATAATACTCTGCCATTTCTTCTGTTGCTTCAAACAGGAGGACGGCCTTATCTGAATTAACTTCATACAATTGGTAGTAACCCATTGCAGTTGACCCACCGAGGGTTAAATAATAATTACCTTGAGAACCAATAACTTCTATATATTCTCCAAATCCGTCAGGCACATTGCCACCGACATTGTGAGAATAGCCTGTAGCCAATGGAAAATAGGCTAATACATTATAATCCGTATCTTGATCGTCACTACCTTGATTATTGGAACCGCCATTGTTATTGCTTGTTCCATCGCCATTATTTTCGTCACCGTTACCATCTTCCTCTGTTCCATCCCCTATGTCATTTTCCTCTGTTTCTTCTGTTGGATCCTCTTCTGTCCCACCGTTTATATTATTCTCACCGGTAGCACCATTACTGTCGTCTTCTCCAGCTTGCTCTTCTGTATTCTCTTCCGTCGATTCGCTCCCTGTATGAATATTAATTTCACAACCGGAAAATAGGAGGAGCATTAAAACCAGGAACAAACTTTTTAAACTAAGAAGCAATAGATTACCTTTCATCCTCTCACCCCGCACATGATGAAGTTACAAAAACTGTATCTTCTTTACTGTATCAAAAACCAATTGGAGAATATATTATACCTTCGTATAGATTTCTGATCTGAAAAGGAGTTAATTAACCTTTTCACTAAATTAGGTAACATTAAAACTTTATCTTATATAGGGAAACAGCGTGATATTTGTTTTCTGAAGGAGGATTAGAGGTGTAAACATTATCGAATTGGCAATAATCCTGGTTTTTATAGACTTTTTCTAGCTATCATCATAGATTTTTATCAAATCATTAGAGGTTTTCAGATTACATTTCATCTATAAATCACCAATTCGCTAAGAGTTTTAAAGCTTAGACAAATATTAAAGATTATTCCTAAATTCCGTGCCGATTGCCCCCAGTATATGGAGGAATTTGATTAACGATTCTTTGAAAAAACCTATTTACTATATGCTACAATGATTGCAAATATGACTCGGACAACCAAAAAAGGAGCTGTTATTGTTGCAAATTATTGAAGAAAAAAATCAGAGAAAACAGAGCTTGATTGTTTTGGTCGGTTTATTATGTTTAATAATGACGTATATCGTATTTAATCTAATACATATCCAATTATGGCGGTTGAGTGTTACTCCAGTCGATTCGGTGATAAAACCGTTATTGTTATTTCCTTTTGTATTTCTAGGTATTACGTTTTTATTTAAATGGACAAGTTCTGCGGTCCTCTATATCAGAAGTCTCGCAGATCGAGAGGTTCGTTGGAACTCAATTCGTCATACCATAAAAAAGGCAAAGTCAGCTAATGTTCATTTTAAGCATTCTGTTGTTGCGGGAGCTTTCCTGTCCATAATTGCATATCCATTATGGCACCTATTTTTAGGGACAGCCCTTACTCCAGTAGATTATGTGTTGAAGCCGTTCATTCTTCTTCCAGTATCCATAGCTATGGCTCAACTATTAATGAGTATTGCTAGTTTTATCTGGAGGTGTTTGTGGGAACTTGACGTCACCTACATTAACTCCCCTTATTCAAGTAGGATACGACTGTTAAATAAAACTGATGGGAGGGGGTTGCTGTACCTAGAGGTTAGTAATGGCGTAGATAAACGGTATGACAATGATGATGATGAAAGTATTTTATTTCATTTACTTGGAAAAGACATGCTTTTGAAGAGGTCAGGAGCATTTAAGGTTAGTTGTATACCTTCCCTTTTACAACCAAAAAACAGACTGACTACTTCAAAGATGTGGTTACGTTTAATTCGGGGGCCTACTGAAAATACCCTTGCTCCGTATAAATTTCTAAACTAAGAATACTAGCCAGCTGACTATAGCTGTTGAAATAAATAACGAATAAATATAAAAATTATGGAGGTGTAAAGGAAAGAACTCTATTCTAAAGAGAGGCTGTATCGCGAGCAGCCTCCCTGGCATCTTTTTTACTATCACTGTATTGCGCGCGCATTTATTCCATATTATTTTCTAAGATATTCGCCGTGAGCTTGTGGATATCTACAGCTGTATTTGTACTGTCTTTCAGCATCTCATCTAATATGTGATCGAAAAAATAATTCACGCAATGCAAATCGATTTCCTTAATTCCCATTAAGGAGTATTTGTACATTTTCATAAAGACGGGCTCAACATTACCTTTTTGAATTTCAGTGAAGGCTTCGTATATTTGATCCATCTTGTCAGCGACAGATAGGATTTTTCCTTCTACTGTGTCGTCCTTGCCTTCTTTTAATTTTTCCAAATAAATGTCCCTAAGTTCTTCTGGAAATTCTGCATGGACGAACTTCTTTGTCATGCCTTCTTCTACTTGAGCAAGCATTTCCCTTAGCTCTGGACTCGCGTATTTGACTGGTGTCTTAATGTCACCGATAAAAATCTCGCTGTAGTCGTGATTCAATGCCTTCTCGTAAAGGGATTTCCAGTCGATTTCCACCCCGTGCATTTCTTCTACCGTTCCAAGTAGTTGAGCATATTGAGCTACTTTAAAGCTATGGGCCGCTACATTATGTTCTTCGAATTTAAACTCTCCAGGACATCGGTAAATTCTTTCTAGCTTTGTTAACGATTTTAAATAAGCATGAATTCCCATTTCTTTTCCCCCTTTGTATATTATTACTGTTATAAAGGAATTTAGATTTTGTGTCAAATAGTTAATTCCATTGCAATTCTATCTTGTACTATTACCACAATGACCATTCTATTCACACAACAAATAATCACTGTTCAACGGTTCGAAACTGTTACAATGGGGCATTTCATTATACTTTCTGTATATACTCTATTATTATAGAAATAGTGAATTATTATTGAGAGAAGGACTCTAATGAATCGTTACCAACGGAATATAACCATTGCACTTATAATTGCCACCTTTCTAGCAGCGATTGAGGTCACTGTTATTAGTACAGCCATGCCAGTCATAACAAGAGATCTGGGAGGGCTGGATTTAATTAGCTGGGTGTTTGCTATTTACTTGTTAACCTATGCAGTTATGACCCCCATATTTGGTAAGCTTGCAGACTTATTTGGTAGGAAAAAAATATTCATAACAGGTGCTAGCCTGTTTTTACTAGGATCGGTTCTTTGTGGCTTATCCCAGTCCATGGAGCAGTTAATCCTGTTCCGCGCAGTTCAAGGAGTTGGAGCAGGTGCATTGATGCCAATGACCTTCACGATTGTGGGAGATGTTTTTCCATATAAGCAAAGGGCAAAGGCCCAAGCAATCATTGGTTCTATTTGGGGAGTAGCAGGGATATTCGGTCCGTTAGTGGGTGGGTTCTTTGTAGACTTTTTTACATGGCACTGGATTTTCTTTATTAACGTCCCATTTGGCCTGTTAGCCATGTATTTGATTTGGAAATACTTAGAGGAAAAAATCGAGAAGCGGAAGCGGTACATTGATTTTGGTGGTGCCATTACGTTCATGATAGGGACTGGGGCGTTGCTTTATGCCCTCCTGTCCATGGAAAATGAACAGCCTTTACAAGCAGAGATGATGTATGGATTATTTGCTATTGCATTTCTATTTTTAGGAACTTTCATTGTTATTCAACTAAAGGTAAAGGAACCGATGGTACCATTTCATTTATTTAAAAACCGTCATTTGCTCATTGCTAGTATTAGTGGTTTACTTCTTGGCTCCATTTTAATTGGTTTGACGGCATATTTACCCCTATGGGTACAAGGGGTGCTGCTCTTGGCAGCTACTTCTTCTGGATTGACCTTAATTCCCATGTCGCTAGGCTGGCCGTTAGGTTCTTTTATCTGTGGGAGGTATCTTGTAGACATTGGATCCAAGCCTATTTCCTTGACTGGTGTTATCTTAATTGCAATGGGGACTATTTCGTTAACCTTCATAACTAGTTCCACACCCAATGTTCTTCTCATTGTCATTATGTTTTTTGTGGGTTTAGGATTTGGCTTGTCCATGACAGTGTTTACGGTCATCGTACAATCGTCTGTCGATTGGAACAATCGCGGTGCTGCAGCCTCATCCAACGCCTTTCTTCGTACGTTAGGTCAAACGTTGGGCATTGCTTTTTTAGGAATGATTCTTAATCAGCATATTGGTGGTCATACGAATAATGGAACCAATGTGGCGCCTCATATACTGGCAGGAGGATTACACTCCGTCTTTATCATCATGGCGATGGTTGCTTCCCTTTGTGTAATGCTCGTCTTTATTTTCTTGCCAAAGGAACAGCCGGAGAACGACGAACAGCCAACTTAACAGAATGTTAATCCTACCGATTACCCATCGGTGGGATTTTTTTATTTTAAAAGACGTTTATAGTAAGATGAACTGTAGTATGTTTTTTAAAATACGAGGGGGGGACTTGGTTATGAAAGTCCTGGTGGCAATGAATCAAGAGTTGTTAAGGTACGGCCTGGTTCAGTTATTAAAAGATATTAAGCCAATCGATTACATAGCTGAAGTCTCAACAGTAGAAGAGCTAATTAATACGGCGAAGACATATAAATTTGATTTGATTGTAGCAGATGCTAATTTACAAGGAGGAGACTACATAACAACTCTCCTAACTCGATTAAAGGGGTTACCCTCCGATTGTAAACGGGTTTTCTTGTGGAAGGAATGCAATAATCAGGTTTCCAGTTTGGAGAAAGCAGACGGTGTTTTTCACGAAAATTCTTCCTTAGAGGAGTTAATGGATTTTTTTCAAAGGGTGTTGGAGGGTGAAAAACTGTACTTAAATGTAAACAAACAGAATTCTTCCGTTGATAATTACAATAATAATGAACTCTCTCGTCGTGAAAAGGAAGTATTTCAATTAAAGGTAAACGGCTATACTGTTAAAGACACAGCAAAGCTATTAAGTATATCACCCAAAACGGTGGAGAATCATCGCAGGAATATCCGCAAGAAATTGAATATATTGCGAAACAGTGAGTGGGTTGAGTGGGGGAAAAGGCTTGGAATGCTTTGAAAAAAGATCGTCAATAGTATGAGGAGAAATCTAAATGAAGCAATTAAAAGAGATAGCTAGAGCTCAAAAGAAAATTCAATACACGTTTGTATTCATGTCCCTTTTATTAGGAGTGACAATTGTTGCCCAAGCTTATTTTATCGTCGTTATCGTAGATAGTATTTTTCTCCAAGGTGCTGCCTTCCAAGAAGTTCTTGTACCTTTAGGATGGCTGGCAATGGCCCTTATTGGAAGAGCCTATTTTTCTTATGTAAATGGAAAAGCAGGTGTGAAATTGGCGGCAAGGGCAAAGGCTGATTTTCGGAAGGAACTATTAGGAAAATATGCTCGAAATCCACTGCTTGGTTCCTTGAAGGGACAGTCAGGAGAAAAAGTAAGTGTATTGCTCGATGCAGTAGATGAGGTGGACGATTATTTCTCTAAATATTATCCACAAATCATCCAAACATCTATTGTGCCATTAATGATTATTATTGCCATATTTTATTATAATTGGGTGTCAGGTCTTATTATCCTTGTGACATCCCCTTTTATCCCAATTTTTATGATAATTATAGGAAAAGCTACACAAAAGAAATCAGAGGAACAATTGGAAAAACTGGCCCAGTTTTCTGGGAAGTTTTTAGACATTCTCCAAGGGTTGACTACTTTAAAACTTCTTGGAAGGGCCAAGGAAAAAAGGGAGGTCATTCGAACAAGTAGTCTCGATTATCGGGACTCCACCATGACAGTCTTAAAGATTGCTTTCGTATCCTCCTTGATGCTGGAGTTTATTTCTATGCTGGCTATTGCACTTGTGGCGTTAGAAGTGGGACTTCGCCTCGTGATTTATGAAAATCTTACTTTTTTTTACAGCATTTTTTGTACTTATATTAGTTCCTGAGTATTTTAATTTTTTAAAGGAACTAGGAAGCGCATTTCATTCTGGTAGGGGAAGTATGGGTGCTGCCAAAAATATAATTAAGGAGTTAGAGGAAAAAGAACAGCCAGTCAAATGGGGGAAGTTGTCTTTGCCCGAAGGTTCGGAGCCCCCTATTATTGAACTTAAAAACGTTCATTTTCAATATGGAGGAGAAGGGGAATTTCAACTAAAGAATATTACAGCTAGCATTCCACCAAAGAGTAACGTGGCTGTCATAGGGAGAAGCGGCTCAGGAAAAACCACGTTGCTTCATTTATTGTCAGGGATGATACTTCCTGCCAAAGGCGATATCTTGGTGAATGGGAAAATGCTTTATGAATACAAAGAGATGGATTGGTACGATCATTTAAGTTATATTTCACAAAACCCGTATCTCTTTGCTGGAACAATAAAAGAGAATATTACTGTTGGAGGGAAAGGGGATGTTTCAACAGCTGAAATTCGACAAGCGGCGAATAAAGCGGGGATATTGGAAATGATAAACTCGCTGGAAGATGGTTTTGACACAAAGGTTGGTGAAGGGGGCAGAGGACTCTCAGGTGGAGAAAAGCAAAGAATCGCTTTGGCGAGGGCTTTTTTGAAAAAACCATCAATTATTTTGTTTGACGAACCAACTGTAGGTCTAGATTTACATACGGAGCGGATCTTGCAACGGTCCATGAAGGAGTTGGCTGAGTCCTCTACGGTAATAACCGTGGCCCACCGGCTTCATACTATTCGAAAAGCTGAGCAAATATTGTTTCTTAGTGGTGGAGAATTGGTGGCGGTTGGCAGTCATGAAGAATTATTGGCAAACCATTTGGAGTACCAAAATATGGTGTCGATCCATGAAGGAGGGGATGCTGGATGACAGACGTAAAAGTATTAATCAAGCTGATGCTCCTTGAAAAGCGGGATATCCTCCTTTCCATTTTATTTGGCTTCTTAGCAGGAATGGGTGCTGTTGCATTATTCGCTAACAGCGGGTATTTAATATCAATGGCTGCTATCAAACCTCCGTTGTATATATTAACCATCAGCATCGCATTGTTAAAACTGTTTAGTGTGATGAGGGCGTTGAGCCGATATGCAGAACGATTGTATTCTCACCGCGCAACCTTCACGAAATTAAGTAATTTACGTGTCTATTTCTTTGAAAAACTAGAACCCCTTGCCCCAAAGGTGTTCCAGAAATATCGAAGCGGGGATTTGCTAGCACGAATTGTAGGTGATGTGGAGAGCTTACAAAACTTCTTTCTTAGGGTCTTTTATCCACCAATTGTTATGATCATCATCTTTTTAGCGACAATTACATTTACAGCCTTATTCACAATGGAGGTTGCTATCCTTTTGTTGGCAGGCCTTGTTTTAACAGGGCTTATTGTTCCCTTATGGTTAACGGTGAGACAAGAAAGAGTGCTACAGCAGTTAAGGGAATTGCGGGGCCAAGTTTCCACAGATGCGACGGAATTCTTCTATGGCTACAGGGATTTAAAGCTGTACCAACGCTTAGGAGAGAAACGGGATGCGTTAATAGAAGCGTCAGATGACTATGTAAGATCACAAGAGCGGGAAGGGAGCAAAGAGTTTCTTCAC
This sequence comes from Bacillus sp. (in: firmicutes), assembly GCA_021208645.1. Classification (GTDB taxonomy): domain Bacteria; phylum Bacillota; class Bacilli; order Bacillales; family Salisediminibacteriaceae; genus Evansella. The sequence continues at coordinate 56,685 of JAJOJL010000040.1, read as the reverse complement.
CTTTCCATTAGTAATTCACTATCCTTCTTAATTTCTGCCGCTGTACTGGGAATAGCGGCCTATTTAGCAGCAGGTGGTAGCTTGGACGGAGTATTTCTGGCGATGCTTGTTATGATTTCCATTACAGTCTTTGAAAACGCAGCACCGATGGCAGCTTTCCCGAGGTATTTTGCAGAGAGCCGCCAAGCGTCCCGAAGACTGTTTTCCGTAATTGAAGGGGAAGAGGAAGTGGCAGAGATGCCTGTTCAGTTAGGGGTGGATCTAACAAAGGCTCCATCCATAGAAGTGAATAAGTTGACTTTTTCCTTTCCGGGAGAAAACCGTCCTGTACTAAAAAACGTGAATTTTGTATTGCCTGCCAGTTCAAAAACAGCAATTGTCGGGCCAAGTGGTTCAGGTAAATCTACACTACTTCAACTTATACTCAAATTTTACAAAGGGGCCGAGGGAGAAGTTCGAATAAATAATCAGCCGATTCAAGCTATTAACGATGAGGAATTATGGGACGGAACGAATGTTATTTTGCAGGAAAATCACTTTTTTTACGGTAGCATCGAAGATAATTTAAGACTGGCCAAGGACGACTTAACTGTGGAACAGTTAAAATCAGCCTTAAGGAAAGTGAAACTGGAGGAATTTTCTTTATCTGATGTGGTATTGGAAAAGGGTGGAAACCTTTCTGGTGGAGAAAAACAAAGGCTGGCCATGGCTCGAGCCATGTTGAAAGGGGCAAAATTCTGGCTAATGGATGAACCAGCATCATCTGTGGATGTGTTAACGGAGCGGTTTATATTTGAACATCTGTTGGAGCAGGGCCAAGAAGACACAATGATCCTTGTTAGTCACAGACTTGTCGGATTGGAGAAAATGGATCTCATAATTGTGATGGACCAAGGGGAGATTGTGGAACAGGGCTCTTTTGAAGAGCTTATGGAGAAGCAAGGATATTTCTATGAAATGAAACAAATTGAAAAGAGTGTGTTGATGTAAAAAGCGAAAAGGGGGTCTTAATGGGTAAATGGAAGTGGCTTGTAAGACCCCCTTTTAGAAGTTGAAGTAGCTTCGAATTTTTCTTTCCGAGGGGATTGTTGATTGTATCCCTATTTTGGAGAAAAAGGTTTATGGTCGTATTCTCTCCCATGGAGTTCCTAGTTTTGGCAAGGCCCAACGGTCTACACCATACCAACCTGCAACCTTCCAAGCAAGAATGAGAAAAACTGCAATCATAAACATGACCGGGTTTGAGCTAATGGTACCTGCCAATAAAAAGGACATATTCATTAAGGCACCAAAAAATGCAGCTATACCTGTTAAAAATCCAATAATTAACCCTAAACCAACAAGAACTTCTCCCCATGCGACCATATAGGCAAATGGGGTGGCATTTGGGATAACGACTGTTTCTAGAACCACGCATACCAACCGGCTACGTCCCCTTCTTCGGCTCGTGCTAGTGCTCCTCTCATATACCCTTCAATGGCAGCACCGGCATTGGGGCCAGTCCAACCTTCAGCACCGACTTTCCCCCATCCAGCAGTGAGCCATGAGTAACCTAAATATAATCGAAGGATTAACCAAATCCATGCCGAGCGGGTATTAGCAAATAAGAAGCGGGATACTGGATTTTCACCTACAATGACTTCACTCCCGAACGAACTCTTTTTTACTTCTACCATAATAGTCCCTCCTTAAAGTTAGAATCAACGTTAAAAAGAAGTAGTGTAACAAAGCCAGAATTAATGCTGTTAAAGTAAATAAAGAAATTTGTCTACTGTTGTTATATTCCTTGTTAATAAAGTTATTAAACGGTAAATCAACTTCCAATTACATATGGAAAGAACGTGAACTTAGGGCGGAGAATTTGATTTTCCGTTGTAAATGTAAAGAGCAACATTAAAGTAGAATGAAAATGGAGTTTCGTGTCGTGAGAGGGAAAAAGGAACACGAACGTAAGTTGGAAAATGGGTTACCCGTTGTAAACAACAGGAAGATAACCAAAATCCCTTTCACCGTTTCAAAAAAAAATGTAACATCGATAGCCCTTTATACTAATTAAAATGTGACAAAACTAAAACAAAACAAACAAAACTTAATGAAACACAACAAAACTTAACGATTTACTCTTGCCAAATGAAATAGAGTAAGTTATTTTATAAGAAATTATCATACGAAAGGGAGAATTTATGTTGGCAGATCAAGCTTATACTCCTGACGAAATTGCAAAAATGTTTAAAATTTCCAAGCACACAGTGTACGAACTGATCAAACGAGGAGAATTACATGCTTTTAAAGTAGGCAATAAAATGAGAATTAACCCTGAAGAGGTGGAGCGTTATAAAGATTCCACACAAGCCTACCAAAAATCAACAGGAGCAGCTATACATAAAGACAATACGGAAACTTCCTTAGGGGGAACCATTCGGTTATCAGGTAGCCACGATTTTTTAGTAGAGCAATTATCAAAAAGTGTCAGTAAACACACTGAGTTACATATCCAACCTACGTTTATTGGAAGCCTTGAAGGATTAATGATGATATATCGTGGTGCTGCTGATGTGGCGGCCGTTCACCTCTTGGACCCGAACTCTCAAGAATACAACATTCCATTTATTAAGCAGTTATTCGTTCACGAAAAAATAACAGTTGTTCGACTTGCATCAAGGGAACAGGGTTTTATTGTTGTAAAGGGAAATCCAAAGCAAATTAAAAATTTTAAAGATTTGACAAGAGCCGATGTTTCCTTTGTTAACCGCCAGAAAGGGTCTGGGACTAGATTCCTATTAGATTCCTTCTTAGCCAAGTCTGAAATTGAACCGATAACAGTTAAAGGATATGAAAATGAAGAATGGAATCATCTATCCCTTGCAGCGCAAATTAGCAGGGGAAATGCGGATGCGGGATTTGGTATTCGCTCAGCTGCGGAACAGCTTGGACTAGATTTTTACCCAGTAACTGAAGAGCAGTTTGACCTTGTTTTTCGTTGGACAGAAGATAATAAGCAGGAATTGAAAACTTTATATGAGTTCATCTGCTCTGAAGCGTTCAAATCAAGTATATCTAACATTCCGGGCTATAAAGTAGAGGACTTGGGAGCAATTAAGTATCAAATAAACTAAAATGCAAAGATCTATTTACAGCAAAGGGGATATTACAATGAGAACGAATAAATGGATGCTAACAATTTTGTTCGTCTTACTCTTGTTTATAATGATAGCATGTTCAAACAATAATGAAAGTGGTACAGGTGAAGTGTCGAACACCGAGGGAGACGATTCAGAGTTAACAGAGCCGCAAGACCTGATTTTAGCAACGACAACTAGTACCCAGGATACCGGATTGTTAGATGTTTTAATACCACTTTTTGAAGAAAAGCACAACAACATTAACGTGAAGACAATTGCTGTAGGAACAGGCCAAGCGTTAGCAATGGGAGAACAGGGAGAGGCCGATGTGCTGCTAACCCATTCCCCAGCAGCAGAAGAAGTTCTTGTAGAAAATGAAGCAGTCATTAATAGAAAACGAGTTATGTACAATGATTTTATTATAGTTGGTCCGGTAACGGATCCGGCTCAAATAGAAGGATTTGATGCATATGCAGCTTTTAAAGGCATGTATGAAGCGGGAGGGACTTTCGTATCGAGGGGCGATGATTCCGGGACACATAAAATGGAATTACAACTCTGGAAATTGGCCGGGTTGGATCCAACGAATGAATCCTGGTATTTAGAAACGGGACAAGGAATGGGAGCTTCCATTCAACTGAGCGCAGAACGTGAAGGCTATATTTTGACGGATCGTGCAACTTACCTTGCCCATGCAGGTAACATTGACCATATGGTTATTTTGGTGGAGGGTGATGAGGAGTTATTAAATATTTACCATGTAATGCAAGTTAATGACAGTAAGCACGACTTAGTGAATGGCGAAGCTGGAAGATTATTTGTAGAATTTATGGTAAGTGAGGAAGCACAAGAAGTAATTAAAGAATTTGGTGTGGAACAGTTCGGTCAACCTTTATTTTTCCAATATACAGAATAACAAATAACCAGTAAGTGAGTGTTTGCAATGAATCTCATCTTTGAAGGAATAGTAAAAGCCATAGAAATGATTATGAGTGGAGATAGGGAAATTTACGACATAACTCTAACCACTTTAAGGGTGTGTTTAACAGCCGTTTTTATTAGTACGATTGTAGGGTTACCCCTTGGATTATTTCTTGGACTCAAAACCTTTCCCGGCAAAAAAATCATTCTCGTGTTTGTTAATATAGGTATGGGCTTGCCACCTGTTGTAGCGGGCCTATACATTACCATGCTTTTATGGCGAAGCGGTCCTTTAGGTCATTTAGGGTTGCTGTATACAACCCATGCCATTATTATGGCGCAGATTTTAGTCTCCCTTCCCATCATCATCGGGTTGACAGCAGCGGCATTTCAACAGATTGACAATAAGATGCTCATGCAAATTAAGGCTTTAGGAGCAACGAGAATGCAACGATTTGTCATCCTTTTGAAGGAAACAAAACTAGCTATTTTTGCCGCGATCATTGCTGGCTTAGGAAGGGTCTTAGCGGAAGTAGGAGCAGCGATGATGGTAGGTGGAAATATCCGGGGAGATACGCGAATCCTTACGACGTCTATGGTAATGGAAGTCTCGAAAGGAAACTTTGACGTGGCGATCGCCTTGTCCCTTATTTTAATGACATTGGCATTTATGATTACCTTTCTATTAACAACCTTACAACAAAGGAAGCAGCGCGTATGAAGATTTTACAGTTGGAACAAGTGAAATTTAAAGTGAATAAAGAGACCCTATTAGATATCCCTCGTTTTAATTTAGAAAAAGGGGACATTGTTGGTGTCATCGGTCCCAATGGGGCTGGGAAGACGACCTTGTTAAAAACATTAGCTTTTTTACAGGCACCGAGTGAGGGCAAGGTGTACTTTAAAGGGGAAGCAAGGCATGCAGATACGTTGCCACTAGAGTTAAGGCGGAGGCTGGCAGTTGCCATGCAGCAATCCTTACTCTTTGATATGAATGTTTTTAACAATGTAGCCATCGGTTTAAAACTGCGTAAGGTAAAGAAGAAAGAAATCAATGAAAAAGTGGTGTATTGGCTGGAAAAGTTTAATATATCTCACTTGGCGAAGAAAAATAGTGGCGCTTTGTCTGGCGGAGAGGCACAACGGGTAAATCTTGCCCGTGCATTGATCCTCGAGCCGGAAGTGTTATTTCTTGACGAACCTTTTTCTGCCTTGGACTTTCCTACGAAAATACAGCTTATTGAAGATTTCAAAGAAATATTAAAAGAAACAAATACAACTACGTTATTTGTGAGTCATGATTTAATCGAAATTAATAACCTGACGAAAAGTTTGGCTGTTATTATGAATGGAGAACTAACCCAATTAGGGAAGACGAAAGAGGTAATAAACCAACCAAACGAAGCGTCAGCTCCATTCTTGCAAAAGTGGAAAGAACTGTATCAACTATAAAGAGCGTGTATAAGGTTATTCCTTCTACACGCTCCTTCTTTCTAACCTTGTTGACCCAAAAGTTATCACTCCATAAATTTTGTACTAGTATTTGAGGGGAACAAAAAACATACACTTGTCTAACACATACGGGTATCGAGGGTTAACATTGGAAAAAAAAGGTTGCCTAAAGTGAAACAAAACGAAATTAACTTCGTCTAGTAGATTGTGAGGAAATGAAATGAACAAATCTACTAGATGATGAGGTGCGAAAATGAAAAAATTAATTGTCTTACTGATGGCTATATTATTAGGTATTGTACTAGTTGCTTGTGGAAACGAAAGCAAGGGAAAGGGTACTCCAGATACAGATGGAACAGATGTAACTGCAGAAGGAGAGACTGAAGTAGGAACAGAAGAAACAGGAAATACAGGGGTAATGGATGAAGAAATTATTGCAAGGCTTACGGAGGTCGCACCGGATCAACCAGGTGAAATTACTTTTCTATATGAGGTTATTAATAATTCCGGAGACTATCTAGACATTCCGTTTGATGAAGAGAATGGTGGTGGTTTTAGCCATATTGTCCGGAATGGGGAAGGTGAGGAGGTTAGCCAACCATACCTAGGAGAGGGTATAAAAAGTATTCAACGATTGAGTCCGAACGAATCCATTCATACAAAAATTATCTTATTTGGATATGAAGATGGAACGTATGAATTAGAAGTTTGGCTGGAGTCTGAATTAGGCAATACGTACAATCAAACCATTATGTTCACAGTCGAATAAAATTAGTAAAGGGTGCCTCAAAACTATTTCGAGACACCTTTTTGTTTACTTTATCGTATATTTTCTTCTGTCTTCAATTCTTTATCAAACTCTGCTTCTAGCTCCTCGATGACAAAAGCAGGCGGCTTTGCAGCGGTGGCCCACCAGAACACGATGAAAACACAAGCAATTAATACCAGTGGAGGAGCTACAGTAATTAAAAACCAAGTCATATCCATTTTTTATTCCTCCTAGCCTCTATAAAGCTTTTGGTTTTTTACCTTCGACGTAATCTGCATCAAATAAAAATAGCTTCATAAGCAGGTACAACGAAGGAATTAATAATAACAATCCAGCAATAAATGCAGCGATTAAAGAGATTGCCATCGTTTCGTTCGTAAATCCATCATAGATAGTTAAATAAGGATAGAGTAGATACGGCAGATGAGCGGCACCATAGCCAAAGAAAGCAGTAAAGTATTGGATCATTACCATTATAAAAGCTAATCCATAGCGCTGGCCTTTCCATATCAAATAAGTAGCCAGTGCAAACGCGATTAGGGATAACCCAAATACCCACCATGTATCTACCATGTTTTCAAAATGTAACTCATTTCTTTTTCCTAATAAGAAAAATACGACGATTCCCATGATGATCGAAGGAAAGGACCATATAAGCGCGTATTTCCTTAACAAGCGCAACGCTTCTCCATCCTTTGCTCGAGAAGCGTAATAGGTTAAAAAGCTGGCTGAAATAAACAACACACTTACGATAGCCAAGATAACCACGCCCCAGGAATAAAGACTTCCAAACAATTCTCCGTAGAGGAGTTGTACCCGCCCGTCTTCTGTAGTAACATAGCCCCCTTCAGAAATGGTAAGGACAGTGGAGAGGGAGGCAGGGATTAAGAGTCCTGTAGCCCCGTATAGGAAAGAATAAAATTTATTTTCCTTTGCACCATAGGTAGCAAAAGCATAATACGACCCTCTTACAGCAAGAAGGATAATGGCAATACTCCCTGGTACTAAAAGGGCGGATCCGTAATAATACGCAGTTGACGGAAAGAAGCCCACAATGCCAATAATAAAGAAAACAAGAAAGACATTTGTTACCTCCCATACTGGAGAGAGATAGCGTTGGATAATGTTATGGGTAATATGATTCTTTTTTGTCTGCTTCGTGTAGTAGCTAAAAAAACCAGCACCGAAATCAACGGAGGCAACAATCAAATACCCATAAAGAAACGTCCAAAGTACCGTAATCCCAATTAGCTCATAGTTCATTTGACTTCGTACCCCTTCCTATTGATTTGCAGCATCGTTTGTCTGATGAATTAAGCCACGTTTTTCAAGTTCATGTTCAACTGGGTTTGATTTAAATATTCGGCGCAGTACTATGACGCAAGTTACTCCTAGGACCGTATAAAGAGCAATAAATAACACGAGCATAATGTCCACATGCTGTGAGGTGGTAGCCCCTTCTGCCACGGTCATGATTCCGTTTAAAATCCAAGGTTGTCGACCTACTTCTGCAAAAAACCAACCAGACTGAATGGCAATCATGGATAAGGGACCTCCAGCAAAGATACTCCACAGTAGCGGTCGGTTGAAAGCGTTCCATTTTCTCTTCCAATTAAAGAATACAAAGATAGCAGTCACGGCAGCAAGATACATGCCGATAAACACCATTAAATCAAACATATAATGGACCCAGAGTGGAGGTAGATACTCTTCAGGGAAGTCATTTAAACCAATCACAATCGTATCAGGGGATCCACCTGCTAAAATACTAAGGGCATATGGAATTTCAAGGGCAAATCGAACTTCATTATCTTCCGTTAAAATCCCCCCAAGAATTAACGATGCTTCACTTTCTGTTTCAAAATGCCATTCGGCAGCAGCTAATTTTTCCGGCTGGTATTCATGAAGGTATTTACCAGATAAATCACCAATAACGGCAGTACCTACGGCAAAGACAAGACCTGTTACCATCGTTAAATGAAGGGCTTTTTTATGATACACATGTGTCTTTCCTTTAATAATATTAAAGGCGGCTATAGCTCCTAACACAAATGCGGATGTTAAGTAACATGTAATGATAACGTGGGCAATCTTTGTTGGTGTTGCCGGATTAAACATGGCAGCTAACGGGCTGACATTTGTTAAAACTCCATCCACCAACGTAAAACCTTGCGGTGCATTCATAAATGAGTTGACTGTAGTAATGAAGAAGGCACTGGCAGTTGCTCCAATAACGATAGGAATAACTAGCAGGAAATGCTTCAACTTACTTTTAAAACGGTCCCATGTATAAAGATAGATTCCTAGGAAAATAGCTTCAAAGAAAAAAGCAAAAACTTCCATAAACATAGGCAAACCAATGGTGTGACCTGCTGCTTGCATAAAGTTTGGCCACAAAAGGCTCAGCTGTAATACAATCGCTGTTCCTGTTACAACACCCACAGCAACTGTAACTACGAATCCCCGCGCCCAACGCCTTGCCATTAATGTATAGTGGGGATCATTTCGTTTGATACCCATCCATTCAGCAATAGCAATCATAAGGGGGACACCAACTCCTAAGGTGGCAAAAATGACATGAAAGCCCAGGGTTAAAGAGGTCAAGATTCTGCTGTATAAAACCGGATCGTACTCCACAAACATGATACTCTCTCCCATCTACCTTATATTGAACAAATATATGAAAAAGCTGTCCAGAACAGGGAACAGACTTTGCTCATTATTTAACACTATATATATAGTAATAATTATTTGCCCTTTCGTTTATAGGTGTTTCCCCCTATATTGTACAAATCTGTGAACATTTTTTGAACACCAAGTGAAATATTTGTGAATAAGATTAGTTCATAAGGTAAAAGTTTGAAGAAAATGATTATGGGAATAATAAGTAATTAGTGGAAAATTAGCACTTTATTATGTACAATGATATATAATAAATCATATAGATATACTAGGGATTTGTTATTTGATAAACGGAGTTGAGAATTATGTATATTTCACTCCGCTTTTATATAAACTATTTTTCAGGTTCATTTTGTCCCTGGATAGTAAGAATTCATAGAGTGGATTATATTGCTTTATTTTCAACATTTGATTCCGTAGGGGGCATTCTTTCATGAAGAAGCAATTATTTCTATCAGAATATATACAACACCCAGCAAGGGTTGGAGCCATTTTACCTAGTTCTAAATATCTCGCAAGAAAAGTAATCGGTGATATTCAATTTGATAGTGCTCAATATATCGTGGAATTTGGGCCAGGCACAGGTATATTCACGGAAGAAATCTTAACTAAAAGGAGTCCTGATACAATTGTTGTACTAGTGGAATTAAGTGACGAATTTTATCATAATCTAGTAGAACGATTTGAAGGAGAGGATAACCTTTTTATAATAAATGGATCTGCTGAGAATATTGACTGGTATTTACGGAAATTAAATATTCCATATGTTGATTATGTCGTTTCCGGCCTGCCATTTACTACCCTCCCAACAGAGATATCTAAGAAGATTATTAATAAAACAAAATCTGTTTTAAAAGATGATGGTCTTTTTTATTACCTTTCAATATACATTGCTTCGGAAAAAACTGTTTCGAGATTTTTTCCATTATGTGAAAGTCAAAAAAGAGTTTCGGAATTTTCCGCCAGCGTACGTTTTAAGTTGCAGAAATAATGAGTAGGAAATCACAATTTACATTGGTAACTAGGTATTTACTAGTTACCATTTTTTATTCTTTGAAAGCTTTTGTGAAATTTTTCTCATTGTAGCTAAATTGTGAAGTAATTAGTGATAATCCTGTTACAAATGTTCAAACCCCATTGAAACCTAATCTTTTATAAGATCATAATGGAAATATAATACATCGTTATCTGCCTCTTAGACATACAAGAAATTATTTTTTCTTTAAAGTAAAGGAATTGAGAGGTGAAAAAAGTGAAATATGACTTAGTACTTTTACATGCCCCAAGTATGTATGATTTTAGAAACAAATCACTATTAGTTGGTCCAATTAGTGACGTAGTCCCATCTTCACCAGTTTTTGAAATGTATCCAATTGGGTTTACGAGCATAGCAGATTATTTAGAACAGCGAGGTTTTCGCGTTAAAATTGTAAACATTGCTAATCGCATGCTTCAAGATAAAAAACTTCGATGTAGAGAAAAAAAATAAGAAGTCTTAATACGAAACTCATTGGCATTGATTTACATTGGCTCCCACATGCACATGGAAGTATAGAAATAGCCAAACTAGTTAAGAAGTATCATCCGGAAACGCCAGTAATGTTCGGAGGGTTATCTGCATCTTATTACCACGAGGAATTGATAAAATATCCTTGTATTGATTACATCATTCGAGGAGATGCAACAGAAAAGCTTGTGTTGCAATTAATGAATCAGTTAACGAATAAGGTGGAAAGGAATTTAGGGTCAATACCCAACTTAACATGGAAAAAAGAAGATGGTTATGTGGTAAATGAACATAGCTATATAGCTAACAGTCTAGACGAATTTGATCCGGGCTACCGGTATGTAATCCGTTCCGTATTTAAATATTTGAACTTTATGGACCCACTTCCATATGGAGATTGGTTGAAGTACCCGAACACCGCTGTATTAACCTCGAAAGGGTGTACAGTGAACTGTTTAATATGCGGCGGTTCAAGATCTGCGTATAAATCCATATGTGGTAGGAAGCAAATTGCCCTCCGCTCTCCCGAAAAGCTAGAACAGGATATTAAATTTATTCAACGTTTGAGTAGAGCACCGATTTTTGTTCTGAACGATCTTCGCCAAGGTGGGAAGGTTTTTTATAAGGAATTCTTGCAACGAATGAAAGAAATGAACGTAAAAATGAATTGGTAATAGAACTTTTTTACAGTGCTGATGAAGCGTACTTTAAAGAATTAAACGAATCAGTAAATAAATACAGCATTCAAATGACGTTAGAGACTTTCGATGAGGAACTAAGAAGGTTTAATGGTAAATTTAACTGTACAAATGAAAAGGTAATAAGCACAATTAAAGCTGCACTGAAAAACGGTTGTTCTAAAATTGACTTGTTCTTTATGGTTGGTGTACCAGGGCAGACGTATGAAAGTGCTATTAAAAATGTGGACTTTTGTGAATTTATTCACAAAGAATGCGGTGCCGACGTGCGAATCTCATACTTTATTGCCCCGTTGGCACCATTTCTCGATCCAGGAAGCCCAGCTTTCGAGAACCCTGAGAAATTTGGTTATAGAAAATTATGCAACAGCTTGGAAGACCACCGAAAAGCCATACAGCAGCCTTCTTGGAAACAGATGTTAAGTTATGAGACGCTCCATTTAAATCGAGATCAAATTGTACAGGCAACTTATGAATCTGCCCTTGCATTAAATGAATTTAAATTAAATTACGGGTTAATTGATAAGAGTACGTTCAAGGAAGTAAAATCAAAAATTGATTTTTCACTGGAATTTATGGATAAGATTGATTATATTCTTACATTGCCAGAAGAAGAACAAGAGAAAGAATATGAAGCAATAAGGAAAAAAGTGAATGAAGTTAATTCACATAGTATTTGCGGCAAAGACGAATTAAAGTGGGAAGTAAAGAAACACTTTGCTAACCCATTTTCCTTAACGTGGGTAGGTTTTGAACTGCTGGCAGAAGAGTTGATTAACTCAACAAAATTTGCTTATAAAAAGAGTTATTTACAACTGAAGAGATTAGTTACTATGATTAAAACGTAATTGCAAGAGGCGCCCTAAATGGAAATCATTCCTTTAAGGCGCCTTTGAAGCCGTTACTAAAAAATTTTATTAGATTATGAAGGAGTCTTTTCATAAATCTCCATTGCTTCCTCGTAAATATCCACAATCATATCATAGTCCATAAAACCAGTCTTTCGAATGACAATCCTACCATCGGGATCCACGACAAAAGTCATGGGTAGGCTGAAAATACGGTAGTTCCGTTCCACGAAGCCATCGTGATCCATTACAATGTCGTAAGAAATATTAAAGTCGTTAATAAAAGTTACTGCACTGGAAACATTCGCCTCCGTAGTGGTAATGTTTACACCAAGAACATGTACGTTTTCATCATCTAAGTAATTCTCGTGGAATTCAATTAAATAAGGGATTTCATCCCTGCATGGTGGACACCAGGAGGCCCAAGCATTAATAATCACAAAACTGCCTTCATAGTCCCTTAAGTAAATATCCTTGGAATCGTCCCAGGAAGGTAGGGAAAAGGTAGGTGCCATCATCCCTTTGTAAGGCCCGTATTCATCTGATTCCACATACTCCTCTTCTTCACGGGGATCCAAACCCTGATTAGCTAAGTATTCATCCAACCGTTGCTGGTTTGCATCCTGTTCCATTGTATTAAAATGATCTATGATCACATAGCCAACAACGACTAGGGCAATAACGACGATAACCAAACTGGTAATTTTATTCAATGTAAACCCCTCACAGTTTAAAGTTCTTAGCTTTATTCTAGCAGAGACTGGGGTTAAATTAAAAAATGTTGTTTTGACATACTGTTCAATCTTGGTGGATAGATGCTGGTTTAGATGTAATGACCTTTATGGAGCGAATCCTCCGCTGCTCACTCTCGAGAATTTCCAGGTCAAGGTGTTCGTAAGTAACACTTTCTCCAATGGCTGGAATACGCTGAAATACGTCTGACAGCCATCCACCGAGGGTGTGGTACGTCGTATCGGGAAGTTCTACTCCCATGTGCCTTACAAAGTCATCCAGTGGATAGTCTGCATGATAAATAAAAGTTGATGGATCAATCTCTTTTAATAGATGTATATCTTCATCATGCTCATCCCAGATATCTCCGACGATCTCTTCTAATATATCTTCTAATGTAATCAGTCCAGAAGTACCTCCGTATTCATCAATGACAATTGCCATATGCCCTTTGTTTTTTTGTAGTTGGGGAAGCAAAGTATGGACTCGCATAGATTCCACCACAAACACGGGCTGCCGCAGGAGGGACTTTATTTCCATTTCCTCATATTTTTGGATGTAGGAAGTGAGAAAGTCTCGCTCCGACAGGATACCAACAATATTGTCAATATTTCCTTCATAAACAGGTATACGGGAAAAACGTTCCTTTATAAAAATATTTTTAATGTTGTCGATGGAATCATTTATATCAACTGCTACCATGTCTGTTCTTGGCTTAAAAATCTCTGCAACGATAATATCGTTAAACTCAAGGGAGCGATGTACCATTTCCTTTTCACTTTCATCAATAACGCCTTCTTCTTCACTAATGTCAATAAGGACTTTCAGTTCTTCCTCCGTAACGGATGGATTAGCGGACTCTTTTTTTAATGAGCTTGGAGACAAAACGTTTTAATTGAATAAATGACCATGTAATGGGTGATAGAGCTTTCATTAGAAACCAAAGGACCCCAGAAATCTTTGCACAAAAGGTTTCGGCAAACTCTTTTGCATACGATTTAGGCAGTATTTCGCCAAAAATAAGAACGAGGATGGTCACAACAAAGGTACTGATAAATACGCCGAGACTTGGCCCCCAAATCGTAGTGGAAACTTGAGCAGAAATGGTAGCCGCAGCAATGTTCACTAAGTTATTTCCCACTAAGATGGTGGAAAGGGCTTGATCGAAATTGTCCAGGATGTGTAAGGTTCGTTTCGCACCACTATTCCCATCATCACTCATGGTTTTGACCCGAATCCGATTAGCACTTGAATAGGCTGTTTCTGCAGAGGAAAAAAAGGCAGACATAACCATCAGCAACAAGAATAGCCCGATTAAGTTTATTGGAATTTCAGCCACTTAGCTCACACCCTTAGTGAAAAATCTCTAGAGTTAGTATTATTTTTCTAGGGAGTAATTATTAATGGGCATAGTAATTGGAAAAATTCTTTAAATAGTTATCACCTAAACAAGGGTGTGATGAATACCCTATTTTGTAAAAAACAAAAGGGAGATGGGATGAATAAATGGCTCACGATCATTTAGCATGGCATGAAACTTTAGAGATTCATGAACTTGTTGCATTTCAGTCAATTTTTTTATTGAAATTAAAGAAGGCGCTTCCGGAAGTATCCAATAAGGAATTGAACAAACTTTATCAGGAGTCAATCCAAGGGCTGACCACTAATTTGATGGAACTACTTAGTTTTTACCCAGACATGCCTCGGGCGGAGGGAGATGCTGTGTTAGAAGGGTTCTTGGCAGGAGACTTGCTGGCAGTATGGAAAGCGGCAGTTCGTAATTATTCCATTGCCATAACGGAAACAGCAACACCGAGTGTAAGAAAAGTACTGAAGAAACAGCTTAATTCGGCGATTGATATGCATGCAAAAGTGTTTCATTTTATGGAGAAAACAGGGAAATACCCTGCATACGATTTAGAAAAATTATTGGCTGGAGATGTAAGTCTGGCGAGAAAAGCCCTCAAATAAAATATGCTTAAGGCTGTTTCCGTTGCTATGGAGATGGCCTTTTTTAACTCAAAATGCTGGTATGCCTGTGAAAAAGTATTGACGTGTCAGTAGCGGGTGAAGGAAGTGACAGGTGAGCGTGGGAAGAGTGTTGACGTGTCAATATAGAAGTTTGGAGCTCATATTATCTCCATTATTTAGGTTGGATGATTTATATTTATTTTTCCAAAAATATATATATGAACTTGTCTTTATGCTGTTATCAAAAACACCATTATCGAATGAGGTAAGTAAGATGGACAAAATAAATGACATTAAAAACCCTGTATTACAAAATCTGATAAACAGCCAGATATCCCAGATGACCTTCACTAAGAATTTCCGGTCTGCCACTGCTGAGGAATGGTATGTTTTTTTACCGGATTATGAGGATCCAAAAACAGGTGGTGCTGCAGGTAAGGTGATCATTCATTATGAACTACAAGGAAATCGGGATGTATTCATTAATACGACAATAATCTTTTCTGATTCCAAGTTATGGGAACCGAAGCTTCACCCCCTTGTATATGCCATTGCTGATGAGTTAGTAAACCGGTTGGTGGGCTATGCTGATACGTTATTGGTTGTACACGCAGGGGAAAACAGCTATGATGCCGAGTATATTCAAAAGGAAGCATAAGAAATAACTGGCTTTAGAAGCTTGGTCAGAATTTGAAAAACAGACAAATCAAAAAACCATTTATGATAGGAGATATGAATATGGCCGACAAGAAAAGACTAACAAAAAATTATGCAGCGGATAATGTTACGTTAACTAATGCCCCAGAGGATGAAGAAATTACAATTCATACAAACTTAAGCTCCATCAATCCTTTAAAAACAAATCAATATTATCCAGGAGATTCAGTAGATCAACACAAAAATTTAGAAGAAGCAAATCGTGACTTGGCTCAAGATGAACTAAGACAGCAAAATGAAAATAACTCCATTTAGATGGGTGTAATACCTTTTCCTAAATCTGCAAGAGTACTGCCAAAATATTAGTAGTGAATTGATCCAATATGGAGGCAAACTAAGTTTGTACCGAAAAATTTTATTTTGGAGGTGCAACATTGCTTACAAATGATCAAATAAATAAGCTCAAGGAAATGTTAATGGAACAGAAGAATGAAACGGAAAAGCGACTAGATGGCCAACATTACGGGATGGACTTTGAACTTGTAAAGGAATCCATGAGTGAACTTTCCGGCTATGATAATCATCCTGGCGATTTAGGAACGGAACTTTATGAACGGGAGAAGGACTTGGCACTAAATGAGCATTCTGAGCAATTAATTGAGGAGACAGATGCAGCGCTGAAAGCGATAGATGAGGGTACCTATGGTCAATGTGAAGTTTGTGGGGAAGATATTCCCTATGAAAGGCTAGAGGTAGTCCCAGAAACGAAAAGATGTATAAAACACACAGAAAAAAATGAAGTATCGGATAACCGACCGGTGGAGGAGGATATTTTAGCTCCTGCCTTCGGTGAATTTGAATATGATGAAAGTCCTCGAAATGAGACATTTTTTGACGCAGAGGATGCTTGGCAGGCAGTAAGTGTTTATGGGAGCTCGGAATCACCTTCTGATTTTTATAATACTGAAAAAGATTACAACAATATGTTTGTGGAATCGCGGGAGCCAGTAGGATATGTGGAAGAGGTTGAAAATATTGCAACGGCAAATATTGATGGTAGCTTTTCTGGAATAAGTGTATATCACCGGGACTATGAGAATTATCTGGACGAAAACGATGTTACAAATACGATGGAATATAATAGTGAACAGAATTATGATTAAGGACTGGCCATCATCCAATTGGATGGTGGCTGTATTTAGTACCAAATATTAAGAATTTGTTAACTCTAGTATATGTAATTGATTATATAATTATATGCTTATATAATGGTGTGGAAGAGAAAAGAGGTGGTAGGAGTGAAAGTGACACTGGATGAAGGAGCAAAGGTTTTTAAGCTGTTAGGTGATAAAACAAGGTTGACAATAGTAGCTTTATTGGCAAAACATGAATGCTGTGTTTGCGAGTTAGTTGAAATTTTACAGATGAGTCAACCATCCATCAGTCAGCATATTGGCAAGTTAAAGACAGCAAACTTAATCAAAGAACGACGTCAAGGGCAATGGATCTTTTATCGTCTAAATAAAGACGCAGAAGCCTATCCACTTGTGTTATCGGTAGTGAACCATCTACCGGATCAACAGGGAAAAATTAAGGAGCTAGAACAAAAAGGGTTACGGATTTGTTGTAACTAATGGAGGAAGGTGAAGGATTTGAATAAGGAAGTAGATGAAGGAAAAGGTCAGGGCTTAAGTTTTTTCGAACGCTATTTAACCATTTGGGTTGCCCTTTGTATTATTGTTGGTATTGCCGTTGGACAATGGCTTCCGGCAGTACCGAACACGTTGAGTCAATTCGAATACTACAATGTATCCATCCCAGTTGCTATTTTAATTTGGCTAATGATCTATCCGATGATGGCCAAGGTCGATTTTTCCAGCATCGTTAACGCTGGAAAACAGCCAAAGGGTCTTGTCGTAACTCTCGTTGTAAACTGGCTGATAAAACCTTTTACGATGTTTTTCTTTGCCTGGGTATTTTATAAAGTTATTTTCAGTCCGTTTATTCCTGAAAGCTTAGCAAATGATTATATTGCGGGAGCCGTATTGTTAGGAGCAGCGCCTTGTACGGCAATGGTGTTTGTATGGAGCTATTTAACAAAAGGGGATGCAGGCTATACTTTAGTACAAGTATCTGTCAATGACATTATTCTTATTTTTGCCTACGGTCCCATTGTTGCATTGCTTTTAAGAATTAACAATTTTGTTATTCCGTTAGAGACAGTGTTTTTATCCGTGTTCTTATTTATTGTTATACCGTTAGCTGCCGGTTATTTATCCCGGGTGATGCTAGTTAAATATAAAGGATTAGATTGGTTTGAGAATGTTTATCTAAAGAAGGCTGGCAAATTTACTATCATTGGCCTTTTTATTGACTTTGGTTATTTTGTTCTCATTCCAAGGAGATGTCATCATCAATAACCCATTCCATATTGGCTTGATTTCAGTTCCGTTAATTATTCAAACCTTTTTCATCTTTGTCGTTGCGTATTTTTGGGCAAAATGGTGGAAAATCAAGCATAGTATTGCGGCACCAGCTGCCATGATTGGAACAAGTAATTTCTTCGAACTAGCAGTAGCGGTAGCCATTGCCCTCTTCGGTATTGATTCTGCAGCTGCATTAGTGACCGTGGTAGGGGTACTCGTAGAAGTTCCATTAATGCTTTACTTAGTACGCATAGCCAACAAAACAAAACACTGGTTTCCAAAAGAAGCATAGCGACTTAAATCAAAAAAAGGAGTTTTCAACCATGACCAAACCAATTATTTATTTCTTATGTACAGGTAATTCCTGCCGAAGCCAAATGGCAGAAGCGTGGGGGAAAAAATACTTAGGTGCTAAATACAATGTGTATTCAGCGGGAATCGAAGCCCACGGCGTTAACCCAAAGGCTGTAAAAGCAATGGAAGAGGTAGGGATCGATATAACTGACCAAACATCGGACACAATTGATAAATCCATTCTAGAAAAGGCAGATTTGGTCGTGACTTTGTGTGGCCATGCAAATGACGTTTGTCCAGCAACACCACCAAATAAAGAAAGGGTTCATTGGGGCTTCGATGACCCTGCAAAAGCAGAGGGTACTGAAGAGGAAAAATGGGCTGTTTTCCAACGGGTTCGCAATGAAATAGGAGAAAGAATTAAAACTTTTGCGGAGACTGGTAAATAATACACTACTCATTGGAAGCGGAGGACCTCAGTATAGAGGGACTCTTTTTCCAATTCAAAGGAGGGGAGATATATTTATGAAGAAAATACGAATTTATGATCCTGCATTATGCTGTCCAACAGGTGTGTGTGGCCCTAGTGTAGACCCAGAATTGGTGAGAGTTGCCTCGACAGTATTTCTTCTAGAGAAAAAGGGGATGGATATTAAACGTTTTAACCTTGCCAGTGAACCGCATGCATTCGTAGAAAATACGACAGTTCAGCAACTCTTAGAGGAAAAAGGAACCGATGCCCTTCCGTTAGTAATGGTAGATGGAAAAGTAGAAAGTGTTGGCAGCTATCCATTGAACGAAAAATTTGCTGAGTGGACAGGACTAGACGCGGCGGAATTAGAGAAAAAACCAAAAAAGGGGAAGAACATTTCCCTGCTTTAAAGAAGAAGGTGCAAAAAATGTATCCAGCATTTGAAGTTAATCAAGTAATAAGAACCCCGTATATTTTTTTCACAGGAAAGGGCGGTGTTGGTAAAACCTCCATCGCCGCCGCTACAGCAGTAGCATTAGGGGAAATGGGGAAACAGGTTCTCATTGTAAGTACAGACCCAGCATCTAATTTGCAAGATGTGTTTGAAATGGACATAGACGCTGTAATTCGAAAAGTTCCATTCGTACCGAATTTATCAGCGGTAAATCTGGATCCAGTAGCAGCCGCCGCAACCTATCGGGAAAAAATAGTAGGACCTTATCGAGAGAAACTGCCCCAAGCTGTTGTTGCACAAATGGAGGAACAGCTATCTGGTGCATGTACAGTCGAGATAGCTGCTTTTGATGAATTTGCGACGTTATTAACGAAAAGCGATGTATCGGAGTATGATCATATTATCTTTGACACGGCTCCAACGGGACATACATTACGTTTACTTCAACTGCCGACAGCATGGTCAGGGTTCATTGAAGAAAGTACCCATGGTGCCTCGTGTTTAGGTCCATTGTCAGGACTAGGCGAGAAGAAATCCCTTTATAGTAAAACTGTCGACGCCTTAGGGAATCCTGAAGTAACAACCATGGTCCTTGTCACTCGGCCAGATCCTTCTTCTCTCACAGAAAGTACTAGGGCATCGAAGGAGTTGTTGGAGCTAGGAATAACCAATCAAGTACTTGTCATGAACGGTGTTTTTGAGCCTGTGAATGAGCATGACCTTGTGGCACAAGCTTTTCATAATAAACAAAGGGATGCAATGGGAAGTATTGATGAACATCTGACTGAAATACCGATCTATCAGTTTCCATATATCTCCTATGTGTTAACGGGGGTAGAATCCTTAAGGAATTTTATGAAGTTGGAAAGGTTTGATAACAAAAGAAGAGGATCAGATGCAGAAAAGGTTAGGGATTTTTCTAGCTTACATGTACTCGTAGATAGATTGGGAGAAAAAACGAACGGCGTTGTTATGACCATGGGAAAGGGTGGTGTCGGTAAAACAACTATTGCTGCTACTATCGCCATTGGCCTTGCTAGTAAAGGTAAGAAGGTCCACTTAACAACAACAGACCCTGCAGCCCATTTAACTCATGTTTTGCGAGGTGACAAGTTGGGAGAGTTCCTGACCATGAGCAGAATAGATCCCGAAGAAGAAGTGGCTAAGTATCGGACAGAGGTGTTGGCTAAGGGAGAAGAGTCATTAGATGAAGAAGCCCTCGCTTATTTAGAAGAGGATTTAATGTCTCCCTGTACGGAAGAGATTGCTGTTTTTAGGGCTTTTGCACAGGTGGTGGAAAGGTCAGACCATGAGTTCGTCGTCATTGATACGGCTCCAACGGGTCATACATTACTTCTATTAGATGCTTCCCAATCATATTTTTCTGAAATCGAACGGTCAACTGGAGACATTCCTTCTTCTGTAAAAAAATTGTTGCCACGCCTTAGAAATAGGGAGGAAACAGATGTTGTAATTGTGACTTTACCAGAAGCTACTCCTGTACTGGAAGCGGCGCGGTTAGAAGAGGATTTGGTAAGGGCAGGGATCGACTCAAGTTGGTGGGTAATAAATCAAAGTTTCTTTGCCTCCTCTACACAGGATCCATTACTACAGGCGAGAGGTGAAGGGGAGACAAACTGGATAAAATATGTTGTCAGTGAAAAGGAGAAAAATGTCGCCTTGATACCGTGGATTACAGAAGATGTAATAGGAGTTGAAGGATTGGGACGCATTCTGAACGGGAGGTAAATAAAACAGGGTCACCGTGTATTCGTTTTGGTGACCCTGTTATTTTGATTATTGAAAAACTAATCCCATTTGCTACGAAGAGTTGGTTGGAATATGTTCATTTTCTCTAACAGTGCAGGGACGTTATCTTGCACAATTAACGTGTCAAAAAATTCCCGTCTTAAAAACCCTTCCCGTTCCATATGGAGAAGCATATCCCGGAATGGGTTATAGAAATTATTAATATTTAGAATACCTATTGGTTTATGGTGATAACCGATTTGCTGCCAAGTGAGAATTTCTGCGATCTCTTCCAAGGTACCAATTCCACCAGGCAGGGAGATAAACCCGTCAGCTAACTCATACATTTTGCTTTTTCGCTCATGCATTGTTTCAACAATATGCAAATCACTTAACTCAATATGCTCCACCTGATCATAGATTTTTTGGGGAATGACGCCAGTCACGTTGCTGCCATGCTCAATGGCTGTTTTTGATAATATCCCCATCAAGCCGACGTTACCTCCGCCGTAAATTAAATCCAGTTTGTTTTCTCCAAGAAACCTTCCTAGCTTATACGCTTCTTCTTTATAAATCTCATTGTTTCCGAAGCTAGAACCACAAAAAATGCAAACTTTTTTCATCATTGAAACCTACTTCCCTTCTGTGTACTATGTAAACTTTGTTATGCGACGCACAATTATAGGGTATCTGTGTAAAAGTCCATTTCTGTTATTATACCTTTGATAGAGCATGAAAATGAATAACTCGTATTATAAAAAGGGTAAACCACCTTGGAAGTAGTTTACCCTCGTTTATTATGACGTTACTTTAAAAATTATTTTGCCGCGGTAGATCATTAAATTACTGCTGAAAACTTAAATAACGAAAGCCCTACCTACTCTTTCGTCCTTACGGCTCCGAGACCGTTCCAGTGAAAATAAGGAACTCAGAGTTAAATCAAGATACTAAAATATATATCGAAACAATTAATGTTGACTAGATTCCTTCTGTTATATCTATAAATTATTTTCGAAAAAGCAAAATCATAATATTCTTTGCGAAGACAGGGCTTAGTATAGCACGTATTACAGGAATAAGCAAATCCAGAAAAAATTGTATAACAAAATACTGTATAAGGTAACAGTAATTTTGTTATTATTTTGTATAAGAGATTGTTAATTTGAATTGGCAATGGTTTTGCTCGTCGCTTGCTGGGCAGGAGAAACCCCCTCCTGTCAGCTCTAAATAGAATGCAACGGCTGCGTTCCTGTCATGGTAGTGGCTGTAAAGCCATAGTTGTTTTGAAAAAAAGAATCTATAAGAGGAATTTAAACAGAGGGTGTGATTGGGTAATGAAGGTAGAGGATTATGAAGTTTTAGTTACCTTACATAAAGCAGGGACTGTTAAGGGGGCAGCGGAGAGACTGATGATTTCACAGCCTGCAATAAGTCAACGTTTAAAGCAAATTGAACAAACTTGGGGTGTAGAAATGTTTATTCGTACACCGAGGCAGTTAATGATCACACCTGCTGGGGAAAAGGTGGTTGCTCACGGTGAGGAGCTATTACTCAAGGAAGCCCAATTAAAAAATGAATTAGCAGCTTTGGAAAAGGAAGTAGGGGGCAGTTTATCTCTGGGTGTTTCCTCAGTTGTTGGCCTTTACGTACTTCCTAATCTTTTGGAAAAATACATAAAAAAAATACCCGAAAGTTCAATTGCAGCTAACGACAGGATTAAGTCAAGAAATACGAAGAAGCATTAAAAATTTCCATATAACCATTTTTAGGGGAGAAAAAATCAAAACACAACCTTGTCACCACTTTTTAAGTGATCAATTATATCTCATTAAGAAACACAGCGGTGATCCAATCGTCGATTCGAGCCGTCCCCTTATTGTTTTTGAAGGGGACGAAACACTTCAATCATTAGTGAGCAAATGGCTTATGGACAATGATGAATTTAAATTTTCACAAATTATAAAAGTGGACCAAATAGAGACCTGTAAGCAATTAATGAAAAAAGGGATTGGGATTGCCGTCCTCCCCCAAAGCGCTATCTCCGATTTAGGGGAAGAAGGTTATGACAAAAATCCTTTGTTTGTAGACGGTAATCCTTTAACGAGGGAAACATGGATTACTTATTCTAAGGAGTCTGAAACTCTTCCACAAGTGAAGGCTTTTTTATCTATTCAAAATCTTTTATAGGACATGGGAGATGGAGATTAATGGCGAGTATGGAAGTGAAAATTTTGACAGAAGAAGATATTAATATATATTGGCTACTTCGACTAGAAGCTTTACAAAACAACCCGGAAGCATTTGCGGCAACCCTTGAAGAAACATTAACTGGTGATGATCCGAAACAAAATATAAAATCATTCATTACGGGAGAAGGAATGGCCACTTATGGTGCATTTGTAGACGGGAGGTTAGCTGCCGTTGCTACTGTAAGGAGGTTTCCCTTAGAAAAAATGAAACACAAGGGAAGTTTATTGGGAATGTATGTGTCCAAGACCGTGAGGGGGCAGGGGATTGGGAAGCGTTTGATGGAAGCAATTATCGAAGACAGTAAAAAAAAGAAACCTTGAGCAACTTCAATTAATGGTTGTAACAAGCAACCAAAAAGCTAAACAGTTTTATTCTACACTAGGTTTTCAAACGTATGGTGTAGAGAAACAGGCCTTTAAATATAAAGGGCAATACTGGGATGAAGAATTAATGGCAATATACATATGAGGTATGGAATAAACAGGTAAACAAGAGATTTGGATAACATTCCATGATAAAAGGTAAAATAGTAAGGGTCAGTCCATTCAAATAAAATAATTACTAAATTATAATTATTATTAATTGATACTTTTTATAGTTTGGTATATAATGAAAACATAATAAGATATTAGCCCATTCAAAGAAGGAGTGTTTTATAACATGAGTAGAACTAATCTTGTACAAACAATGAATAAACAACTAGCCAATTGGAACGTATTAAACACGAAGCTTCATCATTATCACTGGTATGTAAAGGGGCAGGACTTCTTCTTACTTCACGAAAAGTTTGAAGAGATTTATACAGAAGCTGCAGGTTATATTGATGAAATCGCAGAGCGTATTTTAATGATCGGTGGCGAGCCTATTTCCACATTACGCGATTACCTAGACAAAGCCTCTATTGAAGAAGCTAGAGGAGGAGAAGCACCTTCAGAAATGGTGGCTACCCTATCAGAGGATTTTGATCACTTGAAGAAGGACTTGGAGAAAATTATTGAGCTAGCAGAAGATGGCAACGATCATCCGACAGCAGACTTATTTATCGGTATGAGAGCTTCCATAGAAAAACATAACTGGATGTTAAAGGCGTACTTAAATAAGGTACCAACGAGAGTATAATCCTTTCAAAAATGCTGAGAATTCATTTCTCAGCATTTTTCTCATTTTAAAAAAAGATTTCTTAGGTTGTCTCATCAGCTAACTCAAATAAATCCTATAAACTTACTGAGAATTAGTTCCCTTTTCGAGCTATACATTATATAATAATTAATACAGAAAGTGTGATAAAGGGAGGGTGGATGCATGTCCCGTCTGAAGCTAACCATTATTTTATCAGGAGCTTTTGTTATAGCCATTTGCTGGTTTTTTATTGGCGGGGGAGGCGTATCTGCCGGACAGAAAGCTGCTGCCGAAAGAAGTATAGAATTTGTAGTCGAGAATTATTCCTTGCAAGAGGATGAAATAGATGTTGAGAAAGTTAAGTATTGGGAAGAAGAAGACAGGTATGCTATTCAGTTAAAGTCAATAGTAGGTGGAGAAAAATATGAACTTGCCTTAAGGTTAGATGAAGATTTGGATGTGGCATTTATAATAGACGTTACTGGTCAATTTGATGAGTTTGGCCTGGCCTATTGCCATTAATTAAAAAACATGAGTAGTTACTGGTTTTGAAAATATAAGAAATGGATGTATAGACAGGAATATCCTTTTTATACATCCATTTCTTTTTTTGCCTTGAAGAGGGAATCGTATAAGTGGCTTTAACATAACAGAGGTGATGGCAGGACATTCGATTTTGGAAATAAAAAATTAGTTTAACAGGTTATTACCATTTTAACCTCGTCTTGAAGGTTTAGATAGGTGGCAATGAAAAATAGAAGTGAACCTAAAAAAAACAGGGATTTTACCACCAGGCTGAGATTATCCTGTTGTTCCAAATTTATCACTCCTAAGCTTTGACATAAAAAAGTACATAATTATTCTATGATAAGAAGGAATGAGAGGTGTTTTTCTGAAAAGGGATTGTGATAACAACTAATTCTGTGAAGATCAACCAATCACAAGAAACTTTATTAAATAAATTAATAAAGATTTCAAAATCACCCAAGGAAATGTATAATATACTTATAAAAAGTTAGTGCATTTGGAGGGAGTCATATGACAAAGGATGAATTAATTAATTTATTTAACAAAGTCTATGGATCTAGTGAAGGGAACAGAGGTCTTCATTTTTTCTTTGCACCAGGACGGGTAAATTTAATTGGAGAACACACCGACTATAATGGGGGACTGGTTTTTCCATGCGCCCTAACTGTTGGAACTTATGTAGTTATAAGCCCTAGGGCAGACCGAAAAATTAGGATGTATTCAGATAACTTCCCTAATATTGGGGTTGTAGAACTCTCTGTTGGAAGTCTTGAATATAATGAGGATCATAATTGGGCCAATTACCCAAAAGGGGTGATTGAAACAATGAAAAAACACGGTTACATAGGAGAATACGGCTTTGATGCAGTCTTTTATGGAGATATTCCCAATGGAGCCGGACTGTCCTCGTCTGCTTCAATTGAATTAGTAACGGCAATTATGTGGGATTGGTTGAATGACTTCCAAGCAGATCGGGTACAACTTGTTAAATATGCTCAGGAAGCAGAGAATCAGTATATCGGAGTGAATTGTGGCATAATGGATCAATTTGCCATTGGTATGGGCAAAGAGGAAAATGCTGTTCTACTTGATTGTCATTCGTTGGAATATCACTATGCTCCAGTCAAGCTGAATGGTGTAAAGCTTGTCATTGCCAACACGAACAAGCGTAGGGGTTTAGCCGACTCTAAATATAATGAAAGGCGTTCTGAATGTGAGCAGGCCCTAAGGGATTTACAGGCAGTCACAACGATTGATAATTTATGTGAACTATCCAACAACGAGTTTTTAAAGCTCAAGACACATATATCAGACCCTGTGGTAGCTAGAAGAGCCAAGCATGCAGTAACGGAAAACGTAAGAACAAAAGAAGCGGCACAAAAATTAAAGAACCAGGATGTAGCAGGGTTCGGGAAATTAATGAATGAGTCTCATGTTTCGTTAAGGGATGATTATGAAGTAACGGGAGAGCATTTAGATGCCTTAGTGAATGCCGCTTGGGAGGAAGAGGAAGTACTAGGATCTAGAATGACAGGTGCAGGCTTTGGGGGTTGCACAGTCAGCTTAATTCGGGAGGAAAACATGGAAGAAACCTTGAAGCGAATCGGTGAAAAATACGAGGCTGCTACAGGACTCAAAGCTGATTTTTACGTAGTAGGCATTGGTGATGGAGCGAAAAAGCTAACGTAAATAACTTCATAATATAAGAAGGGAGAGTGCAGTAATGGCAATATTGGTTTGCGGTGGAGCTGGATACATTGGCAGTCATGCGGTGGCGGATTTATTGGATAAGGGGGAAGAAGTTGTTGTCATCGATAACCTTCAGACTGGCCATAAGGAGGCAGTTTTAGAAGGTGCAAAGCTATATATTGGTAGACTTCAAGACATGGATATCCTCAACAAGATATTTCGAGATAATCATATTGATGCAGTAATGCATTTTGCGGCCGATTCTTTAGTAGGTGTTAGTGTAGAGAATCCTCTTCAATACTATGAAAATAATGTATACGGAGCCATTTGTCTTTTGAAAAAAATGGTGGAGTACGGCGTGAAAAATATTGTATTTTCATCAACGGCAGCAACCTATGGGGAGCCAGAAAGTGTACCTATTTCAGAAGGGGATAAGACGATCCCGGCCAATCCGTACGGCGAAACAAAGTTGGCAGTAGAGAAATTGCTAAAATGGACTGACCAAGCCTATGGCCTTAACTATGTAGTACTCCGCTACTTTAATGTGGCAGGTGCCCACCCAAACCATTCCATTGGTGAAGATCATCGCCCTGAGACACATTTAATTCCCATCGTCCTCCAGGCAGCCTTAGGGCAAAGGGACTCTATAAAAATATTTGGGGATGATTACCCTACGGAAGACGGCACTTGTATTAGGGACTATATTCATGTTTCTGACTTAATTCAAGCACATTTACTGGCTTTAGACCATTTGAGAAATAATGGTGAAAGCGATATTTTTAATCTAGGCAATGGGAATGGATTCAGTGTAAAACAAATAATTGACGCTGCTGAGAGTGTAACAGGTGTAACCATAAATAGAGAGGTATCACCAAGGAGAGCAGGGGATCCGGCCGTATTAATTGCCTCCTCGGAAAAAGCTACTAATGTACTAGGCTGGAAGCCTATTTACACGAATGTTGAAGATATTATTGAAACGGCGTGGAAGTGGCATCAGCGAAATCCAAATGGCTATCGTCATTAATTTTGGAAAAGAACAGGGGGAGGAAAATGTCTAATACTATTTATGGGCATATTGAACGGTTACTTCAGTACGGTATTAATAAAAAGCTAATTAGCTTGGAAGATACAGTTTTTTGCCGTAATGCCATTTTGGAATGTCTCCAAATAGATGAATACGAGCCCAACGATGTAATCATGAATGTTCCTGCGACGGTTGAGCCAGCAGAGTTACTAGAGCCTATATTGGAATGGGCTTATAAAACTGGCCGTATAAAAAATAATACAGTTACGGAAAGAGATTTGTTAGATACGAAGATTATGGGATGTTTAACAGCAAGACCATCGACAGTGATCCACGAATTTACACAAATAGAAAAGGAACAAAATTCAATAGGGGCAACAAAGTGGTTTTATCAGTACAGTAAAGATACCCATTATATTAGACAGGACCGTATTAAAAAAAATCTTAATTGGAAGGCAGAAACTCCTTATGGTGAACTGGAAATCACCATTAATTTGTCAAAACCAGAGAAGGACCCGAAGGAAATTGCTGCTGCAAAGCTTGTAAAATCCTCGAATTATCCATTATGTCTCC
This sequence comes from Bacillus sp. (in: firmicutes), assembly GCA_021208645.1. Taxonomy (GTDB): domain Bacteria; phylum Bacillota; class Bacilli; order Bacillales; family Salisediminibacteriaceae; genus Evansella. Next base: position 28,748 of record JAJOJL010000040.1, on the reverse strand, counting down.
TTTGTAAGGAAAATGAAGGGTATGCAGGGAGGTTAAATCATCCAGCAAGGCAAAACTTACGGACAATTCCTTTGGCCCTTAACGGAGAGTCTTGGCGTCTTCAATTTTCGCCATACGTCTATTACAACGAGCATGCTATCATTCTGTCAGATAAACACGAGCCAATGGTAATTTCTGAGCTGACATTTACTCGTCTATTGGATTTCGTAGAACGGTTTCCACACTATTTTGCAGGCTCTAATGCAGATTTACCAATTGTAGGAGGGTCTATTTTAAGCCATGACCATTATCAAGGGGGAAACCATCAATTTCCCATGGCTGTTGCAGAGGAAGAAGAAGTCTTTGAGTTTTCTCATTTAAAAGGTGTGACTATTGGGAAGGTAAAATGGCCCATGTCAGTTCTACGGGTGACAGGACAAGTTAAACAAGATGTTATCAACGCTGCCGAACACATTCGGAAAAATTGGCAGCATTACAATGATGAGAGTGTGGGAATTCACTCTCGTACGGGAAAGACTCCTCATAATACCGTGACGCCAATTGCTAGAATGTCACAAGAAAATTACCAGCTAGATATTGTCTTGCGAAATAACCGAACCAATGACGAGCATCCGATGGGAATCTTCCATCCTCACGGGGAAGTTCATCATATTAAAAAAGAAAACATCGGTTTGATTGAAGTGATGGGACTTGCAGTTTTACCAGGGAGATTAGTTGAAGAAATGACATTATTGGAAGAGGCAATGCTTACACCAGACCCGGAACAAGCCATTGACCGTGAAGGAAGTATATTAAAACATAAAAAATGGGCCTTAAGCATTTTAAGGATTACCCTGTAACGAAGGATAACTGTCAATCTATTTTACAACAAGAACTAGGGAATACTTTTTCCATAATTCTAGAGCATGCAGGTGTGTTTAAACGAGATGAAATAGGGCAAATGGCTTTCCGGAAGTTTATTAAAAGCTTATAATCTTTATTGTCATTTATAATGGGAAAAGAGGAGGTGGAGGAAAATGAATCAGGGCATAGCAGGAAGCTTTCAATTAATGAAGTCACTAAACCGGTCGCTTGTATTGAATACCATTCGTATACACGGGCCAATTTCTCGAGCAAATGTGGCCAAAAAAACGAAACTGACTCCACCAACTGTTACGAATATTGTTAATGAACTTCTCGCGAAGGATTTAATTCTCGAAAGTGAGACAGGCGCTTCTACGGGAGGGAGGAAGCCTGTTTTATTGGTCATCCATCCGGACCATTTTGTAATAGGTGTTGACGTAGGGATAAAGAAACTTCGCTATGGGCTTTCTAACCTTATGGGTGAGTTATTGATTTATAAAGAGAAGAAGATGCCTCAGGAAATTTCAATGGAATCTTTGCTGGATGAGTTGGTTTATGTGATTAAGGACATTAAAGGAAGCAAGGCAATAGATGCCAGCAGGCTTCTTGGAATAGGTATTTCCATGCATGGTATTGTTGATAGTAAAAAAGGGATGTCCCGCTATGCGCCAAGCTTAAATCTCCACGACATTCCAGTGAAAGAAAAGCTGGAGGAACTCTTTGGCCTGCCTGTCAGAGTTGAAAATGATGCGAAAGCCATGGCGTTAGGGGAAAAATGGTTCGGGAACGGGAAGGGATATGATAATTTTACATGTATCAACATTGGAGAGGGAATTGGTGCTGGTATTATGATCAACGGGGAGTTGTTTAATGGTCATGAAAGCATAGCAGGTGAAATTGGCCATATGGTTATTGATTTGAATGGACCTCAATGTTCATGTGGTGGCTTTGGCTGTTTTCAAACGCTAGCTTCTGGACAGGCTTTAAGGGAACGAACGATTCGGGAAATTTCCCTAGGCAGAAAAACAATGCTTACGAAATCCGTAAACGGTGATTTAGATAAAATTGAAGGGGCTTTAATACATGAACATGCATTAAATGGGGATGAACTTTGTCTGGAAATGATAGAAAAGACAGGCCGATTTATAGGGATCGGTATCGTGAATATTATTCATATGTTTAACCCAAACCTTGTTATCATTGGTGGGGGCTTAGCTAAAGCAAAGAATCTGATTATGACTCCGTTAAGAGAAGTGGTGAATGCTCGTGTTTTAACAGGAAGCGAGTTAAAAACAAAGATCATGGCAGCATCCCTTGGAGAAAAAGGGTCGTTAATGGGAGCCATCACGTTAGTTTTGGCCGAACTGTTTTCCTATCACTATCATGAATAATGGTACTTAGTTGAGGGTGACTACATAAGGATAAATATTCCTTTTGTGTCATCCTCTTCTTATTGGGTCTTTTTTTGTCGTATAATATTGATTGGCATCTAGTTAAAATACATATTATGATATAGATATTCGAATTTTGGTTATAAAGGAGAGGTAAAGATGAGCTGGGAATTGGAATTTGAACGTTGGCAAAAAAGTGCCGAATTAGAATTGGAGTTAAGGCAACAACTGGAGGCGTTAAAAGATAATCATAAAGTATTGGAAGACTCTTTTTATAAGGCGTTGGAATTCGGTACAGGTGGAATGCGTGGCGAAATAGGACCTGGAACAAATCGTATGAATACATATACAGTACGCCGTGCTGCGAAAGGGTTGAGTAAGCTCATTTGTGAAAAAGGGGAGAAAGCAATGGCAAAAGGCGTTGCCATCTCCTACGATAACCGGCGCTTTTCTCGAAAGTTCGCATTAGAGTCTGCGAAAGTACTTGGAGCGGATGGAGTAAAAGTATACGTTTTTGAAGAACTCCGTCCTACACCTCAATTGTCCTTTGCAGTTAGAGAACTTAAAGCTGTTGCAGGTATCATGATCACAGCTAGTCATAACCCTCCAGAGTATAACGGGTTCAAAGTGTACGGTGATGATGGTGCTCAACTAGTAGGTGCTGACTCAGATTTATTGTTGAAATATGTTAATGAAGTAGCAGACGAATTAATTGTCCCAACAACTGATGAAAAAGAATTGTTAACTAGTGGTTTACTTGTTTATGTTGGTAAGGAAATGGATGAATCATATGAAACTCAGCTTATGAAGGTGATTCAAAATAAGGAATTAGTTTCGGAAAAAGGAAAAGAATTATCCGTTGTTTTTACCCCTTTACATGGAGCGTCACTAACCCCAGTTTTAAACAGTTATCGTAAGGTTGGTTTCTCTCAAGTACATGTGATAGAATCTCAAGCAACACCAGACGAAAACTTCTCCAATGTTACCTCTGCGAATCCAGAAGAGCATGTGGCATTTGACAGGGCAATGAAAGAGGGAGAAGAAATTGGAGCTGATGTATTAATTGCAACGGATCCAGATGGGGACCGTGTTGGGGTTGCAGCAAAAAATAAGGAAGACCAGTATCAAGTCCTAACAGGGAACCAAACTGGTGCAATAATGCTTCATTACCTGTTGTCAACAGGGGTAGCAAATGCTACTCTTCCAACGAACAGTGTTATGGTTCAGACGATTGTTACCTCTCCGTTAGGGAAAGCAATCGCCGAAGCCCATGATGTGGAAGTGATAGATGTATTAACTGGTTTTAAATATATTGCCGAAATAATCAGGGACTTCGAGGGTGAAGGTAACACTAAAAACTTTATCTTTGGATATGAAGAGAGTTACGGGTACTTAATCGAACCTTTTGTTAGGGATAAGGATGCTGTTCAAGCTGTGCTACTGGCATCTGAAGTGGCCCTCTATTATAAGGAGCAAGGGAAGACGTTATTTGAAGGCTTAGAAGAAATTTATGAAAAGTATGGTCATTATCGGGAAACACTTCATTCCTTTGTGTTTAGGGGGAAAGAAGGGGTGGAAACCATGAGTAATTTCATCAATAGCTTAAGGGAAGCAGAATTTGATCCAGAAGGTGGATTCGCCTTAAAGCGTTCTGAGGATTATTTGACGGGCAAAGCATTTGATCATATAAAGGAAGAGGAGATACCTACGGGACTTCCTAATTCAAACGTTCTGAAATATATCATGACAGATGAATCTTGGTTTTGTTTACGACCGTCAGGAACGGAGCCTAAACTGAAATTGTACTTTGGCGTACGTGGCGATACGTCTATAGAGGCACAAGAGAAACTTGTAGCATTGGTTCAACCCCTTGTTCAAAAAGTGAAAGACTTCCAATAATTATTAGAAAAGCAGTACGGTGAATTCGCCGTGCTGTTTTTGTTTGTTAAGGAATTTTTATTTTATATAAATGTGAATAACTGGGATTTATAATGTAATAGCTTCAGCGCTTACGCTTTTGTTTTGAGAAATTACCAAAAACTAGTCAAGTTCCCTATGCCAAACGATTTTCCATGCATAAGGTATAGTATCGTGGAAAATGAGGAGGTTTGACTGATGAAGGAACAAAATCAATTAATGGACGTATACCTAGATCGTCTATTTAAAAAGTACAATATTTCACCAGATAAAGTGGACTTATCACCTGATCAGAAGGAAAAGGTAAGAAATATCGTTAAGAATATTGAATCCGATGTTGAAAAGTTTTTAGAGAATACGAATAAATCCGTAACGGAAAATGATATGCCCCAAAAATCAATGGAAATGGAAACGGAAACCGGCTGAAGACTCAACAGAAGACTTCTTTGGAATTGCTGAGCAACCAAAAACTAAACCGAAAGTTTATGTTAAGGGTTCTAGCTCTAAAAGAAGAAAAAAATAGTAAAAATAGACTTATTTCTTGATCACATTGTCCAAACAAACTGTGTATTCTCACATACAGTGTAACGAGAATAGGAAAAGGAGGAATGAAAGTGAATCAGGAAGTCTTTCGCTCAACTGATGCAAATAGGGACTGGAGCGCATTAGACGCAGATAGCGCACACCCATTATGTGGTCGCAAAGATATTCAAGATGAAACGCAAGGGGCCGCAAATAAAAACAAAACACTTCAGTTAAATGAAGAATATATTTTTATTAAGGATTCTTGTGATGTAACTGTTACTACAACGGATACTAAAGCAGCAGTAAATTTACAGGCAGGATTACAGGCAGCCATTGCTGTATTAATTAGTATCTCCATTGCAGACTCAAGGACAGCAGAGGATTTAACACAAGAATTAATGCAAACATCAAAAATGAAGCAAATTTCTTTCCAGAAAACAGTTGTTGAAAACTCAAGAAATGTTGAAATTTCCACTACTGACACTCAAATCGCTGCTAACATTCAAATTTTACTTCAACTATTAGTTGCTTTAGCAATCAAATTGGATATTTTGTAAGATCGGGTTGGACCTTGCACCAAGTAGTGCAGGGTCTTTGCACATTTTTACTAAAGAAATGCAACTACTTATATAGACAGCCAAACCTTCTAAATTGTAATATTATAATATTGGACGAGGAGGGATGCGTGTGGAATACTTATTAGTTGCTGCAACTGTAATTTTTATTATCGGATTCATCATTACCTTTCAAGGTTTGCTTAAGGAAGTTAATGAGGATACAACAAAAGCCTTTATGCAAAAAATACAAACTAAGTTATTTGTTCGCTTGGCCTTTATTGAAATGATTCCTATTGCCTTAATCATTATTGCCTTTATTACCTTGGAAGGCCAGACAATAGATCCTGCTGTTCCACTGATCATGGTTATTGTAGTGTTCATTTTAGGCTTGTTGAGGATTTTTTCTGTTTATCGAAGTAAAAAAGAAAGACTTAATGAGGCAGAGGTTAAAAGCGCATTGACGATGATGTTTACCATTTCTATTCCATTAATTACAGCAATACCAATTATTTCGATTGTTGTGCTTATAATTTTTAGTGGGGGGAGTATGTAAGCCGTTACATAGGAAGTTTTTTTGGTATTGCAGAATAGTGAATGATAATACCCAACTTTGTCTATAATAAACATTGTAAAGGGGTCGGAAACACGTTATTTTCATTGCCATTACAGGAAAAATGTGTTTGCATCCCTTTGATCAGTATGATATGATCAGGAAGTAAATAGTTTTGAAATCGAAAAACGTTTTCGGCCTCGGAAGCAAAAAGTTCTTGTAAGGCATGAAATAAGTTTTACGGTATTCAAAGATTTAACTTTTCATTTATTTTTAAGGAGGCCGTTAACATGACAGGCAAAGTAAAATGGTTTAACTCAGAAAAAGGTTTTGGATTTATCGAGCGCGAAGGTGGAGACGATGTATTCGTACACTTCTCAGCTATCCAATCTGAAGGTTTCAAAACATTAGAAGAAGGCCAAGAAGTTGAATTCGAAATCGTTGAAGGCGACCGTGGTCCTCAAGCTGCTAACGTAGTTAAGCTTTAATTCCTAAAACGAATAATCCAAGCCCATTCCATTGAGGAATGGGCTTTTTAAGTTTGGGATTGTAGTAGGTGGAAGTGTTTTGATGGAGTATAGGGGTGGTGAGCGCGGAGCATGGGAGTGACAGTTGGAGCGGAAAATGCGTACGAAGTGTTGGGAGAGTGACTAGGAGACCGCTGAAAAATGACAAAACAACTTTTTCGGCGCTTTAAATTGCTGTTGCAATGGCTTCGCTCGTCACTCACCTGATAGGAGGAGCCCACTCCTATCAGGCTTTTAAAGATTGTGACGGCTACGCTCATTGCTTCGAGGGTACTGGAAAAAGAGGAAATGTACCACTTTTCAGTACCCTCGTGACAAGATGGGATGGACTATAGCTATTAATGATATAAAAAAAGAGCTGCCCAAACAGTAAAGGCAAACTCTTCTAGAAAATTGAAAAACTTTATTTTTTACGATCATCATTTTTTCCTTCCGATGGAGGGTCAAGCTCACCGTCCAATTGCTCGCTTAAATCCTCTTTCAAATCTTCATATATTTTTTCTTTAAATTCTTCATACACCTCTTCCTTTAAATCGTCAAATACCTCTTCTTTCACTTGTTCATATACTTCTTCTTTCATTTCATCGTACACTTCTTCTTTAATTTCCTCATAAACTTCTTCCTTAACTTTTTCATACATATCACTATGGATTTCACTTTTAATTAACTTGGTCCTTTGCTGATTTTCACGTTTTTTCTCGACTCGAACATCGCGACTCATCATCATCAATAATGAAAACATCATTACAACCATGATGATGGCGAAGGGGAGAGCAGCAATTATAGAAGCTGTTTGCAGTCCAGTTAACCCACCGCTTAATAATAATACACTTGCGGTACCAGCAATGAGAAAGCCCCAAATGACCTTAACGCTTAGTTTAGGTTCAAGACTACCATTGCTTGTTAAAGCGGCCAAAACATAGGATGCAGAGTCAGCAGATGTAATAAAAAAGATAATAATTAACCCAACAGCAAGGATACTCATGATAATGCCAAGAGGTAACTCCCCAAGGGTGACAAATAGGGCGACTTCAACGTTTTCCATGACTAGGGTTCCGATTCGATCATTGCCATCCATTATCATTTTTAGGGCAGTTCCCCCAAAGGCAGTGAACCAGATGACTGCCAGCAATGATGGTACAATTAAAACACCAGCTACAAATTCCCGAATTGTTCTCCCACGTGAAATCCGTGCTATGAAGATCCCCATAAAGGGTGCCCATGAAATATGCCAAGCCCAGAAAAAAATCGTATAAATCCCCATCCATTCACCGTCACCGAAAGGATTAAGATCCAAACTCATCTGTGTCACATTGGCAATGTAATTACCGATAGTTGTTACAATACTCTCTGCAATAAACAAGGTAGGCCCCATAACTATCATAAAAATAAGTAAGATCGAAGCGATAGTTAAATTAATAGTACTTAATATTTTTATCCCCTTATTCACACCTGTAGCAGCTGAAAAAATGAATAATACAGTCACAATGGCAATGACAGTCAATTGGGTACCAGCATTGTTTGGTATGGTTCCTGTAAGGTGAGAAAGACCACCAGTAATTTGCAAGGCACTTAAACCGAATGTAGTAGCTACCCCTGTTGAGGTAGCGAGTACAGCTAAAACATCGATTCCTTTTCCAAGTGGCCCGTAAATTTTTTCACCTAGTAATGGCTGGAAAGCAGAACTGATTAGAGCAGGTTGATCTTTTCGAAATTGAACATAGGCCAGAGTTAATGCTACTAAAGAAAAGATGGCCCAAGGGTGGAGGGCCCAATGAAAAACAGCATATCGAAGTCCTGCAGCTGCCTTTACTTCGTCAGAAAGTCCAATATAGTCAGGGTGTGGGTCTAAAAAGTAAAGGGCAGGTTCTGCCACTCCCCAAAATACAAAGCCAACACCAATTCCAGCAGAAAATAACATCCCCAACCAGGTGTAAAATTTGTATTCAGGACGTTCATCTGGTTTTCCCAAACGAAGTCTTCCAAAAGGACTAATTGCTAAAAATAATACAAAGGCTATGAAAAATGCGGTGGCCAACATATAAAACCAGCCGAAGTTATCAATGGTTGCAGCTAATGCGTTATTAGAAAAGTTCTCTAACGATCTTGGTCCTATTGCTCCCCATAACACGAATAAAGCAACAAGCGGAGCAGAGAGATAAAATACAATACTAGGTTTTTTTGTTTCATATTGATATTTTCCCATCAGGTTTTTTCATCCGAAGAAACGGATGTATCCCCCTTTCACTGTATGTGAGAATGAGTAATAAAAGCTGACTTTTCAATAGGTGATCCATGTAACTAACAAATGCTCTACGTTAGGATAGGTGATTTGCTAGAGATTTATGTAAAGTAGGCGAGAAAACTCCCTCTTCAAGCGTGCGAAGGGCATAAGCCTAACGGTAAGGGGGAGATGAATCACCGTCGGACAAAGGGGTGACTTCTGTTACCTCAATTGTCCGAAAAATTAATCAAATAAATGTTCGCGAGTACCTTTGTCATTTAAATGTATAATAATTTATTAGAAACAGAAGAAATGACTCAAACTTTATAAAAGGATTTAGGAATGATTTGTAGAATATTGGAAATAAGGAGGTGTTTGAGTTGGCTACATTCGATGATTTTCAGAAACTAGATTTACGCATTGGAACCGTTTTGGAAGCGGAGGAATTTCCAGAGGCAAAAGTGCCTGCCATTAAGCTGAAAATAGATTTTGGCAGTGATTTGGGGATAAAACAATCAAGTGCACAAATAACAAAGCGTTATGAACCGGAAATGATGGTTGGCAGACAGGTTGCTGCAGTTGTCAATTTTCCTCCATTACGCATAGCAGGATATAAATCAGAAGTGTTGGTTCTTGGAGGTGTTCCTGAAAAAGGGGACGTGATTCTGTTGAATGTTGATAATCCTGTACCAAACGGAACAAAAATATCTTAGGATTTAAGCTAAGGCAGCAAAGCTAAACCTAGCTATTAATGCCTTAGCCTTTCTTTACAATTGTATTTCAAAAAAAGTAATCCCTTTATGTTCTCCATCTATGAAAACCTCAACCTGATACTCTCCGGTTTTTGTTAAGGGGTCTTCTGCATTTAATAAATCTAATTCAATCTTATTAGAAGTGAAGAACGAGAAGGTTCTGTCTCTCAGCAATGTCCAATCATCTTGTTCGTTTTCTCGATAATGAAGGACAATTTGAAATGGTTGGCTGTTAATAGGCTCCTGAGAATAATAGAGAAGGTGGATGGTGGAAGAATATTTTTGAAATACTTGTGATTCCGACTCCATTATCTCAACTACTGATTGAGGTGCTCCTTGATCCTCTAAATAGACGTAAAGACCATAGGGCAAGGTTGATGTGTTAATGAAAGTATTTCCCCAAAACAACGGAATTGCAATAAAGACAATCATAAAAATAGGGGCAATGATTGCACTGATCCATGATCGACCTGTACGGTTAAATAATGGGACATTTGTTTTCCTTTCGCTAGCTTCCCATTGAAAGAGACTGGCAATAAATTTAGCGTAAACTGCATTCCCTTTGAATCCATAATAAAGGTGTATAAGAACGATGGCTGTTGATGTCCAAAATATTTGGTTTAACTCCTGCAATGGAGTGAAATATAGGAACAAAGGAATGCTTAATGATAAACTAAAAATAGCTAAAAGAAATAGAGAATACGTGATAAGATGCCGATACATCTGTCGATAAGACAGCCAAAATGGTGTAATAAGGAAAGCAGGCCAATTCCAACCGGAGAAATTAAAAGGCTCTGAAGCATCCTTCCATTTGCTTATATAATAATTTGTATTGTGTTGTATTTTTTCTTCCAATTGATGCTCGAATATAGGGTCATTTGCTACTTTTGTTTGAAATTCATTTCCACTCATGACTTGTGTTGCTCCTTCTAAGGTTATTTCATCTAGTTTATCATGTGTCAACTAAAATATAAAAGGTGAAGAACTAATGGAAAGAAGTACTGTAATGGCTAAATAAACGTTTGTTTAAACTCACCATTGCAATTAAATAAACGTTTGTTTAACGTTTTGTAATACAATCTACTTTAGAAGTGCCAAACTTAAAGATAATAACTTCATTTTTTCTTCAATAAAATCATTTAAAATGGATTAATCAACTATTAAATCATTTATAATGCTGCAACTAGTTTTCTATACTGAGAAAGAAGGGAACAGAGATGAGTGAACGAATTTTACTTGTAGATGATGAAGCCGAAATGAGGAAATTGCTAAGGGTTTGCCTTGCGCCATATCAGTACAGCCTTGACGTAAGCTTCCAACGGAGAAGAGGCATTAGATAAAATTATTACTGGCAATTATGATCTAATTATATTAGATATTATGATGCCAGAAGTGGACGGGTTTGAGTTGCTGAAAACTTTAAGGGGGCATCTGGAAAATCAAATTCCTGTTATTCTTTTAACGGCTTTAGGAGATACAGAGAGAGTAGTGGAAGGACTAAAGCTTGGGGCTGACGACTATATGGTTAAACCGTTTGAACCAAAAGAGCTAGCAGCAAGGATTGGATCAATCCTGAGGAGAACGAAGAATATCAAGCATAAAGAGGATACTTTTACCGTTAAAGAATTATTATTCCAACCTAGTAGCTATCAAATTTCTTTTAAGGGTCAAACTCTCCCTTTAACAAAAAAAGAATTCCAAATTTTTTACCGACTGGCAAGCAATCGAGGTAGAGTTTATAGCAGGGACCATTTGCTAGAACTAGAGTGGGGAATGGAATATGAAGGGGACAACCGTACAGTAGACACCCATATAAAAAATATTCGCGAGAAGTTGAAGGCTGTGAGTTATAATGAACCTGTAATAGAGACTGTTTGGGGAATAGGATATAAAGTTCCGGAAGTGTAGGAGAGTTTCTTTCATGTCTTTAGGAATAAAAGATACTATCGAACTGTCCACAACTCCCCATAAAGAGGGATGAAAGAAGGATTAGGTATGCTGTTTAAAAGCCTTGCATCGAGAGTGACGGCGTGGGTTATGGTTATTCTGCTCGTCACAGTTGTAACGTTAGTAGGTGGTGCCAATTGGATCACCAAAAATTTTTATGAGCAACATTTAACGGAAGAGGTGGCGGGACGGATTGTTTCCCATGCCCATTTGTTAGAAAAGGATGTGGATAATAAGGTTATTGAGTATATAGAAGAAATTGAGACAGGAAAAAAGAGTTCGTTTTTAATACTTGATAGCAATTTAAATATTACGTATTTGTCAGATAAAGTGACTGAATCGAAACTTCATCATTTTTTAAGCTGGATAAATGATAACTACCATGCTGCTTATAATGTGAATGAACCATTTATTGCTAGAGTGGATACATCTATGCCTTTCCATATTCCACACATCTGGGCTTTGATGCCTGTATTTGAAAAGGGAGAGGGAGAAATTGTCGGTTATGTTTTTTTAGATCAGGATACGGGCGAACTGAACCAAGCCAGAATTCAGTTGTTATGGCTTCTAGCTATAATGGGTGTGGTCACCTTCATCATTGGGAATCTATTTATTGTTTATTTGACAAAGAGAATCTCGAAGCCATTAAATCATATTAGTGGAAAAACAAAAACGATCGCCGAAGGTAATTTTGACGTTGAATTGGAACTCAAGGGTGAGGATGAAATTGCTAAACTTGCCAATAGCATTCAATCCATGACGAAGCAATTAAAGCAGTATCGTGATTCCAGAAGGCATTTTATCTCGCACATTTCTCATGACCTGCGAACTCCAATAACTTATATTAAAGGGTATTCTGCCGTAATGAAAGAAATCCCCCCTGATGATAATGGGGAATGGAAGCGAAATTTAAACGTTATTTATCAGGAAGCGGTACGAATGGAAAACCTTGTAAGTGATTTGTTTTTACTAACAAAGTTGGAAGAGGGAAAAATCAAACTAGAAAAGGAAGAAATCCCTGTTGCCCCTTGGTTAAAAAGTCTATATGAAAGCCGGGCACTTATGTTCGATCAAAAAAACCTTCGTCACCACCTAGTAATAGATCCTGATTGTGAAGAGATCACCTTATTAATGGATGCATATCGTATGGAACAGGCTGTTATTAACATCGTAGAAAATGCCATTCGACATACACCGAAGAATGGGCAAATTGAAATGAGGCTGAAAAAAGCAAAAGGGAACATCATTCTATCTGTAAAGGATACAGGTGTTGGAATTGCAGATAAGGACGTACCTCATATATGGGATCGCTTTTATAAAGCAGATGCTTCTAGAAACAGAGATAAAAGTGGGACGGGGTTAGGCTTGGCTATCGTAAAGGAAATTGTGGAGGCCCATGGTGGTTCGGCAGAGGTAAATAGTGAGTTAGGGAAAGGGACAACCTTCACACTAATCATTCCAAGGAAAGAGGCGAAGTAATGTGGAAAACAGCAATTCAGCAGTTATAAAAAAACGTTATAATCGCATCGCTCCTTTCTTTAATAAAATGGATAGAATGGTAAAGAGTAAATGGCGTGAGCGACTTTTGAATCACGTTAGTGGAGATGTCTTAGAAGTGGGGGTAGGAACAGGTGCTAATTTGTCCTATTATCCAAAGGAAGTGAATCTTACGGCCATCGATTTTTCACCAAAAATGCTTTCCTACGGGAAAGAGCATGCAGCTAGATTAAAGAAACCAGTAACCTTTTACGAAATGGACGCTGAAAAGATGACATTCTCCGATAATAGCTTTGACTATGTTGTAACAACTTGTGTCTTCTGTTCTGTTCCAGACCCTGTGAGAGGGTTGAAGGAAATCCATCGGGTATTAAAACCAGAAGGGAAACTATTAATGCTGGAACACATGCGAAGCGAAAACCGCCTATTAGGTTTACTAATGGATATTGTCAACCCTGTAGTTGTAAAAATCCTGGGAGCAAATATTAACCGAAGAACCCTCGAAAATCTCGAGCAGGCAGGATTTAATATAGCCTACGAAAAGCGGTTGATGGGGTCTATTATGAGGGAACTGCATGTGAAAAAATAGATCACGCTATGAAAAATTTCAAGCCGTGATCTTTTTTATGGAACTTTCCTTGATCTTTTTTATGGAACTTTATCAAAAAATGGTTAGCTCTTCTAGAAGCGTGTAAAAGCCACTATTAAACAGAGTGTGATCATGCCCTGGTGCCCCTTTTTTACCCTGAAAAGGTGGCATATATATAAAGATGAATGTTACTGCTGAAAGGTAAAGAAAAGTAGTGACATGAACAATAACCGCTGCTAGTTTATTTTCATGATTCCTGTCTTTTTTATTCCAAAAATAAAAACTCCAAAAGGCGCCAAGCCCCATTAATAAGAAGAGTAATAAAAGTAGAATCCTGACCTCTGCAATGGCTAGCATTTCAGCAGTCATGGCTCCCATTAATCCAGCCATACTGCCAGTAAATAATCCTTCAATCATACCTAATTGTCCATGGGGGAGGCCAATTAATAATCCAATAATACTGGTTACAATAAGACTTATCACTAAGGAAGCAAAAAATGCCCCATGAAAGGTACCTCCAAAATAAATACCAATTGTAAAGCCTACTAGCATCGAAGCCCCCATCGCCAGCATCATTTTTTCCATTTTTGTACGTGTCTTTGTTTTTTTGATCATTCCAGCAAAGTAAAGAATCATAGGAAAAATGAAGAAAAAGCTGTATATAATCATGATAACCCTCCAACTTTTAGTAAAAGACAAGCTTCCTTAATAGCTTATTCGCAGATTAGACATTTAGAAGTGAAATAGAATTGTTTTAACGTGCCTATCTAAGAAAGGGTGTGGTGGATAACGTAAAAAGCTCGGGATTTTCGCACCTACTTCAATCCAAATAGGCCGTTTGATGGAAGTAGCCAGATATTTCTACTCCAACTTCAATCATAAAGGCAGGTATGATGGAAGTAGCCAGAGGAATCTGCTCCGACTTCAATCATAAGCACCAGTATGATGGAAGTAGCCCTAGATTTACGCTCCTATTTAAATCAAAACGCTGATATGACTTAAGTAGCCACTAATCACAACCGCTATTTAAATCAAAACACTAGTTTGTTGTTTACAACATTTCCTTCCTTTAGCCAAAAGACACAAAACATTCAAACAAATGTTTGAATGTGCATCCATTCCATGGTAAAATACATTCAAATAAATATTTGAATGATTGATTAACCTAGGAAGGATGTATAACTAAATGACGAATGATACTTGTGAGATATATTGTTTCGATGAAGAAAAAGTAAATAACGCCCAACAAAAAATCATTGAGGAGGAAATCCTTTCAACCACGGAAATCTTTAAGTTGTTGGCAGACGAGACCAGATTGAAAATTGCCTACGCTTTGACGTTGGAAGAAGAGTTATGTGTTTGTGATGTGGCAAATATTATCCAATCTTCTACTGCAACAGCATCCTATCACTTACGACTCCTGAAGAAACAAAGGCTTGCCGATTCCCGTAAAGAAGGGAAACTTGTTTTTTATCGGCTTGACGACAACCATGTAAAGGATTTAATCAATATTGCGTTTGCCCATCGACGGGAGGAGCTAAAATGACTAACATACATAATAGAAAAGAGTATTATGTTCAAGGGTTCACCTGATCAAGCTGCGCTGCTCGGTTCGAGCGGAATGTAAAAGAATTGCCAAATGTTAAAGATGCGAAAGTAAACTTTTCTGCTGCAAAACTGTGGGTCGACGGAACCCCTTCGATTCATGATTTAGAAAAAGCAGGCGCATTTGAAAATCTTAAGCTTACATCTGTAGGGAACGATTTGACAGACGACACACCAACTTGGAATACCAGAAAAAATCTCCTAGTCATTATTGCCAGCATGTTTGTTATTTTCGGCTGGGTTACTGTTTTTACTCATGGGGAACACCACCCTCTTACCATTGGCTTGTTTCTAACAGGTATGGTAATAGGAGGTTACCGCTTATTTTTACAAGGAATAAAAAATCTTTTGCAGCTTGAATTTGATATGAAGACATTAATGACAATCGCTATTATTGGCGCAGCCATAATTGGAGAGTGGGGGGAAGGCGCTGTCGTCGTTATTCTCTTTGCCATTAGTGAGGCATTAGAAGTTTACTCTATGGAGCGTGCAAGAAAATCGATTCGATCATTAATCGATGCTACGCCGAAGGAAGCCATTGTTTTTACAAGTGAAGGGGAAAAAAAATTACCCTTATCTGACGTACATGTAGGGGATGAAATCCTTGTAAAACCTGGGACAAAAATTGCCCTCGATGGGATTGTAGTAAAAGGGTTTTCTGCCGTGAATCAGGCTCCCATTACTGGTGAGAGTATCCCTGTCTCAAAAGGGGCAGGGGATGAAGTATTTGCAGGTACCATTAACGAAGAAGGAATCCTACATGTTAAAGTTACAAAGCATATCAAGGATACGACAATTGCAAAAATTATCTACCTTGTGGAGGAAGCACAAAACAAAAGGGCACCTGCCCAGAAATTTATCGACCGATTTGCGAAATACTACACTCCATTTATTATGCTCCTCGCGTTATTAGTTGCGGTTTTTCCACCACTTGCCATGGGCGCTTCTTGGGAGGAATGGATTTATCTAGGCTTGGCTACTCTTGTGGTTGGCTGTCCGTGTGCCCTTGTCATATCAACACCTGTAGCTGTGGTTACGGCCATTAGTAACAGTGCAAAAAATGGTGTTCTCATTAAAGGCGGGGTATTCCTTGAACAAGCAGGGAAACTGGATACGATTGCTTTTGACAAAACAGGTACGTTAACGAAAGGGATTCCAATCGTAACGGACATCGAAGGAAACGGTAGGGAAAAGGAAGTTTTAGAATTGGCCTACGCAGTGGAAAAGTACTCCAACCATCCTCTAGCTAAGGCGATTGTACGTAAGGCAGAAGAGCAGGAAATTACTATACAAGCTAAGGTAGAGTATGCAGAATCCCTAACAGGCAAAGGTATGTGTGCTGTCGTTAACGGCACATTAATTTATGCAGCCAGCCCAGCTTACTTAAAAAGTCAATATACAAATCTCTATACGGACGACTGGGAATTCATAGCAACCCGTTTTCAAATGGAAGGCAAGACGGCGATAGTCATTGGCAGTGAAGAAGTGATCTACGGTATTATTGCAGTCAGGGATGAAGTAAGGCAAGAAAGTACTGGAATTATTCAAAGCTTACAAGAGCTAGGGATTCAAAACACAGTAATGTTGACAGGAGATAATGCTACAACAGCGCAAGCAATTGGATCTTCTGTTGGTGTTTCAGAGGTAATAGCAGAACTACTCCCAGATGAGAAACTAAAAGAAATTACTAGATTAAAAGAGCAACAAGGTGGGAAGGTGGCAATGGTAGGGGACGGAATGAATGATGCTCCGGCATTAGCTGCAGCAGACTTAGGAATTGCCATGGGGTCGGTTGGTACAGATACAGCCCTTGAAACGGCTGACATAGCTTTAATGGGGGATGACCTGAAGAAGCTCCCGTATTTAATCGGGTTGAGTAGAAAAACGCTGCGTATTATTAAGCAAAATATACTTTTTTCCCTTGGTATAAAAGCACTGGCTTTACTGTTAGTTCCCTTTGGCTGGTTGACTCTCTGGATTGCCATTTTTGCAGATATGGGTGCAACTTTACTTGTCACATTAAATAGTTTAAGACTGATTAAAGTTAAGGATAAGTAGATCTATAATAAGAAAATAGAAGATGCCAATAAAAGGTAATTAATTCGACAAAGGTGGAGCTGCGCCATGGCTTATGTAATGATTAACAAAGAGAAAAAGGAATATATCATCCATGAACAACGGGATTGCACAGACCTTGAGAGAATCGATGTAAAAGATTCTAATTATGAATTCTTGACCTTTAGAGATTTGAGAAGGGCAAAGTACTATTGTCTCACTCATTTCGATGATTATAAGATTATTCATCATTGTAGAGAAACTGTTAAGGCATTTTCGGGGAGTAGAAATGCTGATGCTCCGTTTAATGATTATATCCAGCATCATCAAAATGTTATAGGTCCAGTAGGGAAAAGGGTGAACATACAGGGATTACCTAAGTGGTTGAGGTACTTCTACTATGGAGTAGTGGTTTCTGTTGTAACATTTATTCTTTTTGGAATCTATATTTCTATATTTCATTAGGTTCAATACACTAATAGTGAAAAAACAGCAGGGCGAAGAAAAACATCTTTGCTCTGCTGCTTCTTGTTTCTGTATTTACTTTTGCTGCTTTTCTAATTGTACTTCTTTGATAGTAGAGTTTGCATCCCCAATTAAATACTTGGATTGCCCAATATATAATGGCAATTGTAGATTCTCGAATTTAGGAAGACCGTTCTCGAACTTTGTTTCATCTTTGTGGAATTTTGTTATCTTACCTACAATCCAATCGTGGTCCCCGTATGTTTGTATATCCATCACCTGGCACTCATAGGCTACATAAGCAACTTCTAGAATCGGAGATGGAACGGTTTCTCCTGTCTTCCATTCCACTTTCATTGCTTCCAATTTATCTCCGTCTCGACCGGTAAGCTTGCCAGCACCTTCAATATAGTGTGCATATTCCGCAGGTACGAAATTGATGGCGAAGGATTGACTTTTTTCAATTAAATGGTGTGTAAAACGTTCCTTTGCAACGGCAACACCATAGATGGCAGGGTCATAGGATATGTAGGAATGCCAACCAGCAGCCATAATATTTTGTGTTTCCTCATTTTTGGCAGTAACTAGTGCAATTAATCCTGGATAACAATGTAAAACAGTTTGATCTGTACTTTTCAGCATTGAAAGTCCCCTCTCGAAGTTAATTAATTATCTCCATTCTTAGTATAGTCCAATTAGATGTAATTTGCATACTTGCATAAATGTAGATTAGCCTTTTGTAGATAATCAAAAAAACATGCCCGGTAGGACATGCATTTTTGCCAGTTTAACTAATTAATAGGTCTGGTAATCAGATGGATTTCCCGCTTCAATAGGTTCAGATGCATCCATGTGACCTAATAAGGAACCAGGTACTTCACCATCTACAAGAATTTGTGTTTTATCATAACCGAACTGTTCAGCGATCATAGCAATTTGCTCCAATAGCATCGCTTCTCCACCAGATCCAAGATTGGCATCAAAAATATCAGCAGAGAATGAAACGTGGGCAACATTCCCAATGAAATCAACAGATTGTACCTTTGTATTTGCTGGAACTAAACTCACAAGATTGTCGTGTGAAGGTCCTTCTAGCCAAAGCTCGTATGCCTTTTTGACTCCCGCTTCGTCCTTAGTAAAAGAGTGGTCTGTGTCTACTCTGTATACTCCCATAATTTGGTCGTCGGCAAAATAGAGTGAAACATTGTTGATAACTGCAACATCTTCTTCATTATTCTCATCTGTATCGTCTGTTGCATCCTCTTCCGTTTCAGTTGCTTCTTCTGTTGTTTCCCCTGTTTCATTTGTCTCCTCTTCTACTGTCCCTTCTCCTCCTTCTTGATTTCCTGTGTTGTCAATGGGAGTTGTTTCTCCATTGTCTTCCCCTTGGCCACAAGCAACGAGGAAAAGGAAGAGACCTAGAATGGTAATACCCATAAGTATTTTCTTCATTGTTACCCCTTCTTTCTATTCATTTGTATATTAGTCGAGAAAAAATCTAAGATGTTTCAAGAATAACATAAATTCATAGTTCTGTTGCGAAAAATGTATGATTTTGTCAACCTAGATCCCTATATTTTCTGTTTCAAAAGAGAGAAGAAATCATTTCTAATGGACCGTTAACTACTATTATCTTTTAGTAATATTTCCCTTATATATCCCCGTTTTGTCTAAAAAAATGATAAAGTTAAGGTGGTAGAGGAGGATGAAACTTATGAAGGGTAAGTCGAGTATAGAAGTTATATACGAAACAGGAATGTTTATCCTTGCCTTTGCTGCAGTGGCCACCATTTGGTATCAGACTAGATATGATATATGGATTGTCTGGGGAACATGGGGTATTTTCTTTGTTGACTTCTTGTATCGTTTTTTTACAACAAAGAAAAAGTGGCAGTTTATTCGTTCCAACCCCTTTATCGTAATTGCCATCATTCCTTTGGATGCCATCTTTCAATTGGCGCGGGTGGCTAGATTGCTTCATTTTATGCGACTAAAAGTAATCACGCAATATTATACAAAACCATTGATTAATACCATTTATCGGCAAAAATTTTTATTTGTTTTTCCAATAGGGATGATGTTCGTCTTTATATCCGTAATCCCTCTTTACATATTAGAACCAAAGCTAACAACCTATTATGATGCTTTTTTAGGAGGATTGGCATCATTAGTATTTTTCGGTTATTCAGTCATCCATCCACAAACGACCCTTGGTACGATAATTATTACCCTTTTAACAATAACAGGTGTTGTCATCCACGGAGTTATCCTAAGGACAATATTAACCTATCTATTTCAATTACCTTTGATACGTCAAATACTTAGAAGTAAGGACAAAAAAATCATCCAATGTAAAAAAACAGACGAAAAAGTTAATTAACTAAAATTATATACATCACAGTGTTTTTCTAACGATAACATATAGAAAAAAATAAGAAGGGGAAGAGGAAAATGGGAAAAAGTAAGGTAGGGCGTTGGACTGCGGGCATTTCTTTAGTCGTTATCGGTGTTGTTTGGCTATTTAGTAACTGGATGAATATTAGTATTTGGAATGTTCTTCCTTATTTCTGGCCGTTTGTTCTGATTGGATTAGGTGCTGAGTACATGTACAAACAGCGTATGAGAGAGGAGGAAGACCAAAAGGTTTCCTTTGACGGGGGAGCAGTCACCCTTCTGTTTATTGTTATGCTCTTAAGCGGCGGTCTTTTCTCCTTTCAAAATTCTGGGATTGCAACTGGGATTTCATTCTTCGGCAACAACTGGAATACATCGGTGGATATTTATGAAGAGTATGATGCATCAGAGATGGAGAGAGCACTCCTTGAGTTTACCAATGGTTCAATTGTTGTGATTGGAGAGGATGTAGAAGAAGTTACGATTGAGGGACAAATTAGGTCTAATCATACTAATGAAAGAGACCTTCTTAAGGAGCTAGATAAGCAAAAGCGAGTGAAAGAAGGGGAGACTTTTCAGTATTCCATTAAACAATCTACTAGCTCCTTTCTATTTGCGAACAACAGCCTATCTGCTAACTTAACAATTACTGTACCGAAACATGTTTTTGTAAGCTTAGTGACGGTGAACGGTTCCGTTGAAGTGAAAGATATGGCATCGGCCGGAGAATTTACTACGACCAATGGAAACATAAGAGCAGAAAGGATTTCCGGAAATTTAGAAGTCAGAAGCACAAACGGTGCATTGTCTTTAAAAGAGGTTAATGGTGATGTAGCAGCCCGCTCCACAAATGGAAAGATTGAGGTTTCAAATGTGACGGGAGAAGTGGAGTTGCGTGGTACAAATGGTGCAATAGAAATAAAGAGTAACGTGCTCGGTGGAAACTGGGAGGTAACGACGACCAATGGAAAAATCGATATTGAATTTCCAGAGGGTTCATCTGCCGCTATAGAAGGAGAGACGACGAATGGATCTGTTGATGGGAATTTGGTCTGGAATCGGAAGTATGATGGAGTGAGAAGGAACCGGCAAGGAGATGCGGTAGTGGGGGAAGGGACGTATAAAATTACAGCAAATGGAACGAACGGTGCCATAAGGATAAATGAGAGATAATCTTGGCGAAACATATATATGGGTGACAAGAGGAATTTTTGCCTCACCGTCACCCTTCTTTCTATATTGCATTAAAATAGATGTTTGGGCAATGGCTTCGCTCGTCGCTCGCTGACAGGAGAAACCCACTCCTGTCAGCTCTTAAAAGATTGCGACGGCTACGCTCATTGCAGTCAGTTTAAAAAAGGCCCAAAAGCGGCCTTTTTGAACTGACTCTTATAAAATCAAATTAATTAACCTGAAAGTGAAGAAATATCCCATTAAAAAGATTGCGGCAACCTGCAAATTGTTACGTGACACAAACAAATAAGAGACTATAAAAATACCTATATAAATAAATGTTATACCCATGGAGCGAAACTAGGAATGTATTGTTATATCCAGAAGGTTAAATGGGATAGACAGGAGTAAAAAAACACATGGGATTAAAATAGCAGCACCAACTTTTTCAAAGAAAAAAGAAATCTTTTGCTTATTCCCTTCTTTTGTGGCGTACCAGTGAAACAGAAAAAGAACGATGGCCAGAGGGACCATATAGGCAATACTTTGCCTGACGGCACCAGAAAATCCCCAACTAAACCACGCTGTTCCTGAAAACATGATCACCCGTTGGACAAAGATACTTCCGAAAAGCAACACGGCAAGTGCCATTAAGTTTATAATTCCGAATAAATCGTACCCTTTAAAATCTTCATTAAAGATGGCACTTGGGTTCTTAAAAATTTGCTTAACATACTGAAAATAACTTAGTTTCTGTTGTTCCTCTTTAACTTCTTCCACCAGTTCATTGTTAACTTCCGGTTGTTCGCTCACCTTCATTCCCCCTCGTATAAGTTGTATATACATTAGTATCATCTTACAACGTTAGGGAGGAAAGTCCTATTATACTAAAGTATAAATCTTTTTAAGGTTTCGAGGGAGCAGCTTTTTATAATGTTTCTATAAGTCTCTTACTTTTTTAAGGATTCCAGCCAACCCTTTTGATCCAAAAAACAAATAGAAGCCGATAGCCATTTGTACAATTAATCCGATTGTATAAATGGTTGTCTGAGTTTTTGCCAGATCATTCATACCATATTGATCCCTTGTTAATAACCAGCTTGGAATGACGTTAAAAAGTTGTGGAACTGTATTTACTAAAACGATTAAGCCAACGACAGAAAAGGCTGTAATCTGGAGACCTGATGAAAATTGTTCATTGGAAAGTTCCTCTTGAAAAATGGTAGTCTTTTTTCCTATAAATGTTACGAATGCTTCCGCCTTAATCCACAAAAACAGAGCAACGCCCAACAAAACTAAAAAGGGGACAAATCCAGCTATGAGAAAGGGTAGATTCAGACCATCGTGCACGGCAAAAGGGTCTCTTAACTGAACGATCATTTGTGAAGAACTTACAAACATAGGCAAGTTTTTTAATGCTTGAACGATAACATAAACAGCTAGTATTCTAATGGCAAGTGAAGTCATAGATTTTATATTCATAGTATCCTCCGTGGTTCATTTTGTTTTCTAGTTTCTAATATAACATAAAGTTCACCAAGTTTTTCCATATTACTGTAAAACAGAAAGATTTCCAAAGCCTCCTTAAGCAGGAAAACTTTCTCCAACTGGAGACTGAGATAATTTCCACCTCAAGTTAGTTTGCTAAAAGAGTTTCCACCATTAAAATAATGATAAGTAATTAAATCTCAACATCAATTAATTAACCCAAAAAGGGATTGCAACGGAGAGGGTGAAATGCCAGTGGAAAAAATTATAGAAGTTAAGGGAATAAGCAAACGGTTTGCTAAAAGAAAAACAAAAGAGATTGTAACAGCAGTAAATGATGTATCCTTTGATGTTCATCGAGGGGAAGTATTAGGACTACTTGGGCCAAATGGAGCAGGAAAAACTTCGACAATTAAAATGATTTGCGGTCTATTACAGGCAGATGAAGGTACCATTCATATTAATGGACTAGATATAACAAAGAAAAGACTGAAGGCATTAAAACATATTAGTGCTGTTTTAGAAGGAAATCGTAATCTATATTGGCGTTTGACTGTCCGTGAAAACTTAGAATACTTTGCTGGTAACAGAGGTCATTCCAGAAAAGAAGTGGCAGAACAAGTTGAAAAGCTGTTAGGTCAATTTCGCTTAAAGGAAAAAGAGAACGAGCTTGTGAACGGCCTGTCCCGCGGAATGCAGCAGAAGCTTGCTATTGCCGTAGCTCTTTTAGCCAATACAGAAGTAATCCTACTTGATGAACCAACATTAGGTCTAGATGTGGAAATCAGTCATGAGCTTCGCGAGATTTTGAGAAATATAGTAAAAGAAGAGAAAAGAACAATCATCATTAGTTCCCACGATATGCCTGTTGTACAAGAGCTCTGTCACCGTACGATAATTATTAACAAAGGGACGGTAGTGGTAGATGAAAAAGTTGAAAACCTTCTGAAGCTGTTTGAGACAAGGGCTTATGCTATCAGATTGGGTGAGTCATTAAGTGAAGCCCAACAACAGCAACTTGTTAATAGATTTCCATTAAGCACATATAACGCCAGTTCACACCAGACGATAGTGGAAGTAAATCTGGAACACAGCGAGGATATTTATGAACTGTTTGATATCTTTAAACAAGAAGGAACGGTAGTGGAAAGTATAGATCGTACGACTATTGACTTTGAGCAGGTGTTTATGGAAATAGTGAAAGGGGAACGAAAGTATGCGTTGGCTTAACTTACTAAATGCAAATATACGAAAAGAATATATTGAATTAAAAAGATACTTACCCAATACAATCGCCCTATTACTAACCTTCTATTTTATTTTCTTAGGAGCCTTTTTCGGGATTATGTTCATTGGAGATCCGGCTAGCTTTGAAATGAATGTCCAATACTCCATCGTTAGTGTAGCGTTCTGGAGCCTAACAATGATGACCATGAATTTCATTGGTTTTGCCATAATAACGGAAGCGATGCGGGGAACGCTAGAGCAATTGTATATGTCCCCAATGGGTGTGTGGAAAATCATGCTGACCCGTATTATCGCTCAATTTCTTCTCCAAACGGTGATTATGGTTATTTTACTGTTTGCAGCCATGCTTACTTCAGGCCAATGGCTGAACCTAAATCCAATGACGACTGTGCCAATTATACTAGTAACGATGGTAAGTATGACTGGTGTAAGCTTTATGATTGCAGGGTTGGCAATCATTGTAAAACAAATTCAAGCCTTCCTGCAAATTTTTCAATTTGTCCTTATGGGGTTAGTTTTCGTCCCAATATCTGTTGCACCTTTCCTGACATTTGCTCCGTTTGTGAAAGGGGTTGATATGGTAAGGACAGTAATGATTGAGAACTTAACCCTTACGCAATTACCGTGGTCTGATTATGGTATATTAATTGCAAATTCTATCGTTTATCTAGTTCTCGGGCTGATTGTTTTCCGAAAATGCGAGAGGGTAGCCATGAAAAAAAGGGTTACTTGGGCAGTATTAAAAAGAGGAATGTATATAGATGATGATTCTGGCATTTGGGTTCAGAAGTGACCGCTCTTATGAATTGGAAAAGCAGGTTAAGCCCCTATTCTATTAAATAAACGGAGAAATTTCCCTTAATTAGAAAATAACCTTAAAAATAGCTTTATTAGACGGAGAAATTCCGCCTATTATCTCTAAGCAATTGAAAAAAGGGTGAGTTTACTTTGTATAGCCGGAAAAAACTCCGCTTATATACCCAAAAACAAGCTCAATTTAGAATTTAAACGGAAATTTTCCGCTTATTTTAAATCCAATCCTTGGTAAGGATAGGTAGGCTTTTATCCTTACAATTTCAAGAAAATCTAACAGAGATATACCAAAGTGTAGTCTACCAAAGAGAAAAGCCGTTGATTTCTTGTGTGAAATCAACGGCTTTTTATGTTTTTTCAATTGTTAAGGTAAGAGCTAGTTTGAATTTACACCGAAATTCAAACGAACGGGTATTTATTTTTTCGAGAAGAATGCTTTAATTTACTCTATTCCTGCAATCCACTCTTCTACTTTGTCTTGGTTAGCTTCGATCCAATTAGCAGCAGCTTCAGCAGGTGTTGCCCCTTCAGTGATCTCAAGCATAACTTCTTCCATATCTGCAGCAGTCCAATTGAATTGGTCTAAAATCCTGAATGCTGTTGGATCTTCTTCTTCTAACCCTTCACGAACCATTGTAGAAATGTGTTCTGCATCGCCAAATGTACCTTGAGGGTCATCTAAGTACTTAAGGTCATAAGATGCGAACTTCCAGTGTGGAGTCCAACCAGTTACAACGATTGGTTCCTCATTAGCAATTGCCTCACCTAAAGCCGTTGCCATGGCACCGCTGGAAGAAGGAAGTACTTCCCAACCAGCTAAGTTTGGATAATCAGTGTCTACAGCAGCTTCAGCAGCTGCTACAACACCAGCACCAGCTTCGATACCTGTGATTGTTTCATTAAGTCCATCTGCATATGCATCTAAGTCGGCGATAGAGTCAATAGTCATGTAAGATGGAACGACTAAACCGATTTTCGCTCCTTCAAGGTTAGGTCCTAAGTCGACTAAATTCGGGCTATGCTCGTCATATAGTGGTCCGTGAGTTGCTGGTAACCAAGCTGCAACCATTCCGTCAGCTTCACCGTTAGCAATCGCTTCCCACATTAACGCATTGTCAATCGGAGTTAATGTAACATCATAGCCTTGCTCTTCTAATACTTGACCAATAACATGTGTAGAAGCAATCTCAGAATCCCACTCCACATATACTAATTCAATTTCTTTACTGTCAGTGGATGCTCCATCTGAACCACAGGCTGCAGCAAATAGTGATAAAGATAATACTGCTGCTAAACCAATACGTTTCCAGTTAAGTTTTAACATAACTATAAATCTCCCCTTTTCTGAATTTAATTTAATCTATGGACAACTTTTCAAAAGAAAAGATACCAACTAATTTTGCTTTGTATTAACGCTTTGCGTAAAGCGGTCAATAATAATGGCGAGTATTACGATACTGATACCTGCCACAAAACCAGGTCCCACTTGGGAACGCTGTAATGCAGAAACAACTTCTCTTCCTAGCCCAGGTGCTCCAATCATAGATGCAATAACTACCATTGATAAGGCAAGCATCACTGTCTGGTTTATACCAGCCATGATCGTTGCTTTTGCCATCGGTAACTCTACTTTAAATAGTTTTTGCGTAGGTGTACTACCGAAAGCATCTGACGCTTCCACCAGTTCTTTAGGAACTTGACGAATCCCCAAATTTGTAAAACGCACTGTTGGAGGAACGGCAAAAATCAATGATGCAAATACACCAGGAACCATTCCAATCCCGAAGAAAGCAACGGCAGGAATTAAGTAAACAAAAGCAGGCATTGTCTGCATAAAATCGAGTACAGGTTTCATAATTGCCTCTGCTGTCTTGCTCTTTGACATTAAAATTCCAAAGGGAACTCCAATTACTACAGATAATAGACTAGCAATTAGGACAAGTGTAAATGTCTCAATGAGGCGATCCCATAACCCTTGGTTATAAATTAACCAAAGTCCAATTACGGAGAAGATTGCTAAGCCAAACTTTTTCCCTGTAATGAAAAAAGCAAGTACGGCAACTAAGATAATGATTATTAATGCAGGAATACTACTTAAAACATCCGTTGACCACCCCATGAAACTACCTAAATGCTGTCTTATAGGGTAAAAAATAAATGAAAATGTATCCGTTAACCAATTGACAAACCACCTTGTACCTTCGGCAATTTGTATTCTAGGTATGAATTCTAATAAATTATTAAACATTTTGTAGTTTCACCTCACTATCTTGAGCGAGGGCACCGATAACTGCACCTCGTACAATAATTCCTACCAGTTTTTCATTCTCTACTACGGCAACTGGTACAGGTGAGTCATAAATAATATTGAAAATATCATGCATTGGTGTATCACGTTGTACCGTTGGAATTTCATTTTGCAGTATTTGTTTAAGATCTTTAATATTATTTTTAATGGCATCAGACGCTGCATCGGCAGTAATGTAACCCTTCAGGGCACGGTTGTTGTCAACCACGAATATGCTAGATATTCCAACTTCCCGCATCCTTTCTAAGGCGACTCGGGGACCGTGTTTTTCCATGTTCACCGTTTCAGGCCGCTTCATTATGTGCTGTGCTGCCAATACCTTTGAACGATCGACATCTTCGACGAATTTCTCTACATAATCATTGGCAGGCTTTACTAATATTTCTTCAGGCGTGCCAATTTGCACAATAGAGCCATCCTTCATGAGGGCAATTCGGTCACCAATTCTTAACGCTTCATCTAAATCGTGGGTAATAAAAATGATGGTCTTTTTCATGGTTGTTTGCAGGTCAAGGAGTTCATCCTGCATATCTTTACGGATTAATGGGTCGAGGGCTGAAAAGGCTTCATCCATTAAAAGGACCTCTGGGTCGTTAGCTAATGCACGAGCTAAACCAACACGTTGCTGCATTCCCCCTGACAGTTGTTCAGGATATTGGTCCTCATATCCTTTTAGTCCTACCAGTTCAAGTGACTCCATTGCTGTATCCATTCGGTTTTTCTTTTCAATCCCTTGCATTTCTAAACCATACTCTACATTTTGCAAGACAGTTCGAAATGGAAATAAACCAAACTTTTGAAATACCATACTCATTTTTTTTGCGTCGAACTTCCCGCAGTGCTGTATCATTCATTTTTGCAAGGTCTTCTCCGTCAATCCAAACGTTACCACTTGTAGGGTCTATCAGCCTGTTCAGTAAACGTACTAATGTGGATTTACCACTTCCTGAGAGTCCCATTATAACGAAAATTTCCCCATCTTCCACTTCAAAGGATGCTTGATTTACACCTACAGTACATCCTGTAGCAGCCAGAATTTCTTCTTTTGATTTATTATTATCTAACATTTGTAAAGCTTGCTTTGGTTTTTTTACCAAAAACTTTTGTTAACTTTTCCACTTTAATTTTTGTCATACAATAACCTTCCTTTCTAGACGTATTCAATTGTCTAAACAATCTATTAAGATGGAAGCATATCAATGTTTGATAGTTTGTAACTAGTAACCTTTTTAACTATATCCTTTTTTGTATATCCTTATCAAACGGTATATTTCCCATAAAACGTAAGAAAAGTTTGTTCAGAAAAAACTGTACGCAAATTACAGGTGGTATTCTATTAAATACTTCCATTTACTCTTGATTGGGCACTACAATGTGACTTTCCGAACAAACAAGACTTTTGCTAACATTAATAATAGGAATAAGTGAAGGGGATGACCACCATGTGCAAAGGGGATTTAAGTACTGAATTGGTTAAGTTGGAAGAGGCACGTGACCGTTTTATTTCAGAAATCGCCAAAAATATTCATTTATATAATATTACGCCGTCAGCAGGAAGGTTGTATGGAACAGTTTTTTTTCTCAGAAGAGCCCATGACCCTTGATGAAATGAGTAATGCTCTGGGAATGAGTAAAACAAGTATGAGTACTGGAATACGTTCCTTACTAGAAGCCAATATGGTAGAAAGAGTTTGGGAACGGGGAATTCGTAAAGATTTATATAAAACGGAAAATGATTGGTACAAGTCATTTTCCAATGTGTTTATCAACCGTTGGAAAAATGCTACAGAATTAAATAAGGAAGCAATTGAAGATACGAAAAAAAATGCTCCAAGAACTGAATGGAAGAGACGGAATATGAAGAAATAAAAAAGCGGGCA
>JAJOJL010000137.1 GCA_021208645.1 Bacillus sp. (in: firmicutes) | reverse complement strand
CTCATTGTACCTTCTGCACTTCCCATTGGACGAAATTTCTCTGTGTTGATACCCCTTTGTTTCAATTTCTTACGATAATCTCCAAGTGCCTTAGGATACTGGGAGAGCTGGGCTATTAAAGCCTCTAGTCGTTCTTCTTTCTTCTCATCAATGAGAGTGCCGACGGCACTATTTAATTCCACCATAAACCCTTCTATGTCATAGATTGCTAATCTCTTTCGTATCATGCGATATCGTGGATGTTCTTTAAAGATCCTTTGAACTTCACGAGCGATATGAAACCGATCAATGACGAACGTCGCATTATGTTGGAAGTGGTCTCTACAAGCTGTTATCCATGGAGCTCCATCACCATTTATAACTAGATGATGCTTTGTAGGGTCGTACTCGTAATTGTTGATTAAGAAGTCTTCAAACTCTTCCCAGAAGGGAAGTTTTCCTTCATGGATAAAGTGACGTTTCTTTATCAAACTTGTTCTCTTGCCATTTACCTCCCACCCCTGATGAATACTGGCTATTTTAATTTCTCTACCTTTCTTCTTTTTCTCCTGACTTTTCGTATACAATCCATCCACTTCCACAAATAACACTTCATGGTCCAAAGTCTCTGCCTCTTTGGGCAATACTTCTGTGTTTATTACTTGTTGGCGGATAGACTCATGGCTGATAACACGATAGCCTAATAGCTTTTCTATTGCTTTTCCAGCTTGACGATAAGACACACCAGTCACGGCTAATTCCATCGCTAAATCCTGTACGACTGGGCTCATTCCTTTCGATCCATCAAACTGTAAATAGTGATCTAGAAGATAGACATACCCTCCAGTTTCACGGTCCTTATAATAATTTCGTTTTAACTCTATTCGACCAAAAACAGATTCAAAACTTAACTTTTTCTTATCGTGATAACGGTATCGTTTCTTATCTCTCTTTTCACAGATTTCATCATCTAATTTTGTTAATTGTTCAACCATGACTTGAGTAAAACTTTCTTGTAGTGCACGGAAGGTAATTCTTTCTAACTCTTTCATTGTGATGTTAGGTATGGTATCTTTCATTGTAAGGATCCTTTCTCGTTGTAAAGTTGTTGTTTGGCGACTCTAACTATACAAAAAGAGGGTCCTTTTTTCATGTGATTTGCTCACACCTACCGCACTTCCGCTTGGTGCTCTTGATGGAGGGGGTGGAAGAAGAACACTTCCACCCCCTCCATCAAGATTACATATTCTTCCTCTAATTACTTTTTTTCCACCCACAAACATTTTACTCTAACCACTATTTAGATAGTTGTAATATTGTTAATAGGTGTCGGGGAGTGCCTAGTATAGTAAATAGATCAAGATAATAAAAAAAGGTCACCGTTTTCTAGTAGTATAGAAGTACCTATCACAGAACTTCTAACATACTATCCCACCAAAGGAGAGAAAACGATGACTCAATCTATATTCAAACATATTCAAGGGAAAAATGGAAGTCGATGGGCGAAGTTTATTAAAGACGTAGGAACAGAAAATATATTGATAGTGGGAGTGGATGCAGCGAAATTCACCCATAAAGGGATGGTTAGTACCTATTATGGGGAAATCATCGGAAGGCCATTTGAGTTCGATGCATCCCTTACGGGAATTGATAAGGTCAAGGAAATAGTAAACAAAATAGAAGGTGAATATGGCAAGAAGGAGGTTGTAGTCGGAGTTGAAACGACAGGGCATTATTATGAGGACTTGGTTCTTCGTTGTAAGCTTGAAGGGTTTCATGTCCGTATCATTAATTCAGCGACTACCGCAAAGGAACGAGATGCTCTTTTAAATTGGTCCAAGACAGATAACTTAGATCTCATGGCCATCATCCAGGCACTAATAAATGGACATGGAACATTCGCCGATTTAGCGAGTGGTAAGATACGCAATCTAAAAAAAATTAACACGTGCTCGCCGAGAATTAGTGAAAGAAATGACTACAATGAAGAACTTAATAAGGTCTTATCTTGATCATATATTTAGGGAGTTTCAAGGAAAAAGCGTATGGGTTGATGGGAAAAAAGAAAGAGTGAAACCATTTTCGGATCTCTTTGGGAAAGCTTCACTGTATATTATGCGCCATCATTTACATCCTAGCGACATATTAGCTCTTGGCGCAGAAGGCCTCCGCAAAGTATCTGTCGATAATAACCTTAAAATACGGGATGAAAGTATCGATATATTACTAGATTTCGCTCAAAACTCCATTTCAAGGGAGAAAGAATTGGTAATATCGGAACAATTCCTTCTTAAGCAAAAATTAGATCAATTTGATTTACTCAATAAGAACATTAAGGAGATTGAGAGAAGGATAGAGGATCTTTTCATTGAAACCGAAGGTGCTATTCTACTAAGTATCCCAGGAATGGGTGTCGTTACAGGAGCTGAATTGTTTGCGGAAATGGGCGATATTTCCGACTTTGACCATGCAGGGCAATTAATCAAAATGGCTGGAACGAACCCAATTGTTAAACAGTCGGGGGACAGAAATCCTTCCTACTATGGTGTCTCAAAGCAAGGAAGAAGGCAGTTTAGAAATATTGTGTATCAAGTAGGGCGATCATTAGCCCAAAATAATCCAGAGATGAATCAGAGGTACACGGTGCTCAAAGAACGTGGGAAGCACTATCGGCAAGCATACATTGCTTTAGGAAATCGTTTGATACGTTTAGCCTTCTCAATGATCCGAAACCATACTCTATACCGTACTAACCAACAGAATTATCGTTTATACGATGAGATAAATAAAAAGCTCCGTAGAGCTAATGTAAAGCGTTTCTATGAAAAGTTCGTAGCGTCTGAAACTTACCAACAATCGGCTTAGAAAGTAAGATTTTATTATTTATAATCAAGCAACCAATATTAAGGTACTATGTTCAAGCATATAAGGAATACTCAAATTAGATAGTAAGTTTAGTAGGTTAAAATAGGGACTCCTCTAGGACGTTAGATCACATTGTTAATTGTGCCTGAGGCTTTAGACCTCGCGTGACAGCGTAATGGATCTTGTCCTGTAAGTACGAATAATACGTGAAGAAGAAGTTGCATTTACTAGGTGGTACCTCTGTAGGATGAAAACACAAGATCCTTTCACGTCGTAGAAGAGCCCTTTCATATTGTTCTGTGATAGTTGATCTTTTCCAAAAAATAGAAAACGGAAGGTTTACTTTGAGTTGCCCTTTTTTAGCAAAAAATCGTTATTGACTTATTTACCATTATACGCTGTCACCACCCGAATACTCTTGTTTCACTTGGAATGTTTCACAATAGGAGATTTCTAGGAGAATATTTTCAAGGGGAAATTTCAACAAAACAAAAAAAGATAAGCCCTTGACCTTATATGGACTTATCTTCATATAGATTTAATTTACTTATTGTTCTCCAAAGCAATTGTTTCTGATTTTCTCCATTCCAGATAAGTTAATGTGTAAGCAGCAAATCCTCCCAATATAAAAGCAAACAAACTTAACAATGGGTCTTTAGTATATCCAGGAAATATGACAGGAATGGAGCCAACAATAAATCCAATCATAACTGCATACGTAGCTAATCGATATTGCTTTAATAAAAGGGCAATTAGCCTGCTTGTAAGGGCCAAACCAAAAGCGATACCTAATCCTACTGTCACCAATACGAGAAGATGTAAATCGGCTAAGGCATTTATAACGGTTGGATACACTCCAAGTAAAAGGAAAATAAAGGACCCGCTAATTCCAGGGAGTATCATAGCGGAGCTTGCCAACCACCCTGCGAAAAACAGATAAATATAATCGTTCCATTGTAGATTTGAAATTACCCCTGTCATTTCACTTTCTTTGATGAGAAGTGTACTAGCGACGATAATAGCCCCAAATGCAAGTAATCCGTAATGAATGAGACGAAAATTTTTCTTGAAATCAACCTCTTTTAAAAGTGTAGGAATAATTCCAATTATTAAACCTAAGAAAAAGAAAAATGTTGGTTCCGGGTAATATGTTAACAGCCATTCCACTAGATGACTAACACTCAGTAAGGCAAACCCTATACCCAAGCCTATGGGAAGTAAAAACAAAAGATGCTGCTTCCACTCCTTCGAGGATAACCCATTAATCGCTGCAATTAACCTTTGATAAATTCCAAGTACTAACGCTATGGTACCTCCGCTGACACCTGGGATGAGATCGCTTACCCCCATGGTAAAACCTTTATATAAATTACGCCATTGAATCAATTTAACTATCTCCTTTGTATAAGTGATATCAACATTCTTATCTATTAATCTCCGTTAACTCAACATATTGTTTGTTGAAGAGTGAGAAATCGCCAATTCTGAAAAAACTTTGCCAATATTTTTGCCTTAAATGCATGTAACTCTTGCTCATTTATTTCATGCCCTTTCTGTTCACATAATATAAATATTAGTTGAAAAAGTATGGTTCTCTGTCAAATGTGGTGGTGTAGAAATTTCCAATTTCTACTCTCTTTCGAACCCATGCGGGTTAACCCGCATGGGTTCGAACCACTTGTCGCCACAGTATTTTCTTTCTTAATCTATTAAAACTCTTGATTCCATAAGACAAACGTTTAATCACTTTTGTTGTATTATTAACACCCTCAATATAGCCGTTATTATAAGGATACATAAAGGACTGTAATATCTCTGCTTTCCATCGTTTAAAGGTTTTAACAACTTTACTGAATACCTGATTACCTGATTTCTCAACTTTTTTTAAACCACTTCTCTAAGCCTTCTTTAACATTGTGATGGTCACTTGTTTTAAACCAATGATCTAAATCATTTTTTAGCTCATACGCTTCTCTCAGCCGCGGATGATGGCGTAGTAGTTCCTCGACTCTTTCTTCTCCTTTGTTATCAAGTTTAAATGGAGACTTCCAGAGTATTTCTTTATTACGCTTCAGTCTAATGCGATGCTCTTTCAATAGCTCATGTTGGACTTCTCTTCTTACCTCATCAAAAGCCCAATATGCCTGGCGCATAAAGTGAAAGCGGTCAGCTATAATCACAGGATTTCCTAATTGACGTCGAACAGCTTCCTTAAAAGCTTTTGATAAATCCATCACTACTATTTGTACATTGCCTGTATCACACTGCTTAAGGTAATTCTCAATCGTTTCAGAACGGCGATCAGGTAATACGTCAATAATCTTTCGATCTTTCACATCCACAATAATTGTTTGAAACCTCTCGTTACTAGCATCTCCTTTAAACTCGTCAATAGCGATGGCACGTGGAAGCACCTTGCTTACAGGAACTTTCCTTTGGTCAAACATCCGAAGTATCCGATTTGCACTAATACCAAGTAAACTCCCTGCATGCGTAAATGCCATTTCGGAACTTAAAGATAGCGCCTCCTGAGTTAACATAGTAGTATGACGCTGGTAATGGTCTAAGAAAGAGAGCTTTTCAAAAAATGTACTCGAACATGCTAAGCATTTATAGCGTCTTTTATTTAAGTGTAGCTGCACCTTTTTCCTAGCTATGGGAGCTCCTTGTATAGTCTGCCATCTATATGCATGAACACGTTGCGTTTTTTTAGAGCAATTAGGACATTTTTGTTTACGGACTTTCGTATGGAGTTCAAACCAAAAAACATCCTCACTCTCCCCTGAATCAAATACCTCAACATGCTTGTCTTTAATCCCAAGTAGGCCTGTGATAAAATGAAGTTGCACCTTAATCCTCTCCTTGTTCTTTGTTGTGTGGTAACTCAAGGTTAA
This sequence comes from Bacillus sp. (in: firmicutes), assembly GCA_021208645.1. Taxonomy (GTDB): domain Bacteria; phylum Bacillota; class Bacilli; order Bacillales; family Salisediminibacteriaceae; genus Evansella. The sequence goes on along the minus strand of JAJOJL010000137.1, from coordinate 37,369 downwards.
CAAAGAGAGAGGATTGGGTGTATTTTTTTTGCCTATGAAATCAATGGGCTCCCCGCCCATTGATTTCATAGGCATGACCACAACATTCAGTATAGACCCAAAAGTATTAATAGTAAATAGCCGTCATAAAAGATTATAATTGTACAATAACTTCTTTGGAGAGATTATGATGAATAGGAAGGACATTGAAAGTAGAATTGGTGGATTTGTAACAGCAATACCAAATGTTTACGAGGGATAAAAACTTTGTCATTGTAAGGCAGAAGTGTATGGGTGGGGCATCGTGGGATTGTAAAAAACAGTACAAATAACAGTTTCTAAATGGATAATAACAAATTGAAGGTTTGTATCCAATTTGCAGTTGCTCATACACCGTTCACAACTAGTTTAATTAAAAGCAAAATACCTGGCTCCATAAGAGTTACAATCACCTACAATGGAAACAGGTATTTTTATAATTTTATTTATGAAGTGAGATCTAACTACCAAGTTTTTGTCCTATTAGAAACACTCCATTTATTCATCTAAAAGCAGCTTTTCTAACTGTAAAGGTTCGATGTAATCTCCCTTTTTGTAGGCCCTCATGTTACCGCCAGAAATCTCATCGATCAGAACAATTTCTTTATTTTCCCCTGTACGGCCAAATTCGAATTTAATGTCATACAGTTCGATTTCTTTTTTTCCTAACTCGTCTTTTACGATGGCACCAATTTTTTTCGTTAACTCTTTTAAAATCTGGTACTCTTGTTTTGATAGAATTCCGAGCATGTCCAAGGCATCCTCTGAAATAGGGGGATCTTGCCGCTCATCATCCTTCAATGTTACTTCCACGAACCCGTCTAATTTTTGTCCTTCTTCTGCATACTTGCCATATCTTCGCAAAAAGCTACCGACGGCACGATAACGACAAATCACTTCGAGCCCTTCTCCAAACACTTCAGCTGGCATTACAGTCATGGTACTCTCATCCACATTTGCCTCTATAAAATGAGTCGGTACCCCTTGTTCTTTTAACTTTTCGAAAAAGAAAGTGGTCAACCGTAAAGCCGCTTTACCGGCACCTTGAATAGAAAGACCAACTGTATTTGCGCCAGGATCAAACACACCATCTTCTCCGGTCACATCATCCTTAAATTTCAACAAATAATTTCCGTCATCCAACAAATAAACATCTTTCGTTTTTCCTCTGTATGTAAGCTCCATCGTTCAACCGTCCCTTCCTGTTCTATGTAAAATAGATTCCCTAGCCGTAACTGTTAGGCTTTTGTTGGCACCCTTTTAGATCTTCTACCCTATTCTACCATTCTCATTGATTTTTTCCCTAAAGAAACGTCACTCCAAAAGGCCGTACTTTACTTTAAACCGCTGCAGGATCTTCCACCACATACCACCGAACATTAATAGAAAGAATACATTAGAGAAGGCATGCATGCTGTCAAAGATTGCGCTACTAACAAAATAAGCAACAAGCACACTCATATTGAACGAGCCATCCGGACCAATTAAGGCGAGAAGCCCCCACAAATTCATAATCCAGCCAAACAGAAACCCCCATACAATAGCAAACAAGATCTTCCCCCATTGATAAGACATAAACTTCTTGTTTTTTAACAACCCTGCACTAAACCCAACGAGTCCCCAAGCAAGCATTTGAAAGGGTGTCCACGGCCCTTGTCCCAAGATCATATTCGAAGCAAGGCCCGAAACAATCCCAATAATAAAACCACTTTCTGCTCCAAACACTAATCCCGCCATCATAATTACGAAGGTTGTGGGTTGCACACTGGGAATGCTGGCAAAGGGAATTCGGCTTACGGCAGCAATGGCAGCAAGGACAGCCAACAACACAATTTCCCTCGCTCCAATAATTTTTCGTTCAAACCGAACCAAGAACAGCAATATGGCAACAGCCACCACACCAAAACTGAGCCATAAGTAGTAATCAAAATACAAGAAGGAGAGGAGAACCAGTACCACTGCCACAACCAGCAAAAGTCCTTCTAACAGCTTTTTTCTCAACTCCATTGCCGACACGCCTCCTCCACTGTTAAACAAGTCGAGTTTTTTCCCCGCAACAACCGTTGTATCATTGTTGTATAGAAGAAATTCCCTTTAAAAAACACCGAAGGATCCCCTTCAGACGTTATCTTCCCATCAAACATCATCCCGCATCTACTGGCATTTGCAGCAGCAAATTCCACATCATGGGTAGTAAAAAGAACTGTGGTACCATTGCGGCAAAGCTCTTTTAATATGTCTGCCAGCTGATTTTTAGAGACAGGATCGAGCCCCTTCGTTGGTTCATCCAATAGCAGAATATCCGGTTTCCTTAGAAGGATACAGGCAAGGGCCGCTTTCTGCAACTCTCCCCCGCTTAAGTCATAGGGATGCTTGTGGATTAAATGGGAAATATCTAGCATATTCAGTAAGGATTCCACCAGTTCAGTTGGCGATTCTGTAGACTGTGACATCGTCTCCTCCAGCTCTTTTTTAACCGTGTCGTGGAGAAAGAACAACTTCGGATTTTGCGGCAAATAGCCCACTTTTCCAACTAAATCTTGTCGCTTCCAGGATTTTAACGGTTTGTTGTCAATCCATACCTTCCCTTGCTGGGCTTTATGAATCCCGCACAACACTTTTAATAACGTAGATTTACCTGATCCGTTCCCACCTAATAAAGCATACATCTCACCCTTACGCAAACAAAAATCCAATTCCTTTAGGACGAGTTGTGGCGTCTTTTCTATGCCATAGTGAAAAATAAATTATTAACTTGAACTAGTTCGTCACCCTTCACATGGTTACCATACATGGAATTTGGATTTGTTTTAAGAACGTATTCCTCGTCCTTCAACGCTACGGTTTCAAGCCAATTTCTCCCTTCTTTCACCGTTAACGGCGGGGTTTGGTATAGAAGGCTACCTTCCTTCGAATCCTCCCATCTCACACTTCCAACTAAACTATCATAAACTTGAAAATAAAATGATGGAATGGCAGGAATAAACGGCCGTTCTCGCACCTGCCCTTGCCAAATCTCCGTCAACACTTCCTTTGGCGGACCATTGAAAACGATCTCTCCTTTATCCATCATGACCAGTTTATCGGCATAGGAAATCACTTCGTCCAAGCGGTGCTCGGCCATAATCACCGTAAGGCCAAACTCCTCATTTAACCGCACGATCATATTTAAAAACTCCCGTGTACTGACTGGATCCAACTGGGCTGTCGGTTCATCAAGGAGAAGGATCTTCGGCTGCATTAAAAGAACCGAGGCTAAATTTATCTGCTGCTTTTGCCCACCAGACAGTTCATGGACCTTTCGGTGTAACATGGACTCTGCACCCATAAAATGGACCATTTCCGCAATTCGGTTTCGCATTTCACTTTTGGCAAGACCGATGTTTTCAAGGCCAAAGGCTAACTCATGAAGAACTTCCTCGGCCACCAGCTGATTTTCCGGATCTTGAAAAACAAAGCCAACATCCCTGCTACTTTCGTTCCTCATTTCCATCAAGCTTTTTCCATCAAGGAAAATGTCACCCAACAACGTACCATTAGGCTGGATTTCCTTTTTTAATAAACGGAGGAGGGTACTTTTGCCGCTGCCAGAGGATCCAAACAGAACAATGAATTGTCCCTTTTCTACCTGTAAGGAAAGTTCCTTCACAGCAGGCGCTGTCATTTCTGGGTAGGTGAATGTCACGTTGTTATATTCAATATACGCCATTTTAGATAGCTCCCTCCTTTTACTTGTAGTGGAAATGACAGAAACAAGAACAGGAAAGACGCAAACAGCCAATCCATCAAGTCCGGTGTCAATTCCCCCATGACTGGAAAAATCACCAGGTTGCCGTAGCCTTGAAATCGACCAATCAATCCTGCCGTAAGTAATAAAACTAAGTAAGTTAACGCTAAGCCATCCGTTTGTTTAAAACGAAAATGCTCGTAACTGCTTCGTTTGTATTTTCCATACTCTCTCGCATTCATGGAATCAGCCGTTTGAATTGCTTCTTCCAAAGAGTATGTCAACAGTACCTGGACATATAAGAGACCGTCTGCCCTTTTTTTCGCCAAGTTCCATCGGTTAAAGACAACCCTTTACTTTGCTGTACCGCTGAAATTTCGTCAAGTCGCCGTTTCATTAATGGAATGAATCGTAAAGTAAGCATTAGGACGACAGCAAACCTTGGCAGTATTTTAGAAAATAAGAACAACAGCTTGTTCGGTGTCATCACTTCGTTGTAAGAAACGAACAGGGAGATGATGGCCATGATGGCCAGTGCCATCGTAGCGCCGTAAAGGCTAGCCTCTAGCGTGACCCGCTGACCTAGCAACTCAAATAAAACATGCCTGCCTCGATCATTAAACAAAGGATTGATAATAAAAATCAATCCTCCACTAATGAGAATGAGCACGAGCCATTTTTTTTAAACTCCTGCACCTGTCTTCAAAAAAAATGAATGGCTACAATGATAAACAAGACTACGGCTAATAGGAGTGGATGCTGAAACAACATAATCAAAACAACGGCACTCATATAATAGAAAAACGTCACAAAGGGATGAAAATTGGAAAATTGAGTAATCATTATTGACCAGCCATAAAATCTTCCAGGTAGACCCAGGTAATAGTGTCGCCGTTGTAACCTCAGTTGCGCCAGAACTTCTCGTTAAATCTGAACCATTAATTCGGCCAACCCAACCACTCCGGGGTACCGTGGTCAAATTCAAAAATATCCTTTATTCCATAAACATAAGCAGTTGCCCTACTGCCTGAATAATCTACAGAAATATTCGCTTTTGAAGCACCCTTAAGAAGAACGTCTAACACCGTTTCTCCTTCGCTGAAGTTCACCGTTGTTTCAAGTATTCTGTTATCCTTTGGACCAATGATCGTTAACGTTGCTGTTAAGGCAGGTGCCGGTTGTTTTTCCGGTTCCTTTGGTGGAGAGGGTTCCGCTGTTTTGCTTTCTTCTTTTTTCGGTGCTGATGGTTTTTCTTTATTTTTTTGTGATGTTTTCTTATCCTCCGCCGTATTAGCTGTTGCTGTAGAGTTGTTTCCATTGGAATCCGATTTAGAGGAAGATTCCTTACCGGTTTCCGTTTTTGTAGAAGCCTCCGTTTCCGATTCCGTTGTCAATGAATCTTTATCTGACATGTTTTCCTGATTATCTGTATCCTCGACTGATTCGAAATCGGTTGTCTCGTCTATTGTATGGTCCTCATCAGTTGGTTCATCCGTTTCCAATATTTCCGTTTCTACCGTATCTTCCTCTGATAAGGTGGTCATTTCACCGTTCGTATTACACCCAAATAAACCTATTAATAGTAGGATTGAAAACAAGAATGTTGCTGTTTTTATACATAGTTGACCTTTCATCCTGTCCCCCCCTATCTTTATGGTGTGATGATGAATGTCCTCCCCCTTCTGTTTTTCAACAAGAAAAGGGAGGGTTTGATTAAGCTATAATTTTTCTATTTCTTGCGGCTAAATAATAACCAGTGCCTAATGCTGCCATTAGAAGTCCAAGTGCTAGTATAGTGTAGAAGGAAGTTGCAGTTTCAGGTAGGCGGGCTCCCTCTCTTTCCAAAGGTTGGCTAAGATCATACAAGGAAGATTTACCATCTAGGAACAACTGGTACGCTACAATCCCTTGGAACCCTTGGGCAGTAGAAAACACATCACTCTCATCTCCACCCATATAGTCAAAACCACCATCACTGTTTTGGAATGTAAGTAAAAACTCCACAACGCTCTGATCGTTTTTCGTAAACCTTTCCCCATTGGCATCGATTCCCAATGCGGAAGGGCAACTACCATTTGTGCTGCTGTTGAACTGTTATCTACTTTATCTACTTGATACTTCCCTGCCAAAAATGTCACACCGTTAGCAACTACTTCTTGGACGTTTGCTTCAGATTTGTAAGGAGCTAGAGCAGTAAGGACCATAGCTGTTGTATCAGGATCACTCGTTGAGCTACCATCCCAATTCCAGCCTCCGTCGTCATTTTGAGCATCTAACAAATGGGAAATCATTCTTTCACGTGTCCATTCTGCTGCGTCTGGAATATCGAATGGTGCACTGTCCACAGCGATTAATCCATAAAATACGCCATTTAAACCTTGTCTTGATAAATTACCGTTATATATTTTTTCCACTAGATTGTACCCAGCTATATTCGTTGGGTCTCCACCTGCTGCAAGAATTCCAAGGGTGTACCGCTCGTATTCCGTTACCGTACGGAATTGACCTTCCGCATCAGCAACGATTTTTTCCACATTCTCTAAGTAAGAGGATGGAATGGTGTAACCAGCTTGCCTTAGGGCGACTGCTTCCCACTCTCCAATACTATTGGCAAAAATATAGTTGCTCCCATTTTCAATGGCAGTTTGAAGCAACGCATTGTCGAATGGTCGTTGATTATTGTCTTTATCTTCCCATAGTTCTTCATCTTCTACTGTACCGTTTCCATCACTTTCCCACGATTCATAATTATACTTGATAGCATCGCCAGATTGAAGGGGATAGCTGTCGGCACCAATTTGAGCAGATGTTTCGTTTATATAAAAAGCCCAGAAATACGTCCCTTCAACAGGGATGCCGGCAATACCATCGATAGAAACTCCCCATTGAGGGTCAACACTAAAGTCTACCTTGTCATGCCCCATAATCACTAACAGTAAGTCAAATGCAGACGGGTTTTGATCTGGTAAAAAGGAGACAGGCCAATCTGTGTTTTCAATCGTCCCATCTGGACCTACTACTGTTAATGAAACTGAATTTTCGTCAGTTTCGTTAAAATTAATGATTTTAAACGTTAAGTGGTCACCTTCTTGGACAGTATATCCACCGATACCAACTTGTGAGGCAATTCCATTAATGAAGAAAGCCCAAAACTCGTCTTCACCTGGTTGAACGCCTTTAATGGCATTTAAAAATACACCATCTCCTGTACCTGATACATCTAAATTTTCTGAGCCTATCTTTCCTTTCAAGACATCATAGGCAGTTACGTCATCTTGGTAATCATAGATTTCTTCATAAGGTTGATCTAATCCTATTATCGTTAATTTCCCTTTTTGTTTCTCTTCTGCGAAACTATTTACTGGAAAACTAGTAAAAAACATACTAAAAACTAGTAAAAAACTTAAAAATACATGTAGTGTTCTTTTCAATTGTCTTCTCTCCTTCGGTTTATGTAATTACTTAGCAACGGCTACGCATATTGCTTCGAGTCAGTTCAAAAAACAAAAATGACCTATTTGAACTTACGCTAAAACAAAAAAAATCTCCCATAAGGAGATTGTGAAATTAAGACAGCTTTATAAATGCATACAACTATGCCTGCTTCTTAACACCCTCCCATCCTCGTAGTACGGTGAAAAATAAAAACTAGGCAGGTCTCCTGGCTCATGATCATCGTTCCCTGCGTCTTCCCATCTTGACAGATAGTGACATATTACAGGCAACTCTCATTTACAGTGGCGGGACCGCGTTGGCTTTGCACCAAACTTCCCTATTAAGCAATCTGAAGAAATTGCACCTAATTTTTTATTATTCAATTTTTAACTTTCGACAAATCTATTATAATCCTAAAATCACAAACTTAAAAGAACTTTTCACAAAAAGATTTTTCGACAAGTGCCAGGCACCTGTCGATTTAGCATCAAGCCTAAAAGGCTCCTGAACCACCGCCGCCTCCACCTGCTCCTCCACCTCCGCTAAAGGAACTACCTGAACTGGTGCTTTCTATCGTAGTTCGTTTCTCTGCAGATTGGAAGTTGGAGCTGGCTGCGCCGGCAACGAGGATCCAGGTTGGGTCAAATCCGTAAGCTGTACTCGGTTGCCCTACATTCCCCGTGGACCCTGAAATCGCCCCCTGTTGGAACGCTTTCGCCAGCGTTTCGTTTTGTTTTTTCAGATCCTTTATTTTTACCCCTAACCCGTAAATAAACGCACGCATTTTTTCCTCTTCCGAAAACCTATGCCAATCCCCTTCCGTTAATGTACTAAATCCAGTTCTGAACTTGCGCCACTCATAGGTGATTTTTGCCCCTTCCCACGTTTTCGGATAATGGGTAACTGCAAGTAATGGGAACGCCAATACAAACACTAACGTGCCCACAAACCAGCCAATCAAATCATAAGTGAAAAACGATAGGGCCAGTGGTAGTAACACGAGGCTAAAGCCTGCCATCGTCCAACGGAACGCCTTTTTCTTCTCGTATAAACCTGCTGCTTTTACTTCCCCATGAACTGCCCGTGCCCACTTTAAATATAGTTGCTGGTATTTACTATGGTTGAACTTGTTTGACGTGTACGCTTTTAAATCATCAAATCCAAAAATGTCTCCGCCACTCACTTCGTCGAACAACCAGTGGACAAGGGCTTGCTCGTGGTCAAGGAGGCCTGTTCGGTTCACTAATTGAAACTGATTTTCTGCAATTTTTTTTCACTTGCCCTTTCCTTACTAAATCTAACAAAGATGCAGCTATGGATTCTGCTGTAAGGTGGTGACCGTTTGTATAACAGATCGTTGCCGGCATCGATAATTTAAGTTCTGGTAAAAGGGTTCCTTCCCCCACTTCCCGTTTGAGAGCTCTTTGCTTGTTTCGTGCTTCTAGCCATACACGAAGGACAATAAACAAAAAGATTAATGCCACTAACGGTAAAACAACGGTTCCAATGGACGAAAGGGTTTCTTGTCGTTCTATTCTCGCTGCCGCTCTCTCCTCCATGTTTTGCTGGGCAGCAAGGATTTCCGGACCAATCTCTCCCTCATGGGTTATACTACCCCCCGTAAATAAGGCAGCATCATAAGCAACTCGAATGTCTCCATTCCGGTTGCTCGGTACCTTGCCGTAGTCAAACACAACCTGTCCATCCCCTAAAATGGTTTCCTTTTGATAGGCTTCATCATACCCAACAGCGACTACGTTTGTCGTTGTTTCTGGTGGAAAAACAGTGATTATTAAGTTTTCATAGGTAGATTCGTTTCGCCGGTCAAAAAATGGCCAGTAAAACTGAACCATATCGTTATACACTTCCACTCCGTTGTGAATTTCATAAGTAAGAACAACGGTAATCGTTTCATCGGCACCGGCACGGTGGATTCTATATTCATACCCATCGGCTTCAATGATCAATGGGCTATTTCCTTCCATAGCCTCCAGATCTACAATCGATGCACCAGATTTTGGCACTAGCTCACGGATGATTCCGCCAAACTCCCCTTTAAACGAATACGTATGTGTTTCTTCTACCAACACTTTACCGTCGTCCTGTAAATAGGCGTCTATTTGAAGATCGTTTATCGTATAATCCACAGCCAACACCTGTGTTGGCACCCAAAGAACAAACATAAATATGAAGGCAACCATAACATTCTTTAACATCTATACCACCCCTTTCCTTCAATTATTTACGAAATACCTGGGAAAAAGTTTCAAATCAAGAAACTGCACTAACTGCTTTACTAGTTGGATGAAACCTTATATCTCCTTTATCTAATGGGAAAGTTATTCCTTCTTTATCAACTGCTTAACCACCCTCCACCACTTGCCATTAAGCATATGGACAAGTCCGTCAATCATGTCCATTGTGAGTTTTCCTTCGCTGCCCATCTGCAGTCCCCTTAAAGGAAGTTCATTTAAAGCAGCCACATACATGGCTTTTGTTTTTTCGTCCTTTATCTCTTTTTTCTCCAATTCCCGTACCATCACTTTATAAAGGAGGTTACCGAGCCAGGTCGACTTCATATCTATCACTCTTGAATTCCGATGAAAGGATCCCTTTTGACTAAGCTTCTCGTACACTATTTCCTCTCCGTACAGTTTTTCAAAACTAGCTTTATCAACAGACCAATCGCTTGTTACCCCATAGTAAACGTTCCACTCATCTCGACGGTCATTTTTCCCTTCGTCAAAACCTGTCGTCGATTCCACCCACATTTTTTCCGTTAAACGAATATCGTGTGAACTTGCTCCCACTAGTATTTCGAATTCCCCTGATTCCACTACCCAGTCTGAAAGCTCTACGTTATAGTAGGCAAAAGCTCGTTTATCGAGCGTGAAGCTAACTTGCTTCACTTCCCCTGGTTCTAACGCTACTTTCGCAAAACTTCGCAACTCTTTTTTAGGACGAAAAATCGTAGATTCACTGTCCGCAACGTAAAGTTGAACCACTTCTTTTCCGAAACGGTCACCGATATTTTTTACAGATACTGTCACTTCCAAAAGCTCCGTATCTTTCAATTTTGCACGATTCATAATAAGATCACTGTATTCAAATTTGGTAAAGGATAAGCCATGGCCGAACGGAAACAGCACTGGTTTTTCCGCGGTGTCGTAGTAGCGATAACCTACATAGATGCTTTCGCGGTATTCCACCGCTGTCGGTCCCATTGGGAAATAGTTCGCGCAAGGGGTGTCCTCCAGCATTACAGGAAAGGTTTCGGCAAGCTTTCCAGAAGGATTCACATCACCAAAAAGAACGTCCCACAAAGCTTCTCCACCAGCCTGTCCACCTAAGTATGTTTCGACGACGGCCTTTGTCTTCCCGACCCATGGCATCACCACTGGAGCCCCGTTTTCCAAGACGACGATAAGGTTTTCGTTCACATCCCCTATCGCCTCAATGAGGTCAGCGTGGCTTTGGGGGATGTATAGGTGTTCCCTGTCAAACCCTTCCGATTCGAACAACTCCGTGAGTCCCACAAAAACAATCACTTTATCTGCTTTCTTTGCTACTTTTACCGCTTCCTCCAGTCGCTCCCGATCCGTTGTCTCCCTGTTCACTTCATATCCGTCTGCATAAACGAATCCATCCTTCCCAATCCGCTCCTCCAATGCAGCGTAAGCTGACACTAATTTGGTAGGGTTCACGAGGGAACTCCCTGCACCTTGGTAGCGGGGAACTTTCGCCATTTCACCAATAACGGCGAGTTTTTCTTCCAGAGCTAAGGGGAGCATTGCAGCTTCGTTCTTTAACAGGACGGTACTTTCTGCTGCTGCTTTCCTTGCTAATTGATGATGTTTTTGCTTGTCATATGTATTTTGGCGGTGTGATTTTTCTGCCTTTAAAATAAGCGTGAGCAGTCTCTTCACTGCCTCATCCAAAACTTCGACAGCTAAATTTCCATTTTGAACTGCCTCCACAATCAAACGGTCATTTTCCCCAAAAGAAGACGGCATTTCTAAATCTAGCCCTGCTTGTAAACCAAGTACTCGGTCATTGGTAGCTCCCCAGTCTGAAACCACGATTCCTTCATAACCCCATTCATCTTTTAAAACGGTGGTTAACAGCCGCTTGTTTTCACTGGCATAAATGCCATTTACTTTGTTATAAGAGCACATTACCGTCCACGGCTGAGCTTTCTTGACAGCTGTTTCAAATCCAGGTAAGTACAGTTCACGAAAAGCGCGCTCGTCTACAAAGGTGTCGATGGTCATTCGGTTGCTTTCCTGATTATTAGCAGCGAAATGCTTTAACGAAGTCCCTACCCCTTGGGATTGTACCCCTTTAATAAAAGCTGCTGCCATTTCACCAGTAATATAAGGATCCTCACTGAAATATTCGAAGTTGCGACCGCAAAGGGGCGACCGCTTTAAATTAATTCCCGGCCCCAAAAGGACTGATACACCTTCTTGCAAGCATTCTTCCCCAAGTGCCTTCCCCACTTCCTGAAGAAGTTCAAGGTCCCATGAAGAAGCTAAAGTAACGGCCGTGGGAAAACACGTGGAAGGCACAATGTCATGGATACCGAGATGGTCTGCCCCTTCTGATTGCTTCCTTAATCCGTGCGGTCCATCGGCAAGCATTACCGATGGTATATTTAGTCGGTTAATCGCCTTCAAATGCCAGAAATCCTTTCCTGAACATAACGAAGCCTTTTCTTCGAGCGTCATTTGACGCAACACATCATTGACCATATCCATTTACCTTCCTCCCTTTGCGGTGCCTGTCACCACCCGAAAAATATTGTTTCACACAAATTGTTCCACGTTATTTAGTACATCCTCATAATTTTTTTACCCATGCGTAACTATGGCAGCTTTCTCGAAAGCCAATTTTCTCATACCAAGGGATTGCTTGTGTATCTGCCTCTACATATACTTGTTTTGCTCCAATATCTTTACAAAGATGAATAGAATGATAGACACATGCCCTAGCTAATCCTAACCCACGATATGACTTGTCCGTTACTAAGGGTTCAATGAATGCAGTTTTCGTTTCCTTGTCTAGCCACATACCACAAAAGGAAGCGTAGTTCCCGTCTGGCCCTATCGCCACAGTACAAATATCTTGTTGATACGGTAACCAAGCATGCTTTTTTGGCAAATAGACGTCATCATCAATACCAGGTGGGTCCCCTTCGTAATTAAAGCCACGCCAGATCAATTTACTTAATTTGTTAAAATCATAGATTTCTTTAAGCGTTTTCAACTCATAGCCCTCAGGGAAGTTTGTTTTTTCAGAAAGTTGTGCAGTGGATAGGCAATACATCCTTCCTCTTCTACCTCGCTTGTAGCCTAGTTTTTCTAATGTATCCTGGAGGTTATCCTCTTCCCTGATTAAAACCTCTAAATATCTCGTATTTCCTTCGCCCTTTCCAGCAAAGGTATTTTCTGCGTACGATAATATTTCCTCAAGTAATTTGGAAGAAAGGTGCGTATGTGAAGCAGTAATAATAACACTCCCTGGCCATGGGCTTTCAAGCCGGACAATTGCAACTATGGTATTGTCTACTTCCCATATCCCAATGTTTTCTGGCTGAAACATTTCCGAGCAAGGGTGTTTAGTAAAGCAATCCCACATTACCTTTTCACAACTATTTCTTTTGGAAAAATCAATAGATCCAAGAAATATACTGATTTTTTCCACATCTTCATTTTTATAATTCCGGAAAGTAATATCCCCCATGGTAAGTCCCCCTAAAAAACAATTATTTATTATACTCTTATCAATTTTAATTATTTATTTGTATCGTGAGAGTGGTTTATTTCAAATATTCACATAATATCCTTATTTTCTTAAAACAAATAGTTCGATTAATTACTGAAATTCTTAGTCATGAAAATAGCCCCTCCTTATACGTGGAGAGGACTATTCATATATATTCACTTCCAATAATTCACCACTCCATTCAATTCAAGTTTAACTGCTTCTTATTATTCGCATATTCGATAATCATTAACATATTTTTCAAAATTCCAGTCCTTCAGGAAATGCTTCGTTGCTATTCTTCCAAATTCTACTAATGCATGCTTTTTTTCAAAGGGAATCGTAAAATCAGTCGCGGATACTTCAATTCCTTCAATGAATACCGTTCTTACTGCAGCACCTCTATCAATATAACGCTTGTCATGTGCTTCCATCATTGTGCGAATAATTGAAATGGTTTTCGAGATTGGTCCTTTCACCTGAAACGATTGAGGATCAATGGTTTGTCCAGATAACCGGAACCCAATCGTCGGCCATCTGGGTACTTCTTTAGTGTCAAAAATCCAGATGGGGTAGTTGCTCAAAATAGCTCCATCTACAATTGTGTGACTACCTATCTGCCCTGGAACAAAATAATAGGGGATGGAGCTACTTAACTTGACTGCCTTAGAGATAGGGAATGTAGCAGGATCTAGCCCGTAGAAAGGTAGGTCATCAGGAAGGATAGCCATGCGGTAATGGGAGATGTCTGATAGGACAATTTTTAATTTGTCCGTCGGCAAATCCCCAAATGTCCTAATACCCTTTCGATTTAATGCTGTATTTAGCCATTCTTCCAATATTGTCATCTGGTACATACCATTATGGAAAGATAAATTGAGTAATGGCCCTCCTAGTGGGATTCTACTAAGTCCGGTTCTTTTGGTGATTCGGTTAAATGGAAACTCCAACATAAGTTTCGTTAATTCATCTGATGTGTAACCTGCTGCTAACAACGTCGCAATGATGGACCCTGCAGATGTACCTGCTATCCTTTCCCATTCATAACCATTCTCTTCCATCGCTGCCACAGCCCCAAGATGTGCTAATGCCTTTATTCCTCCTCCTTCAAACACAGCGTCCAACTTCATTCCACCACCTCACCTCCCTCTCACTTTCTAGAAGAATAGAATTCATTCGCAGCTCTAATTTACGAATTACAGACCATTCCAAAATAGCCACTGAACTTCCCTGCACCGTGTAGTTTCTATTTCGAGCCACCTGTTGAAAATTCCTTTATTTAAAGAAAAAACGACAGGTGCCAGGCGCCTGTCGCTTTTTTGTCGCATTCATTGATTCTCTTTAAATTTTACTATGTATGGTACGATTGTAGATACTAAACTAAATGCAATAAGAACGGTGAGGATGGAAACAATGATGGTTGTTTCATTGGTCATGAACATCCCTAACAATAATAATGGGACAAACACAAGGAGTGAGACCTTTCCCATCGTGTAGGAGGATATTTCATTTACCTCCCCACACTCATCACATTTAATCGGTTTATACCCCATCCAAACCGACGTATATATTTTTTGCCATTGCACCTTGCTGCCACATTTTCTGCAAGTTGGTAGTTTCATCGTACTCCCCCTGTCATTTCTCTCTCGTTATATAACTATACCAAATACAGATGACTACCTAAAGCTGTATTTATCTACCACCTACACCTACTACTCCCCCTCTAGTTTTGCTACTACTTTAAATTGACCTTCATAAGGGTTACGTACTTTACATGTAAGGAAATAAGCAGCATTTTAATAAAAAAAAGTGACAGGAAGATATAAGAAAAAATCTCCCTGTCACTTTTCACCTTTACTATTGCCATTTCACTGGTGTGCATACAGCATAGATACTATCTGAAGGGTCCTTTACTTCCACCTTCACTACCTTAAATCCACTTCCCGACTTTTCTATCCCCTTCTTCGTCAAAGTAACCTGTGTCTTCTTATCCACATAAATCATCCCTTTCCTGTTACGTTTACACAAAAGCTACTTTTATGCTGGAAAGAAAATTAGGTGCATGACTAGAAAAAAAGATAAGCCATTTTCAACTAAACGAAGATGACTAACTAGTACTACTTCATCCCATGTTATAAGTTCTTAACTTCATCTTAAACTAATCGCTTTAGTGTAGTGAACCTGTTCCTTTCTCAGCATAACGTCCCTGCGTATGCCTCATCACAGCAAACATTACCTCAGCAATAAAATATAACAACATAATTGGCCAAACATAACTCCACCATGGAGTCACCGACAAAAATACCCTTTCTAGACCAGGGTGAAGATATGTAACACAAAACAGAGACAGAACGACCCAACATAACGAAAATGGCAGGCAAATATGCCCTTGGAGCTGCATAGGCAATTCTTTGTAATCCCACCACTTCCGTTGAAAAAGAGTATCCAGCATGAGGCCACTGATATATTCAACCAATGTGGGAACAAAAAAACAAAGGAGCAGAATAAGATACACGGGCGTACCCTCCCCAATCATGGACACAAGCAGTACAGGGGCAAATCCATACATGGGCTTAAACGGGCCCTTCCAGAAATTATCTTTTAGAAATTTTCCATTTACAAAATAGTTATAGCTATTTTCCAACATCCAGCCAAAAAAACTATATACCAAAAAATAAAAAGTAATCTCACCCAATACGAGTAACCAACCATCATCAACAAGAACTGAATTAAATACACTTCCCAAGTACAACGTATCCCACCCTCTTCAAACTAGATAAATTCAACCATAGATTGAACTAACAGACGGGGATATATACAACTTTTCAAAAATTTTCCTCCCCTCAACACAACCACACCACTAAGGTAAATCGACAAAACCCGACAGACACCTGTCGGGTTTTTTCTTACTGCTTAATTTTAATTTTTCTTCCGCTTTCACACTTAATTTCTAACTCGAGCTTTTTCACATCCGCTCGGTTCACATCAAAAATGTCAAGGACATGCTCAATGATGGCCTCGTCGTCTGTTTTATCCTTTAACTGCAATTGAGAAAGATAGCCTTCCATCTTTTCAATTGCTTCCGGCCCCTTGATCTCCTTATCGCCGTACTCAATTTCTGCCTTCACTTTTTTCTTTTTCTTTATATACTCCCATTCCCGCTCCGTACCGTCGGCGCATTCCACCTCCAGTTCAAACTTCACAGGCATAACCACTTCTTTAGGAACTTCCGGCTCTTTCTCTTCCTCTACTGGTTCCTCAATAACATCCTCTTCCTTTTGAAGTTCCACATCTTGGGCAAAAGCAACATTCCCACTAACGAACACTACATTCATTAACAAAAAACAAGCTGTCAATGTGAACATCCATCTATTTATCATCTTGAAACCCTCCTATGTATGCCTGCTATCAATCAACAGACAGGATATTAACAATGTTAAGATAACCATTTTCCTGCCAATTATTCACACGAAAATTGATATTTCCAAAAAGTCGTCCTGCGCATTTTTACTAGAATTTAATCCCCTGTCAACTTCGCTCTATCTTCAGTCTGTGGTGGTTCCTCCATCCAGCCGTTCTTGATCATAAGATCAATTCCCTCATTGGTATAAAGGAAAATATCTTTCGCAACCATTGCTGTTTTTACAGAAATATCATTACGTAAAGTAAAAACAGTCCCAAAACTGCCGCCCACAAGGCCAAACCCGTTCAATAAATACACACAATACATCATTAATTTATCCGAAAATGGAGCTACCTGCGATTGAGTTACATGACTTCCAATTCTTACGGATGGCTGCATGTCATTTTTGAGGAGAATGCCTGTATACGTTTCAATTTGTTTTTTGGCGATTTCTTTCCCTTTAATAAAATATTTTTGAACCTTTTTTATTATTTGCCACTTGGGCAAAACCTGTAATTAACTGCATCCCAATGCTGTTACTTTCAATCCCTTGATGAAGAATTCCTAATTCAATATCGCTCAATGCCCTCGGATGTTTAAAAGGATTGAAGCCATTTAAATAACTTTTTCCTTTTACGAATTCCGTCTCTTTTGGGTGAGTTACGTTTGGTGACGCAGCTAGGAGTCCTTTATCCAACAAATAATACGTAGCAATTCTATAGGTGGATTGGGTCATTTCCGTGAGATCTTTATATAGAGTTATAATATCTTCTCTATAGGACATATTCATATTGATGGTGTACATCCCCATACTTAATTCCTTAAATACGCGGAGCATCAAAATATCAAACCCATTGTCATATAGCTTTGGAGCCTCTAAATTCACATCTTCCTTTGTAAAAGCTACTGGCACCGTGATCCCTTCTTCTTGAAAAATGTTCTCCATTTTTTTTATATAAAAATCAAGGTTCTGCCATAACCCACCTAAAATATTCCTTGCTTCTTGCTCATTGGATTTCTCTAGAAAATATTCAAGAAAACGAATAATTAATGCTTTCTCTTGATAGGTAAGCCACAGAGTCCCTATCTCTGAAGAACTTATTGGTTGTTTTAGCATAATAGCCAACTCCTTATTGCTGACATTAGATAGTCTTTAGTTTTACCTACCTCACCCAAATTATGAAGGGGGACAATTGGATTGGGTATCCCATTTTTCCCCTTACATAAACGTATCTCCTAACGAAAATGATAAAGGTAAGGAGGATGATAAAATGCATGCAATAGTGCGATATTTAGCGTCGTTTATGCCAACATTTATGCGGTTTATGAACAGGCTCTTCATCAACTATTTTAGTGTTTTATACCTCCGGAGCTTAATCTTCGTTAAGCCAGTCAACGCAAAAAAGTGTTCAAAGAAGTCGCAACGCTTCTTTGAACACCATTAATATGGAAATGGATGGATCTTTGTCGAATTATCTATACATTGCTAATTCCTTTTCAATTTCCTCTTTAATTAAAGTGAGACACTTTTCAGGGGTTTTTGCAAAAATTCGTTTTCCATTTACGATAGCAAAAGGGCTTCTGGCACACATGCCGCAAAAGGACAGACAAGTGTTTTCAATTACTGCCACTTCTGGATATTCATCTTCTAAAATTGCTTCTACGTCGATGGCATTGATCAGACTGTTACAACAAATTTCCACAACAACAATTCCCAAAAAGCTGCACCTCCAAACTGCATTTCTCCTCATTCATTTTAGGTCTTAGACACAACCCTAGTCAAATCCCTTTACAAAGCACACTTAACCGGAACACTAGTTCTTGTTTTTCGTAATAAATTAAATTAAACTGAATGTGAATATAAGCAACATTTAAATTATTTTTCGCAACTAAACAATAAAAACCGTACGGATAAGGGGAAATGCATCATGGAATACGGTGTCTGTGAAAAATGTAAGAAAACAGGTAGAGCTAAAAATCTTATTGCTTTTAAAAACAAGCAGATTTGTCCCCATTGCATACCAGTAGGTTTCATGTTTTACCGTGTCATACATGGGGAAAGAATCATCCGCATTATGGATTTTAGTGAAGGGGCAATTATTGATATACCAGAAAGTAAAGTAGATGTAATGGCTGATTATATACAAAAATATCTGGAGTTTCATTGGGATAAAATTACGAGCAAAGCTTTTGAGTACAGAGGATCTTAAAAAACCAACAACTTTCCACTATCATTTGGTAGAATATTTCGAATTATAGTGCAAATGAATAGTAAAGCTTATGAACTATCAATATAATTAACTTCATAAGGTCTCTTATAAGTAGAATACTAGAAAAATTGGGGGAAACACGATGACTTATGATGTAATTGTAGTTGGGGCAGGTTTGGCTGGCTTAGTTGCCACCGCAGAACTAGCCACCAAAGGCAAGAAGGTGCTGTTGTTAGACCAAGAGCCAGAAGCGTCCTTAGGGGGACAAGCATGGTGGTCCTTTGGAGGATTATTTCTCGTCGATTCCCCAGAACAACGGCGAATGGGCATCAAAGATTCAAGAGAACTCGCTTGGCAGGACTGGCTTGGTACAGCAGGATTTGATAGAGATGAAGAAGATTATTGGGGAAAAAAATGGGCGGAAGCTTATGTGGATTTTGCAACAGGTGAAAAAAGAGAATGGTTACATTCCCTAGGAGTTAGATTTTTCCCTGTGGTAGGCTGGGCAGAGCGAGGCGGTTATTTAGCCGAAGGACACGGCAACTCGGTGCCTCGCTTTCATATAGTCTGGGGTACTGGGCCAGGGATTGTTAAACCCTTTGAGAGCCAGGTTCGAGTGGCTGTGGAGAAAGGCCTTGTGACCTACAAACCTAGACACCAGGTTAATGAACTTATTGTGGAAAAAGGTTGTATAATTGGTGTCCAGGGAGTTAAACTTGTCCCAAGTCATGCTATACGAGGTGAGGCAAGCTCACGAGAAGTAATAGGTGAGTTTGCATTTTATAGTCGTTCCGTCGTTGTGACGAGCGGCGGGATTGGTGCCAATCAAGGTCTCATAAAGAAAAGCTGGCCTGACCGACTTGGGAGGCCACCAGAAAGTATGTTATCTGGTGTACCTGCCCATGTGGACGGCCGGATGCTCGCCATTACAGAGAAAGCTGGTGGACGAATCGTAAACAGAGACCGAATGTGGCATTATACGGAAGGAATTAAAAACTGGAACCCCATTTGGCCTCGACACGGAATTCGTATTCTTCCTGGTCCGTCTTCTTTGTGGCTAGATGCAAAGGGAAACCGATTCCCTGCACCTAATTTTCCAGGTTTTGATACATTAGGAACATTAAAAGCCATTCAAGACACGGGCTTTGACTATTCATGGTTTGTGTTGACCCAGAAAGTTATTGAAAAGGAGTTTGCCTTATCTGGTTCCGAGCAAAACCCCGATTTAACTGAAAAAAAGCTTGCGAAAGGTACTTTCCCGATTGTTACCTGGGGCCCCTAGACCGGTTCAAGCCTTCATGGACAAAGGGGAAGATTTTGTAATTGCAAATACCCTTCCTGAGCTCGTTACTGGCATGAACAAATTGACTGGAAATAATATGATTCAACTGGAGCCACTTGAACGGCAGATTCTAGCTAGGGACAGAGAAATGGAAAACACCTTTACGAAGGACCTGCAAATAACGGCCTTAAGGGGAGCACGAAATTATCGGGGTGACAAACTTGTGCGTGTAGCTCCTCCACACAAATTTCTGGATCCAAAGAACGGCCCACTCATTGCCGTTCGCTTAAACTTGTTAAGCCGGAAAACCCTTGGAGGACTGCAGACCGATTTATCTGGCCGTGTGTTGGATACTAGTGGCAAACCGGTGCCGGGACTTTATGCTGCCGGAGAGGTGGCTGGCTTTGGTGGTGGCGGCATGCATGGATATCGGTCCCTTGAAGGTACCTTCCTAGGCGGTTGTTTGTTCAGTGGACGTACAATTGGGAGAACATTAGGAAAGCAATGAAATATCTAATTTTCAAAGGAGAAGGAAGAAAACTGTTCTGTGCGAAGTTGCACAGAGCATTTTTTTTGTTAACATAAATAGATTATTAAGAGCAACTAGCAAATTCTTATTCCTAAGTCTTGTTACACAGTATATCTGTAAATAAAATAGAATCTTACAAAAAATGTTTTTTTTTTAAGATTCCCTTGCTTCTTAACATAACTTATACATTTTCAAACATTTTTTCTTAAATATCTTCATTTTTTTCGACACAATTCTTTGTTGAAATCATAGAACTTAACATATTTTTATGTTAAATTAATAGATGTTTGATGATAGAAACGAGGTGGATAAATGAATAGAAAACTGACTATTATACTCTTAATCCCACTAACCTTCGCAGCAATACTCTTTTTGACAGCATTAAGTAAAGAAGAAGTTTCACTTGCAACTGAGTTGAAGGAACAAGTAGCCCTATTACACGTTGAAAAATACCTAAACGTTCGATATATTGAACTCGATGTAGAAAATGTTGCTAGATTTGTCAAACAACGAGAAGAAGAATTTCGGTTGGAGCAGGAAAGACTGGAACAGGAAAGATTAGAAGAAAAACGCATGGAAGAAGAGAGACTCGAGCAGGAGAAACTAGCAAAACAGCATCGGGAAGAACAACGGAAGTTAGAAGCTGAAAGAAAAGCAGAACTGGACAAGCAGCAAAAGCAAGCTCAACAGTCAAACGTTGAAAAAACAAATCAGTCTGCCAACCAAGAAGAAAGTCAACCTGCGAACCAACCTGTTAAACAGCCAGAAAATGCCGAGCAGGAAAAGAAACAGGAAGAAAAGAAAGAAGAGAAAACTAGTCCACCTGTTGAGGAAATCCAAGATCCTGCAAAGGTGTATCCCGGCATAAGTAATTTTTGACAGGGAAGTTGTAAAAGTACACAAATATAGAACGGGCAAATCATGGCTTGTCGGAGCTAAAAATTGATAACCGTGTCAGTGAAGTTGCTTGGTATAAATCAAAGGATATGGAAATTCACAGTTATTTCTCCCATACAAGTCCTACGTATGGATCACCTTTTGACATGATGCGTCACTATGGTATCAGCTTTCGTGGAGCAGCAGAAAATATTGCCCGAGGGTACGGTACACCTCAAGGTGTGGTAAAAGCTTGGATGAATAGTGAAGGTCACCGAAGAAATATTTTAAATGAAAATTATACCCATATTGGTGTTGGACATGTACAAAACGGTCTCTACACTACCCAACTATTTATCCGAAGATAGATGGGACAAAAACCGACAGGTGCCTGGCACTTGTCGGTTTTGATTATTAACTTTTAATTCATTTATCTAACCTATGATATCTTTCAACTTTTTTTCAATCATACCTGCAGCACGCTTCGGACTCCATCGATAGAAAAAATCCATTAACTTCGAATCCGTTCCAGCCAAGACTCGATATTCATCCTTTTCCATTCCATTGATAATAATTTCAGCTGTTTCCTGTGGAGTAAGGAGTTTCATTCCTTTCATATCCTTTTTTGAGATTTTCTGCTGGAATCCTTCTACTCCAGAGTTTTTTGTAATATTAGTACTGACTCCCCCGGGAAAAACAACCGTTACCTTCACGTTTGTATCTTTTAGTTCCGAATGAAGTCCTTCTGTTAGCAATTTAACCGCCGCTTTCGATGCACCATATATGGTTTGACCTGGTACAGGCAGAAAGCTCCCATACTAGAGATATTTGTAATATGTCCAACTGGTCGCTCCTTTAAATGAGGAAGAAAACTCTTTGTCATATAAAGGGTTCCATAAAAATTCACATCCATCACAAGTCGAATTTTCTCATAGTCCAATTCACTTACCTTAACAAATGGCTGAATAATACCTGCATTATTTATAATTCCATCGACGGCTCCATGTTTACCAATAACTTCATCTGGCAAGGACTCGACTTCCTTTTGTTCTTTAAGATTTACTTTGTGGAGAGATAGTTTGCCTTTTCTCTCCCCTGCTAAACTTGCCGTTTCTTCTAAAGCATCCATATTCATATCAACCGCAGCTACACTGGCTCCTTTCAAGAGCAAAAGAAGAACTAATTCACGACCAATACCGTTGCCGCCACCAGTTACTACAATGACCTTGTTTAACACTTTCATATACTAAACCCTCCTTTAATGCATGAAGGAAATCCCTGATTTTCCTAAGCCTGATACCAGCAGTACATTTTATTCAACATCATGAAATAGATAAAAAGAATTTTAGTGTACTATAAAAATTTATTGATTTAACCCCGTTAATTTTTCACTTACCTCCCACAGCTTTTTGGCAACTCCTTCGTCATAAGATAATCGACTGGAGGAAACTTCTTTCTTTCCCATGAAATACTTTCCTGACACTCCTTCTACTTCAGGGGAGTGTCCTAAATAAATAGATGTGCTAGCTCCTTCTTCTGGCGTTTGGAAAAATGGCTTGAGCATCCTGACAATAGATTTACCAAATCCAGTTTGCCGATCTACACCTAAACTCGTTGCAACAGCCCCTGGATGAAGCGCATTGACAGTAACTCCAGTTCCTTGAATACGACGGGCCAATTCATAAGTAAACAAAATGTTTGCTAGTTTTGATTGTCCATACGCTTTAAAAGTTCGGTACTTTTTCAAAGATTGAAGATCACTAAAACTAATATCCCCAATTTTGTGAGCTCCTGAAGAAACGTTGACAATCCTACTAGGAGCACTCTTAACCATCAACGGAAGAAGTAAATTCGTTAACAAAAATGGTGCTAGATGGTTCACCCCAAACTGAAGTTCATTTCCATCTCTTGTTTCTTTCCTTTTTAAAGATATAACAGCGGCATTATTTACTAATACGTCCAGTCGATCGTATGTATCATTGACCTCTTTAGCAACTCTTCGTACATTTTCTAAATGAGAAAAATCACAAATGAGTAAGTCCACATCAGTGTTTCTTGTGGTAGCAATTATCTCTTCTTGGACTGCTTTCCCCTTATCTTTGTTTCTGCAAAGCATGACTACATGGGCATTCTCCTTGGCAAATGCCATAGCCGTTGCCTTTCCTATTCCAGAATTAGCTCCTGTTACAAGTATAATTGGTTTATCTTTAGTCATCTTTTTTCCACCTCTCCATGCATAACCTTCAGCAAATTCACACGTATAGATAAGCAAAAAAGTCCATCTTGCAACTAAAAGCAAAATGGACAAGCCCTCGTGTAAGTATCAGGGTAACTACAAACTCTCTTTTCCCTTTGTTCCGTTAATGGAATAACTAACTTTTAATTCCAAGTTTAGGGAATGAGAGGCGGAGCAATATTTATCTTTAGATAATTGTATGGCTCGAATCACCTTATCCTCTGGTAAGTCCCCTTCCAGGGAATAATGAACACTTAATTTTGTAAACCTTTTAGGATGATCATCTGCCCGCTCACCTTCCACTTCCATTTGGAACCCTTTTGGTTCGAGTCGCATTTTTTTTAGGATAGAAATAATATCAATCCCAGTGCATCCTGCTACACTATAAAGGAGCAGTTCCATAGGACGTGGAGCGTTATTGTTTCCTCCTACATCAGGTGATGCATCCATTCTCAGTTCGTGACCAGATGGGGTAATCCCAGAAAAAGACATACCGTCATTCCAGAGAATTGTTGTTTTCATATCAACTACCTCCACTTAATAGTTACTATTTTATCCTGCAATTACATTAACTGCATGGTCGTAATACAAGTGTCATCCCCTTCGAAAGTAGAAAGTTCCCCTTCTGCTGTCATTCCCTCATAACTTATTGTAATAGTATATTTTTTATCCCTCGGTAGCCATAAGTCCATAAAGCCGTTTGGAAGGGTTGTCACTATTTCATCGAGAATAATGTTCCTGTCCTTGTCCTCTATGTATACATGAAAATCCTTTTCAACCATTTCTCCTTGACAACCTGTCAAGCTGTGTACCTGTCAAGGATGAGTGTTTTCCAAATAAGGAGCAATAGAAAACAAAAAAACTCATCCTCTGGTAAATCGTAAACTAGTTTGTTTAGATCACTATCTGTAACTAAGAGCTGGTGGGAGTTAATGGAAGCAATTTCATTTTCTCGAAGGCCTAAACTGTACTCGTGTACTAAGTCCTTAATGCTCACTTCTTCTCCTTGATATTCTGAATCACCTCCACCACAAGCAGACAAAAGTAACAAAAACAAGCCTGTCAACAACCAAATTGAAACCCTCATTCCGTCTAACCTTCCTTTCCGGTACAATCATACACCTTGTTTCTCTAATCTTACTGCTAAAAAGCCTATAGATGCAAATAAATCGTCAGTTTTTTCCTAGCAATAGTCTTTCTAACGGCTCTTTATGCAGTAATCCTACGATACGCTCCTCAATAATTCCCCTTTCATTAATAATATAGATTGTCGGTGTTCCGTAAAGCTGGTAATCCTTAGCTACTTGCCCTGTTTCATCGAGTAATACTGGAAAAACTAGCCCCTCATCTTTCACAAATTCCATCACTTCAGTTGGGGTCCTCTCTTGATTCGTTAAATTAATAGATATTATTTCTATTTCATCACCACTATAACTATTATGAAAATCGTTCATATAACCTAAACCAGTCTGGCATGAAGGACACCAGCTAACCCAAAAATAAATAACAACTCGCTTCCCTTCATAATCAGACAAGGCAACTAGCTCACCATTAAATTGCTCAATTCAAAAACTGGTGCTTTATAGCCAACTTCAACCCCTACCTTTTGTTGAAAGTAAAACCACCCAGAAAGAAATATTATTCCAGTAATAATTACAATTATATATTTCATTCACTTACCTCCAAACACATCAATTTCTTCCTCTTACAATTATAAACATGAAAATATGAAAGGTAAAAGAATGATAAAAAGCAAGGGCATAAGCATCATCATGCATCATCCCTTGCTTCCAATAATTAATTTGGTTATGCGTACCTAATTCCTGCAGATTGTATGTTGTTAATATCACCAGAACTACATGGTGTAACACCGTATGTCATTCCACATTTCGGACAATTCATAACAACTGTTTCAAAAGTAAATGTCTCCCCACATTCACAAGGTATCTTATGGGCAACCCTTGGTGGAAGATTTTCCTTTCCCTTACTTTTAATGTGATCTACAACAGCTTGCCCTGAGGTTAAATCTTTCAAGCAATCTTTCCCCATTAACAATCCCTCCTTATCCTTTCGCAAAACTAGATGTTAATAGTATGTTACCAAGATATTGTTTTAAAAAATGTGTCCATTGTTACATTTCTCGACTTTTTCTTTTAATCTGAATCATTCCCCTTATGGACTGACTTCTGATTTGTATTTTTGAAATTATCTTAATCGTTCATGGAAAACCCTAATTGAAATATTGCATTTACCTATTTGCAGACTATTAATTTGATGGGAATTTTCTAAATAAAAGGTCTTTCACCCCTAGGTATCAGTTGTTATTCTAAGCTAAATTAATTACAATAGAAAAAAGACTATGACAAGTTCATAATTGCTGATACTTAATAATTTAAAATATCTCATTATTAAAGGAGGACGATCATGACAGCCAATAAAAAACTGCAAAAGGAAGCCTTACATATGCTCAAAAAAACGAGCAGAACCTTCTACATCCCCATCACTTTGCTGGAACCTACTTTAAAAAAGACCGTCGCTTCTGCCTATTTATGCATGAGAGCCATTGACGAAATTGAGGACAATATCTACTTAGACACAACGACAAAGCAGCAACTCCTTCGTGAAACGGCAGCACTTTTGAAAAATCCTTTTGACGGAGAGGCCTACAAACAAATTGTTTCCCCTTATAAGGACGTACTACCTGAAGTGACCATGAAACTAAGCAACTGGATTCAAACTTGTCCTACTGGAATTGTTGAAAAAGTACAAGAATCTACCGGTATCATGGCTACTGGAATGGCAGACTGGTGCAAAAGGAATTGGCATATTAAAACGAAGGAAGACTTAAATGATTATACGTATTACGTTGCGGGTTTAGTAGGTGTCATGCTCTCTGACATTTGGGAATGGCGAGATGGAACGAAAACAGACCGGGACCTTGCCATAGCGTATGGCCGTGGCCTCCAGACAGTCAACATACTTCGAAATATCCAGGAAGATAAGGAAAGGGGCGTCTCCTTTATTCCTACTGGTTGGACTATCAACGATACCTTTGAGTATGCTGAGAAAAACTTAGCATTAGGGGACAAATATATGAAGGACATCACAAACAAAAGTGTTCTCCTTTTCTGTAAAATTCCATTAGGGTTAGCACAACGTACGTTAAAAGCTCTGAAAGATGGCAAGGAAAAAATGTCCCGTACAGAAGTTGAAGCCTTCGTAGAAGAAATAAAGAGTAGCTAAAGAAGCATGGGGACGATTCGAGACTTGTGAAAAAGGCTGTTTTTCCCTTTTTCACAAGTCTCGATGTGCAGTGTACGAAGCCGTTGCAAGTGTCGTTCTCGCCTAAGTACGATAATATCTTCTTGCTCCACTAAAATCTTTATTATATTTTGTTGTATCTATAGAGACGATTTCGATTCCCTTACCTGCACTTGGGGCATGAATCATTCTACCATCCCCGTAATACATACCAACATGATAGACTCTTCCTTTTCCTTCTTCTTTCGCAAAAAATACTAAGTCTCCCCGTTGAAGGGCAACTCTTTCCACCAATTTCCCTTCTTTCGACTGATCAGACGCGTCCCTAGGAATGGTAATGCCAAAAGCACGGTGCAACGTATAGCTTAATCCTGAGCAGTCAAAACCGAACCCACTCATTCCGCCCCATAAATAAGGGAGTCCAAGAAAGGCTTCTCCTATCTCAATAAGTTTATCACCTGTTGCATTATCAAAACCATTCCCTTGTGGAATGACCTTTGCTTCAGTAGTCTTAAGTTTTTGGTTTCCATGTGGAGTCATGACAGATATCCACTTATCTGTCTCAGACACAACTGGCAATCTGGTTTGAAAACTTATTTCAAGGACTGGTTCATTTCCGTCATATAACCAAGCTGTAGGTGCAGTTACAACGGCAAAACTTTGAAAAGATTTCCCAAGAGCTACCGCCTCTTTCGAAGTCACTTGCCTTTTAGGAAGCCAACCTGGATAACCTTTTGCCAGCTTTGAGGAAGGCTGTTCAGGCACATACACATAAAACCAATCTTCTTTTTCTTCCATGATAACAACCGTTTGACCATATAATACTTGTGATTGCACAAGATTCTTTTCCGTTAATGCACGGCGATCATCCGTCGTTAATCCCGCTAACCACCCTTTAATATCACAAGGATAACTAATTGCCTTTTCATCTAAGTCTCTTGGCGAATCAAAGTTCGTCCAGATGGTTGCACTGGTACTTTAACTACATATTCTTGTGTCAACAATAAAACCTCCCAGAAAAAACTCTTAGTCTAGTAAAATATCCTAGTTCTCTTCGTATAAATGACATGCTACGAAATGATTTTGTTTTGCCTCTATCCACGAAGGCTTTACTTGAGCACAAATGTCCATGGCATCGGCGCAACGAGTTCGGAACACACAACCACTTGGGGGATTGATTGGACTTGGAACATCACCCTTTAAAATGATCCGCTCCCTTTTTTCTTCAATAACTGGATCCGGTACAGGAACAGACGACAACAGTGCTTGGGTGTAAGGATGCAATGGATTTTCATATAAGTCGTCACTGGCAGCTAGTTCCATCATCGCTCCTAAATACATAACTCCAATTCGGTCACTTATATGCTTAACCATAGAAAGGTCATGGGCAATAAAAAGATACGTCAAATTTCGCTCCTTTTGCAGTTTTTGCAGCAAGTTGACTACCTGGGCTTGGATGGATACATCTAAAGCTGAAATCGGTTCATCAGCAATAATAAAGTCAGGATCTACTGCCAATGCACGAGCAATCCCAATGCGCTGCCGTTGACCACCACTGAATTCATGGGGAAAACGACTTGCATGCTCCTTGTTTAAACCTACCGTTTCTAGCAGTTCATATACTCGTTTTTGCCGATCACGCCCTTGGTAAATTCCATGAATATCCATACCTTCTGCAATAATATCTTCCACTTTCATTCTAGGGTTTAATGAAGCATAAGGGTCCTGGAAAATCATTTGTACTTTTCGGTTAAAATGCTTTATCTCCTTACCCTTGAATTGATGAACATTCTTTCCATCATAAAGCACTTCACCATCTGTTGCCTCATACAAGCGAATGATTGTCCTGCCAGTTGTTGACTTTCCACATCCTGATTCACCTACAAGCCCCAACGTTTCCCCTTCAAATATATGAAAGGAAACATCATTTACTGCTTTCAAAATATTTCCTTTTCCCACATCAAAATGCTTCTTCAAGTTGCGGACTTCTAGTAACGTTTTAGCCAATGAAAAACACCTCTCCTCATGTTGACGAACCAAATTCCTAAATTGTCCGATAAAATCTACCCACTACATGCTGCAACAAAAGCGTTAAATAGTTTAATTGATGGCACATCACCTTTGACTGTCATACATTCAGGATGCCATTGCACTCCCATAACAAAGGGGTGTTGTTTACTTTCAAACGCTTCAATTACACCATCATTGGCACGGGCAGTTATTGTAAAACCTGGTGCCATCTCCCTTACTGTCTGATGATGGAAGCTATTTACCTTAAATTCTGTGTGACCTACTACGTTCGCCAATAAGCTTCCTGCCTCCACCTTTACATAATGGGAAGCATACCATCGTGGTGCGCGTTGACTATGTTGAAATAATTCCTTATCATTTTGTGTATAAATGTCTTGATACATGTCACCGCCGGCAGCAATATTTAAAATTTGACACCCACGGCAAATACCTAAAACAGGTTTTCCAGCGGCCATCATTTTTTTTAATTAATGAAACTTCAAAGATATCTCTTTCCGGGTTAATTGTCCCTAAGTTTCTGTGGGGTTCTTCAGCAAATAAAGTGGGATCAATATCGCCGCCCCCAGTCACTAGTAACCCATCAATTTGCTCTGTAATCTGAGTTATTTGCCCTTCTTCCACTAAGTTTGGTAATACGAAAGGGATTCCTCCTGCTGCTGTAATTGAATCTATATTATCGTAAGAAACAAGCATGGTCCGTTCATCCTTAAAGGATGAAGTTACTCCTATGATTGGTTTCATAATTTCCGCCTCCAAGGTTATGTAAAAAATATTATTTATTTTATATAATCCAATGGTATGTATATTTATAGTTGCAGCCTCTTATGGCCACAACTTCTTTAGTTTATTTTCCTAAATCTACTATTTTTTTTTGCAAGAATTTCATTGTTATTGTAGTGTGTCCTAAAGGGATCACCATCTCCTTTAGGACACACTTTAACTTAATTTAAGTCTATTAAAGCAAACACATTATTGGTGGTCAGCCCATTTTAGCTCAACAAATCCTACTGGATGTCTTACAATATCTACTACACTTGGTTTTTCTAAGAATGTACTATTATAGAAGTAAAGTGGCACGATGACTGCATCATTCATAAATACTTCTTCCGCTTGTTGCATTAATGCAAAACGCGCTTCAGGATCTGGCTCACTTAAACTTTCCCTGACTAATCTATCATACTCTTCGTTACTCCAACCTGTTCTGTTCATTGGATTTCCAGTTGTAAAGTTATCCAAATAGTTCATTGGGTCGTTGTAGCCACCTAAGAAGCTGGAACGTGAAAATTGCAGCTCTACATTTCTCTGAGCTTCAAGGAATACAGCCCATTCCGTGTTTTCTAACTGGACTTCAACACCTAAATTTTGTACAAGCATTTCTTGAACTGCCTGAGCTACATTATGATGTTGATCGCTCGTATTATAACTAAATGTTATTGGCGGTAACTCGTCATACCCTTCTTCTTGCATACCTAACTCTAATAACTCACGAGCTTTTTCTACGTTAAATTCATGTAAGCTGCCTACATTTTCACGCCAAGTACCACCGGCAGGATGGGCAAATTCATTATATACATAACCGTCCATGACTGGTTGGTTACCTTGGATAATGTAGTCTACAATCTCTTGTGCGTTAATGGCCATTGCAAATGCCATACGGATGTTTCTATTATGGAACGGCTCTTCTGTTACATTAAAGCGTTGGAACTCAATTCCAGAACGAGGATAAAGCTTTGTTTCTGGACCATCAATTAAATCTCCAACAAGATCAGCAGGAATACCTGATATATGAAGCTCATCATTTTGATATAACTGATAAGCCGTGTTCGTGTCTTCGATCATTAAATATTCAACTGCATCCAGATTAACAGTTGCTGCATCCCAATAATCTTCAAACCTTTCGATGAGGATATACTCATCTCGCTCCCATTCTGTTAATTTGAATGGACCATTTGTTACGATTGTATCCACACTGTTCGCCCAATCTTCATTGTTCTCGACTGTTTCCTTATGTACAGGGAACAATTGTGGCATAGCAGTAATGGATAAGAAGAAATCAACTGGATTTTCTAACGTTACTTCTAATGTTTTATCATCTAATGCCGTCACTAAAACATCATCTTCTGTTCCTTCACCATTATTAAAGGCTTCTGCACCAGCAATCCAGTAAGAATGGTGTGCTGCTGGGGAAGCTGTTTCTGGGTTAGCTAGTCGCTTGAAAGAATATTCAAAGTCATGGGCCGTTACTGGTTCACCATTGCTCCATGTTGCATCCTCACGTATATAGAACGTATACACATAGCCATCATCGGAAATGTCCCATCTTTCGGCCATTGCAGGAACTGGAACTGGCTCATCCTTATCTAGGCGAGTCAAACCTTCCATAATATTGTTTAAAATATCGTACGAGCGAGCATCGTTTCCAATCGGCGGATCAAGGGATGTAGGCTCTCCCCCGTTATTAAGAACTAACCGCTTCTCTTCACCATCTCCAGATGCACCGTCATCAGAAGAACAGCCAACAGCTAAAAGCGCAATAACAAGCAGTAAACTAAGCATGAGAAACCATTTACAGTTACGTAATTTCATTCATTCTTCCCCCTTTGTTTTAATTAGGAATATAGATTGCCACTTTATCAGTGTAGTATCCTATCACCTCCTTAAAAGAATCAATTCAAAACGATCAGTAATTTAGCTTTTTGAACTGATTCGAAGTATTGAACGAAGCAGTCAAACTCAACAAAGAACGAGGCCATTAACCAGTTGTTTTTTTATACGCTCTACCAATTATTTGTTGGACGACTGGCCGTTAATTCGGATTCTCGGTCTACGTAACTCCTTGGCTCTGTCATCCTGAAGCCAGCAGGCTGTGTGATGATTTTCCGTTAATTGTGTCATTGGTGGTGCATACGTTTTACACACTTCCATGGCATATTCACAGCGTTGGGCAAAGGCACAGCCTGGTGGCGGTGAAAATAAGTCCGGTGGTGATCCGAATATTGGGATTAACTGTTTTGCCTTGTCCCCATCTAAGCGAGGAACGGATGCAAGTAGACCATTTGTATACGGATGCTGTGGATTATGGAAAATTTCCTTTACTGTACCTGATTCTACAATTTCTCCTGCATACATAACATTGATCCGGTCAGCTATTTGTGCTACTACCCCTAAATCGTGAGTGATGATTATGATGGCGACTCCCGTTTTCACTTGAATTTCTTTAAATAGTTCAATAATTTGTGCCTGTATTGTTACATCAAGAGCGGTTGTTGGTTCGTCAGCAATTAGTAAAGAAGGATTACAGACGAGAGCCATGGCAATCATTATCCTTGCCGCATTCCACCACTGAATTGATGAGGGTACTGCTTTAAGCGTTCTTTTGGATTGGCAATCCCAACGAGCTTAAGAATATTAATGGCGACTTCATCCGCTTCCGTTTTCGTTAACGACTCATGAGTAAGGAGGCCTTCTGTAATTTGATCACCAACAGTTAATGTTGGATTTAAGCTAGTCATAGGGTCTTGAAAGATCATACCAATTTCATTACCGCGGATTTTTCTCATTTGTTTTTCTGAAAAGGAGGCGAGATCCACTCCCTTTAATAAAATTTTCCCTTGTTTAATTTTCCCTGGGGGTTCAGGAATCAGGCGCATAATACTTTGTGCCGTAACACTTTTCCCGCACCCCGATTCTCCCACAATGGCAACCGTTTCACTCTTCTTAACATGAAAGGTCACTCCTCTAACAGCCTGAACCTCTCCCCCATGTGTGGTAAAGGAAACGGCAAGATCGTTAACTTCTAGTAATTTTTCTGTCATCTTACTACCTCCTCAACTTCGGATCCAAGGCGTCTCTTAAGCCATCTCCAAACACGTTAAAAGCAAGCATTGTTAAAGAGATGAAAAACGCAGGAAAGAATAGTCGCCACCAATGACCAGTGTTTAATACACCTAAGGCATCATTGGCCATGGAACCCCAACTGGCAACAGGTGCAGATACACCTAAACCCAAAAAGCTTAAAAAGGCTTCTGCAAATATGGCACCTGGAACAGTTAACGTCATGGATACGATAACTGGACCCATTGTATTAGGGAGCAAATGCTTTCGAATTATTCGGGCGGTACTGGCACCTAACACTTTAGACGCTAAGACAAACTCATTTGTTTTAAGTTGCAAAACTTGTCCCCGCACAATACGCGCCATGCCAATCCAACCGGTAAGGGTAAGGGCTATGATAATGGTAAATAAGCCTGGTCCCATTACAACCATAAGGAGAATAACAACAAGTAAGTACGGAAGACCGTATAACACATCAATTATTCTCATCATAATATTATCGGTGCGTCCTCCTTTGTAACCGGAGATTCCACCATAAATGACACCAATAATGAATTCTATTAGAGCTGCAGAAAATCCAATAAACAAGGAAATTCTTGCACCGTACCACGTACGGGTGAACATATCTCTTCCTAAGTTATCCGTTCCAAACCAATGGGCCGCTGATGGCGGCTGGTTTTGATTGCTTAATACTTGTCCCGAATAGGTGTAAGGGGTAAGCATCGGCCCGATGATTGCCATAATTGTAAGAAGTACAATGGTAACCAAACCGGCGGTTGCCAGTTTATTTTTTAACAAGCGTCGCCAAGCATCCTTCCAAAATCCTACGCTTGGCCTGACGATTGATTCCATTTGACCCGATTCTTTATTGAGGGGGACAAATAACTCATCAGGGACTCTATCTGTTTTTTTTCTCTGTTGCTCCCATGTTAGCCCTCCTTCTTGTGTAATTTAATTCTCGGGTCAATAATCCCATATAAAATATCGACGACGAACATCATGAAAACTAAAATCGTACTATATATTACCGTTGTTGCCATTATCATTGGATAGTCTCGGTTACTGATACTGTTCACGAAATACTGACCGATACCCGGTATGGCAAATACCCTCTCAATAACGAAACTTCCCGTTAATACAGCAGCTGTCAATGCTCCCATAATTGTAACTACTGGCAGCAAGGCATTCCTTAATGCATGTTTTACGACAATTTTTTGGGCAGATAATCCTTTCGCCTTAGCAGTACGGATATAATCCTGGGTTAAAACTTCCAACATATTCGATCGGGTGAGACGTGCAATGATGGCCATTGGACCGGAAGATAAGGCAAGGGCCGGTAAAATTACATGTCTCCACGTACCCCACCTAGCGACTGGGAAAAAGTCGAAATTCGCCCCAATATAATTAATAAACAGCATGGATTGGATAAAGTTAGGAATGGATATACCTAATACGGCAATGACCATTGTAATATGATCAATTAATTTATTATGTCTTAATGCCGCGACTACCCCTAACACAACCCCTGATAGAACTGAGAAGATTAAACTGGAAATCCCTAACGTTAAGGATGCGGGAAAGCCACTTGTAATCATATCGTTGACAGTACTGGACCTACTGGTCATGGATGGACCAAAGTCCAACGTAATTATATTTTTTATGTACGTAACATATTGGACAGCTAATGGTTGATCTAAATTATAATACGCCCTAAGATTTTCTTTTGCTGCCGTTGATCCCCCAATATCTCCTATGTCGAGGGGATCACCTGGTATGGAATGCATTAAGACAAACGTTAACGTTATGACAATCCATACAGTTAAGATCATCCACAAAAACCGTTTAAGTATATAGTTTAGCAAAGAAAGCTACCTCCTAACTGAATGTTGTTTTCATAGCCAATTCGGTCATGACTATCATTGCTTGATAGGCTTCGAGCATATTCTTTGCCTGAAACCGTACAATCGTAGTACCTTCTTCTATTTCTGCCCCGGGCAATAACCCTGCCCACTCGGCTTGTCCATAGTTCGTAAATTCAATGCGGAGCAAGGGATTTTCCGGCGGCAGAAGTGGTTTTACTAACTTGTTATTGTCCAAAGCCTCCAGCGTTTTCTCCCTTAGCAACTCCTCTGTTTTTGCTGGCGTAAGGCATAGGGCAGCCGAGCGGGATTGCTGTTCCTTCACAATTGCTGTTGTTACATTAGGGATCAATTCTTCCGCTTCTTTCGCCGCTTCATCATCGCCTGCTATCATTAAAACTGGAACACCATAATAGCCTGCTACATAGGCATTTAAGGCCATCTCCCCTACTTCCTGTTCATTGATATACATTCTTCTGACGCCCAAAATCATGGAATGACTCATCACACCAGGAGCACCAGCACGGGAATGGTATCCAAGGAAAATCGCGCCGGAATATCCTTCCTTCAGCCCTTGCACCATCGAGAATGGCTTCACGTCTCCTGAAATTAATTTCGCTTCTTTATGTATTTCTTCTATTAATAAATTATTCATTTTAGAGTGACTGTCGTTCACTACAACATCACTCCAGCCAGCCTGGATGGCTGCCTCAATGACATGATTCACTTCCGCTGTCATGATCTTTTGTCCGCGATAATAATTTCTCTTTGCGGAATCGACGAAGGTATCATCTACTAAACCAGTAATACCTTCCATGTCAACGGATACATAAAGTTTCATACCTATTCCCCCTAGTATTAGGCCGTATCTTTCTCTCTTCTATACATTTCATAATGCATAAAAACATCCAGCAGTAAATTGAAATAGCTATTAGACTATCACCGTTCTGAAAAATCAGAATTATCAATCGAAGCTACTTTCAATAGAAAGATTGCGAAGTTTCTATAATATGAAGAAAGGAGTTAAAAGGAGAGATAAAAAGACTAATTACAAATTTAATAATACCGACTGGCTAAATTTTCATCTATACCCAAGTTTCCCCATAACTACTAGTCTATTTCAATTAATTCTAGCTATTTACAATGCTGTAATTTCATTATAGCAGAAACATATTTAACTTCAATAAACTTTTAGAATATTTTAAAATTAAATGACAATAAAGATATTTTTTTATCAATTTATCAATGATTTTAAGGGGAAAGTAAAATTTACAATCTATAATATCTAGTAAATCTGAACTAAGCATATCTTCACTAGTATATTTTAAAAATATTTAAACTTCCTTTATTGAAGAATTGCCCACCCCATGGGTGTTCCTAAACCGGAAATCAACTATATATTTATAGATTCCATCCATTGCGGTGGTTGTAAAGGCATAAGTGTATTGACAGACTCTTTAAGTCATTGACATCTTAAAGAAAAGCAATAGCAATCTGCAAGGTATCTTATAAGTTTTGACGAGTTTCTTCTATATTATATGTGTTGAAAACTCTCCCCTAATTTCAGCTGTTACAAACGCACAAAAAAATCACTTGATCCCACAGAAGGAAATCAAGTGAAAAACACTTTAAATATATAATTAAGTGAGAGGAGTTAATTTAATCAGATATCTAGTTCAGTTCTGACATTGCTTTTTTTTCGGTAAAACATATAAGTGAATGTTCCTATAATAATTAGGGCAATTCCACCTATTATAAAGTTGTAAGAATTAGAAGCTGTTTGTGGAAGGATGTGATCATCTTGCCTATCCTTATCCAAAGTTTCCTTATCAATAGGTTGCTGCGAATCTGCGTCTGCGTCTTCTTCCACTCCACCTACTTCTTTCACATCAGCAACGAAGCTAAATTCAACTTCCACTTCAAGACCTTGGTATTCATTGCCAAGATGCGAGGGGAACATGACCGTCAATGTCAGTCCTTCTTCGTGGAGTGCTTTTAAGGGACGCGGGTCAAATCCATGGAATTCACTTAATTTCCCTTCATATATCAACCCATTAACTGACTCCATTTTTAAAATTAATCCTTCATAGAGTAATTGAGAACCTAACTTTTTTTCTACTTCCATAAAGTATGAAAAATCAGCTCCCCCCCTGTTTTGTATCATCAACTGCCTTTCTGCCCAATCCCCTGGCTTCATATTGTTTACATCGAATAATACACTACCTGGGGTTGTAGTTATATTGACCGGGTTATTATCTGCAAAGGTTTTAGTGCTGTGTTGAACACTTAAAACTAAGAGAAGAGTCAGTGCCATTCCCGATATAATCAAATACATCCATTTTACCTTCCCTAGCATTGCATCACCTTCCTTCAATACAGTTAAGGTATATGCACATCATAGTTCTGATACCTTCTCTGTTGGATTCACTTCATTTGATTTTCGATTATTTCGTTCTAGTTGTGAAACTGCTTGCCAAATAGTTACACCAGCATAAACGAGTAGAAAGATTCCTGGTACAATTAATAGTAATGCGCTACCTTCTTTGGACTGGGCAAAGCTTGCTAAGTACCCTAAATACGGAATGGTAAAACCAGTATATTGGGCGACTACATTTTCTGAGAGAACCATGTCACTATCTGCAGCAGCATTATTATCTCCTTTCGTTCGATACATTACGTGGTCACCACTATGGACAACTTCCATTACACGGTGAGTAATTAGAATACTGTCCCTTTCCATAAACGTAATAATATCGCCTTCCCGGAACCTTGTCATATCTCCTCCAGGTATCACTGCAATAACCGATCCTGTTTTAAATTCCGGTTCCATGGATCCAGATAAAACAGTTTTTAATTGATAGCCAAAAATCTCCGGTTCGCCACCTGAGGCTTTGTTGTGATCACA
>JAJOJL010000149.1 GCA_021208645.1 Bacillus sp. (in: firmicutes) | reverse complement strand
AGAGGGGCCTCCTTAAGAAGGATTACCCTCTGTTTTTCATTCTGGAAACAGACGCCATAATCTTTTCAAACATAGGGAACTTCTTTTGTGCCCCTTCGTCTAAATCGTCCCGGTAAAAATAGTACAAGCCCTTCCCCTTACTTTTGGCGTGGTACATGGCTTTATCAGCATTTTTTATCAATTCCTCGAGCGTGTCTCCATCCCTTGGATACATACTTATTCCAACACTGGGAGTAATCTTTACATTCTCTCCGTTAATAGAATATGGCTCTTTTAATAGGGTAATGAGCCGTTCCGTTATTTCTTTTACCTCTTCACTAGAGGTCTCATCAAATACAACGACAAATTCATCGCCACCTAGACGTCCTATTAAATCTTCTTCACGAACGCTAGTTTCTAGCCTTTGACCTACTTCCACGAGGAGTTGATCACCACTTTCGTGCCCTAGCGTATCGTTCACTTTTTTTAAAGCCATCTAAATCCATAAATAAAACGCCTAGCTCATGACCGTGCCGCTTATTCCTAGCTATCGCCTTTTTTAAATGCTTATATAAATGCTTTCGGTTAGGTAAGTCTGTTAATTCATCGTAAAAAGCAAGTTGTTTCAGCGTTTCTTCCAATCTCTTTTGGTTCGTTATATCCGCCGCATCACCAATGATTTTATGAATGCTTCCGTCAGGTGCCATTATCGGAGTAGCTGCAACCTCAATCCATCGTTCCGCACTATTTTTCTGCCGTATTCTGTACTGGAACTTTAACTTTTCTCCCAGCTTTATTAGCTTTAATTTTTCATCAAATAAATGTTATCTTCCTCATGTATAACTTCCTTGATTATGTCTGGATTCTCTTCAAACTCGTGGCGGCTGTATCCGTAGATTCTTTCGATACCTTCTGAGACATATAGCTTTCTTTCCTCAACTAAAAAAAGAAAAAACACCACCATCTAATGAGTGAATAACTTGCAACAAATCTTCCTTGCTCGTCTTTAGCTGCTTTAGATCCTTTTGCAGAATTAAGTTTTTTTCCACAAGCAGGTTGTTTTCACTTACAAGGCGATCTTTTTCAATACCGAGAAGTATGGTTAACAGGATACTGATTGCCATAAACACAATCGTTAAGAATATGTTAAGAGGCAAGACAACTAGAACAAGGAAAAATATTACTATTATCAAACTTGTCCATAAACCTTTTTGTGTCATTGTTCCCTCCATAATTCGACATTATTAGAATATCATTATAAACCTTCTTACATTCTGACTACAACAGACATGATTCGAAGGTAATAATTCTTCATTTTGCCCTCAAAAAAAGAAGGCTTCTAACCTGAGCCTTCTTTGTGTAAATTAATTATCTTCCTTCTCCTTTAAAGATTGTGCCAATGCCATTTCCCTCGCCAATTTCCTACGCTTTTTCCCTTTTACAAACCGGTAGGCTAAAAAGGCAATATAAAGTGGGGTAGCAATATAAATTAAATAAGGAAACTGATTGTACGATCCGTTATAAATGACAACAAGTAAGGCACCAAGAAAAATGGTAATAATCGTACCATACTTCGGCAAAGGAACTTCTTTTAAACTTGGAATTTTAATTTTACTAACCATTAAAAAGCAGAGTGCTGTGAAGATTACTGTCGTTACGATCTCCGGAATGGTATTCCCGAATAAAGTAAGTAAGGCCAATATTCCACCTGCAGCAGTAATGGGAACACCAGTGAAATAGTTCATAGAGGATTTTGTTGGTGTAACATTAAAGCGCGCCAAACGATACGCACCGAAAAGTGGGAACAACCCTGCTACTGCAAACCCTAGCAACCCAAATTGGAAAAAATATGTATAATACACTAAAAAGGATGGGGCAACACCAAAGGTGACTATGTCTGCCAAAGAATCTAATTCTTTCCCTAATGTACTATCAGCGTTAAGCATTCTTGCAAGCCTTCCGTCCATACTGTCAAGCATCATTCCAATTAAAATGAGGATAGCAGCATTGTTATATTGACCATCAGCTGCAAAACCAATGGATAAAAAACCACAATATAAGTTCGCTAAGGTTACCATGTTAGGAATCCCTTTAGTAAATTTCATTGTATTCGTTCACTCCACTCCGCGGATTATTAAATTTAACTTGTCTATCCTTCTACAATAATATATTTCATGATGAGAGGCAAAGGAGAAATCCAAGGCAGCCCAACATTTGCTTATTACGGCCTATACTTTTAATATAGACTTATGCTGTATCTTCATGCACCGAATTTTTTCACATGAAAAACATGTAAGGAGTTGTTTAATAAATGAAACTTCTAGCCGTTCAACCATGTGTAGAAATACACCAAGAAGTTAGTCCCATTGATAAAAAGTTTGTAGAAGTAAATTATGAGATGAAACTTTATGAAGATAAAATTACGGTGAAAGAGGACTACTACCCAATCACCACTATTTTTGATATTTCTTACCGAAAAAAGGAAGAAGAAGGTGCTATCGGCTATATTTATTTACACACCAGTCGTGGCGTGCGCACCTACTATATTAAGGAAGAAGCCGAAAGCTTTATTAATGCTTATCAAAAGCTGAAGAGTGAACGCCCTGAACTACAGTAAAACACCTGTTTTAATGCTTTCTTACGATCTGTCCGTTGTAAATAGCTTCTATAGTATCGTCATTCCCTGATAGAGCCTGAACAAACCGAGTCAGCATATTTTCTTCGGCAATAGAGGCTACATACAACGTTTTAATTTGCTTCTCTCCTGTATGTTCTATGACTTCCTTAGAGTTTAGATCATAATAGTCGATGGCTCCACTGACTAGTTCTTGAACATTTCGGTTATCTTTCAAGCTAAAGCCTTTGTTTTTTTTATCCTCTATCAGCTGTTGAGCCAACTCCGGAATAGAAAGTTTTGATTTCAAAGGTATTCCCTCCCTTTACAAGGATTTTACCGATTATTCATTAAAAAAAACAATTCCGCTGGATTTATTTAAGGGAGAAACGTAACGCCACCGACACAAGCAACACTTACTCAACCTATAGTTCTACCAGTAGAAAAGGAAAGAGTGTGTCTAATGGCTTCTCTACCACTACACACACTCCATACTTCCCTCATTCGACTAAGACTACCTTCTCTTTTCCCTTTTTTCTTTTACTGACGCGTAAACCTGATCGTACATTACATTTACACCCTGTTCTGACGCTTCAAAAACAAAGGCGTTATCCATAGAAATCCCAAGATCATCCGCTTCCTTGGCCACATCAATATTGGCACCCATAAAAATAAATTCCCAATTATATTTTTCTTGCTGATGTTTAATCAGTTCTTTTACTTTTTCATACGTGAATTCCCTGCTGGCATTCTCCATTCCATCGGTAGTAATCACAAAAATGACATTCCCAGGGCGTTCTTCTTCCTTTACTTTGGAAAGACGCAAACCCACATCAATGATCGTTTTCCCTATGGAATCTAATAATGCAGTACAACCCCTCACATAATATTCTTTCTTGGTCAGTTTTACTTCCGTTGCATTCACCCCATCCCATAGTAATTCATATTGATCATCAAACAACACGGTAGTTAGACGAGTCTCCCCTTCTAATTCACACTGTTGTTCAATAAAGCCGTTAAACCCACCAATTGTATCTTGTTCCAGCCCCGCCATCGACCCACTTCTGTCCAATAAAAAAAATAATTTCCGTTAAATTGTTATTCATACTTCTCATCCTTCCCTTCACTTGATACTATAATAGTAAGTGAACGAGTAGAGGAGATGGTCGCCTCACAGGCGACATTTAAGGGGGAAAGGGAATGACCATACTTGATAAAGAATTATTGAAGGAACTTGAGGATTACATTCAGTTAAACAGGCAACCACTTATACTGGAAAACCTTAGCACAAAATATATTCAGCAGGATCTCTACGAATTATCACCATCGGAAATAGAAAATTTTATAGAGCAAAAACGTCAGCCTACCCTTAAAGAGGTATTGTTTCAGTTCATTGATGAAAAAGGCTGTACAGACGCTGAAGTATATAGAAAAGCTGGGATAGATCGAAAGCATTTCTCAAAAATTCGGTCCAAGGATGAGTACAAACCAAAAAAGTCAACGATTGTTGCTTTAGCATTAGCCCTTGAATTATCCAAGAAACAAACAGTAAAGTTGCTGGACTCTGCAGGCTATTCCCTATCGGATAGTGACACCCTTGATCTAGTAATCTCTTTTTTCTTGGAGAAACAAAACTACAATATCCACGAGGTTAACGAAGCATTAGATTATTTTAGTTTGAAGCCCCTTTGCTGATCAAAAGGAGAAGAGGCACCGGTAAACCGATGCCTCATTCTTTAATTTGTTGCTACTAAATTTCTGTTCCCTTGGGCTTTCTCTTGAATCTCTGCCGCATACCAGCTTCTGGCGTGGCCGTTTTCTGCTTTGTATCTTTGCATACCATAAATTCCCCGGTGGTAAGCTGTTAAGGCGTGATCCCAATCGCCATATTGGCTATATAAGAAGTCCAAGTAAGTAACAGCCAATTGTATCGAATATAAGGGATCAAACAACATATCATGGTCGTACTCAGGTAGATTGGCCATCTCCGCAATCCAAGGACTAGTATTATGCATAAATTGAGCTAAACCATAGGCATGTCCATATCTTGTTTGGGGACCAACTACTTCCGGGTCAAACTGCCCACCTGTTTCCACTCGTAATAATTCATAGACAATAAAGGGGTCAATTTCCTTTTGCATTGCTTCCATGGCTAAAAATAAGCCCCAATCCCTGTCAAATCTACCATCACTATCTTCGTAGAAATAATCAGCGATTTCATTGGCATTTTCCCATAACACTAACCCAGGAACCTCTTCATCTTCAGGTTTTGACTCCACAAAAGTAACAAGTCTCTCCATCTCAATAGCTTCTTTGAACTGTTCCTTTTCCTGCTCACGAATTATGATTAGTTCGTTCATTTGTTGTTGCAATGTTTTATTTTCTGAAAGTTTAAGTGTGTTTTCTGATTGTACTAGATTATAGATGTCTTTGATTTGTTCATATTCACCCTGCATTAGTTCAAATTCACTTTGAACTATTTCATAATTGTATTTTAACTGTTCATACTCATTGGCAAAGACAGTGGCAGCAGTCCCAATGATAATGAAAGCTAGGCTAATAAGTATCCATTTTTTCACCTTACTCTACTCCTCTCTTGGTTTCAGACTGCGTAAAAAATAGTAACTGCTTATCCATAAGCAATTACCAGTTTTATAGTTTTTATACATTTTTTCGTGAATTTCTAGTAAACTATTTCGGGTGAATTAGGTAATTGCCGGCCCATTCAACGATAAAAAGCTACTGTCACAGGGGATTTATATCCTGCGACAGTAGCTTAATTAGAGATTAAAAATGCTTTATTTATCCAAACCGAAAGCTTTATTTTTCCCAAACAAATAACTCACTGTACCAATTACGGCACCTAATAAGGCGCCAGCGGCCACTTCCTCAGGCTGATGACCAAGCTCTTCCTTCAAATGTCTTTCCTTCCGTTCATGGTAGCTTCCTGTTTGCTCCCCTGCCAACTTTTCCACCTTGGCTTCCAACTCATTGACTTTCATTGCCGTTTCACCTGCATTTCTCCGCACCCCTTGGGCATCGTACATGACAATTAAGCCAAAAATGACAGCTAAAGCAAAATCCAAGGTTTTCCCGCCAATTTTTAGACCTATGTATGTCGCCAAAGAGGCAACCCCGGCAGAATGAGAACTGGGCATTCCACCTGACTGAAAAAATGTTTCCCACTTCCATTCTTTTGTTTTTCGCTGTTTTAAAGGGATTTTCAAAAACTGTGCTACGCCTATTGCAACCAATGCTGTTATGATTCCTCTGCTCACGGTTATCACCTCAGCGTTAGTTTTAGGGAAATGCACTAAAACTATGCAAAAAGACTGTATGGAAGCAGAAAAAATTCAAATTGTTGATGGCACCTTTAACGAATTTGCTAGAGGTTTGCTGCTTCATTTTAAATTCACTTATGGAACTCGATAGGTGAACACAGAAGAATACGTACTAAAAACTCTTTTCCCATTCACATCCCGATAAGCGCGCACCTTGTAGTAAAACGTTCTCCCTTTCATCAATCCTTTATCCACATACTTAACGGTGCTTCCATTTGTTACCCTACCCACTCTACTATATGAACCAGTACTGGAAGTAGCACGAAAAATTTCATACCCATTAGCTCCATTGACCCTGGACCAACTAAGTTCCATTGAACTTGCCGATACTCGTTGCCCCTTCACATTGCCTGGTCTTGCAAGTATAGCTTTGACATTTATGGTACTGGAGAATGGGCCAAATACTTTTTTATCATTTACATTACGATAGGCACGAACCTTATAGTAATAAGTTCTTTCCGTTTCCAGGTTGCCATTTTCAAAACTTAATGTACTGCCATTTGTAATTGTCCTGACTCGGCTGTACGTACCGCTTTTCGAGGTAGACCGATACACCTCATAGCCGTTCGCACCACTTGTTCTAGCCCAACTAATATTTATTTTATTAAAATCTGCTGATGAACCTTTCACGGAAATTGTTTTGTCTAAAACAGGTTTTCCGTGAACAATTGAAGAGTATGGGCCATAAATTTTTACTCCATTTACCTCACGAAATGCCCTGACCTTATAATAATACGTTTTCCCAGTGTCCAAACTTCCATTTACGAAGCTTAACGTGCTACCGGACGTGACTGTCCTGACCCTGCTATAAGTACCACTTCTTGAACCAGAGCGGTATATTTCATAGCCAGTTGCACCTGCTACTCTTGACCAACTAACCGTAATTTTATTAAAATCACTTGGTTTTGCCTGAACAGCGTCTGTCTTACCTAACCTTGTTTTCGCACTTACAATTGGCGAGAACTGGCCGTATACTTTTTTTTCCATGAATGTTCCTAAATGCCCTCACTTGATAGTAATAAGTGGTTCCCGTATCTAAGCTGCCATTCACATGGCTTACGGCATTGCCATTGGAGACTGTTGCTACTCGACGAAAAGGACCATCACTAGCCGTTGCTCGAAAAATCTCATAGCCGTCTACGCCAGCAACAGGCAACCATTGGACAGTAATCTTGTCAAATGCAGAGGGACGAAGCTCCACGTTAGAAACGGCAGGTATTTCGGTTGTGAAATGAATGACCAGATCTTCACTCATTACATTTCCAAAGAAGTCAGAAATTGAATCTTTACCAATTGTTAATATATAATCTGTGTTCGCCGTTAAGTTAGCTGGTTCAATAAATAA
The DNA here is from genome assembly GCA_021208645.1 of Bacillus sp. (in: firmicutes). Classification (GTDB taxonomy): domain Bacteria; phylum Bacillota; class Bacilli; order Bacillales; family Salisediminibacteriaceae; genus Evansella. The sequence goes on along the minus strand of JAJOJL010000149.1, from coordinate 3,494 downwards.
CAAACCTTCTTCGTCATCCACCTCAACGGGAACTAGTCCATTTGGCCCTGTTAATATGATATGGTCCTCATCTTCAAGAAAAATGATTTGATTAAAGACTAGTGCCAATAACGTATCCCTTGGAATACTTGTAACACCGTCGTAAAAATCATATAGCCCCATTTCACCATCATCTTCCATTTGAAAATAATAACCTTCCACAAAGGCTAAGGGGTCTGGCCCGTAATCCTCTAGATACTCTATAAAATGCTTTCCGTTTTCCGTGTAAACCATGATTAAACCTTCGTTAAATTGCAGTTTATGAACGAGAACTTCTTCTTTAATCGTATACAAGTAAAAGTCTGTATCATAAATAAATACGTCTACTCCCCCATCACGGCTAGCAGCAAAAGTTAAGTCATCCTCCAAGCTGAAACTAAAGTCACGAAACACTTCCCCTAATGAAAAGTGATAGATGAGATCATTCGGACGTTGTGGTGCTAGTCGGAAGATTACTCCGTTAAAATTATACATAAACCTGCCATCAGGACTGATTTTGGCATTAGGTGTTAGTTTAAATTGGCCATGGTAAGGTGAGTTATATTTTCCAGTCAACTTCCCTTGATCGATGTCAAAAGCTGTTACATTTCGAGGACTCACATCGGATGTGATTGTATATACTTTACTTGTAACCTCATTATAATGAATAGGGGAACGCTGCCTCATATGTGCTGTGTGGCCATTTGTAATTTCTGTTTTGTCATACAGGGAGTAAACTTTCATATGCTGCCATTGTCCTGACCCTGGCGTAACATAGAGAAAACCATGTTTATCAATCGTAATGTCATAAGGGTCTGTATGAATATCAAATACATCAATTAATTGGAACTGTACAGCACCTACCTCTGCAATGGCACCAATTAACGGAACTGTCGTACTGTTTGTGTGAGGCATTTTATGCTGAGTAACATACAGTTTCCCTCCGTACCAATCCAATTTCCCAGCAGGGTAAGGCAATGTGAGGGTGTTTATGATCCCAGTTTCATAGTTAATGGCGTATAACACGTTACTTGATTGCCTTGTCATGTACACGATGGATTTTTCAGGGTCAACAAATGTATCTTGGGGAACAAAACCAATTTCCAATGGTCCAGTAAAGTCATTCGTAGCAAAAACCTGATCGTACTGATTGTGAAAAACAGGGAAAATAGCTAAAAAGAAGACGAAAAAACCAACTAGCTTTTTCATATTGTTGACCCCCTGCGTTCTTAGATTTTGATTAATTATACAACAATTTTTATCGTTTGATTTATGGCGAAAAAAATAATTTTTTCACTCGCCTTCAAACGATATAACCCCACCTTCGCTAACGGAGATGGGGTTATTTTAAAAAGGCTAAGATTATTTTTCTAAAAGATAAACTCGCGCTTCATAAGGCTTTAATGTTAATTTCGATATATCTTCTTTTTCTTCCACATCATAATTGGAGATCACTAATTTTTTATGGCTGTATTGTAGCTCTTGAGGAGCTTGGAAAACAGCTTTATCATCTGTGAAACTGCAAATAACCAGTAGTTTTTGACCTTCCCACGACCTTGTATAAGCATAAATCTGCTCATCTTCCTTCATGAGCAATTCATATTTTCCATATACAATGACTGGATGTTCTTTCCTCAGTTCAATTAAGTTTTGATAATAATAAAAGATGGATTTCTTATCCTCTAAGACCTTTTCAGCGTTTATCTCAGGATAATTAGGATTAACAGGAATCCATGGCTCTCCCTCAGTAAAGCCTCCGTGGGCATCACCAGACCATTGTACAGGAGTTCTGGCATTGTCCCTCCCCCGCTTATGAATACCTTCCATTATCTCTTCATGAGTTAACAAGTTTGCCTCCGTATAGTCTTTGTAAGCATTTAACGTTTCAATATCACGATAATCTTCAACAGACTGAAATTCCACATTGGTCATGCCTATTTCTTCCCCTTGATAGATGTATGGAGTACCCTTTAGCATGTGGAGACAGGTAGCTAGCATTTTTCCAGAAATAACACGGTACTCCTCATTGTCATTCCCAAATCTAGAGATGGCCCTTGGCTGGTCATGATTACTCCAGTACAAGCTATTCCAACCATCATCCTCCAGCCCTTCTTGCCAACGGGAGAAAATTGTCTTAAGTTCCGTCAACTTCCAAGGACGATTTGTCCACTTTCCGTATTTCCCACTACCTACATCCACATGTTCGAAGTGGAAAACCATATGTAGTTCATTGCAGTCTTTACCCGTATACAGTTTCCCTTGATCAATAGTAGCACCTGGCATTTCACCTACGGTAATTGTATTATAGCGAGATAGTACTTCACGGTTCATTTCCTGCAAAAATTCATGAATACGGGGACCATTCATATAGAAAGGACTGCCATCCCCGTACCCCGTATCCATTACTTCACCGTCAGGATATCGTTGGTCTTTCGAGATAAAGTTGATAACGTCCATGCGGAAACCGTCAACACCCTTATCAAGCCAATACCTCATCATCTTATAGATTTCTTCCCGCAGTTTCGGGTTTTCCCAATTTAAATCAGGCTGTTTTTTACTGAACAAATGCAAATAATATTCATCTGTTTTCTCATCGTACTCCCAAGCACTGCCTCCAAATGCCGCCCCCCAATTCGTTGGCAGCTTTCCGTCTTTACCTGGCTTCCAAATATAATAGTCTCGATAAGGGTTATCCTTGGAAGAACGAGACTCCTCAAACCATTGATGCTCGTCAGATGTATGGTTAACAACCAAGTCCATCATAATTTTTATATCCCGTTTATGGGCTTCCTTGAGCATTTCATCAAAATCGTCCATCGTCCCAAACTCTTCCATAATATCTTGATAGTGCCTAATATCATAGCCATTATCATCGTTTGGTGAGTCATAAACAGGGGACAGCCATATCACATCGATGCCAAGCTTATGTAAGTAATCTAGTTTCTCTATGATTCCTTGAATATCCCCAACACCATCTCCATTACTGTCTTTAAAGCTCCGTGGGTATATTTGATAAACGACACTTTCCTTCCACCAGTCTTTCATGAAAAATCACTCCTTCGAATTCTTTATGTAAAAAAATAAATTGTGCACGCTTATAAATAACTATGGTAACAGTATTATTTGTCCCTCTGCTACCGTTTTTATTTAAGAAGCTTTGAAAAAAATGTTAGTGATTATGAACAAAGTTTGCTATATTGAATCTGCTTTCTTAGCTTAATTTCTTACCTTAACTAACCTACTATTATCTAATAAAATTTAGTGAATGAAAAGGATATAATTTTTTCAAGACAACCTTTAGTTTATACAGGGAATATCAGATGCTCTAAGTCTATAATTAAAGGATGAGAAAAGGAGGTAATTCCCTCATATTTGAAAGCGGTTTCTCGCTTACTATTAAAATGAATATTGGGGAATAAAGAAAATGCTGAAAAAATTGAAAAAAATAACTTTTACTTAATTTTAAATTTAACAAC
>JAJOJL010000154.1 GCA_021208645.1 Bacillus sp. (in: firmicutes) | reverse complement strand
GTTCAATGAACGTGAAATTGAAGAAAAAAAAGCAAAAAACGAGTAGATAGAGCGGTTCAATGAGCGCAAAATTGAGGAAGAAAAGCAAAAACGGGTAGATAGCCCTGCAATAATAATTCATGAAATCAACACCCCATATAAAAAAGTCCAGAAAGGATACCTGACATGACAAAAAGACAAGCAACAATCAAACGACAAACAAAGGAAACTAGCATAGAAATCTCTTTTACTATTGACGGGAGCGGTGACGGGACCATCGATACGAATGTACCATTCATGTCCCACATGCTGGACCTATTTACGAAACATGGCTTGTTTGATGCAGTCATTACAGCAAATGGGGATGTGGAAATTGACGACCATCACACGACAGAAGACATTGGTATTGTTTTAGGAGAGGCATTGAAAAATGCTCTTGGAGATAAAAAGGGAATCCGCCGTTACGGCAACGCCTTCGTTCCAATGGATGATGCCTTAGCCCAGGTGGTAGTGGACTTAAGTAACCGACCTCATTTAGAATTTCGCGGGGAACTACCGGCGCAAAAGGTAGGGACCTTTGATACGGAGCTAGTTCATGAATTTTTGTGGAAATTGGCGTTGGAGGCTCGTATGAATTTACATGTGATCGTTCATTATGGAACAAACACGCACCACATCATTGAAGCTATATTCAAGGCATTGGGCAGGGCATTGGACGAGGCAACACAATTGGACCCACGAGTAAAAGGGGTTCCGTCGACGAAAGGGAGCTTAGGATGATCGGTATTATAGATTATGGTATGGGAAACCTGCATAGTGTAACCAAAGGATTGGAACGGATTGGCTGTGAATCCTTCGTCTCCGAGGATCCCACGGAGCTCAGGAAAGCAGACAGCCTAATTCTACCTGGTGTAGGTTCCTTCCGTGATGGAATGGAGGAACTACGTTCGAGAAAACTAGATGGATTTTTGCAAGAATGGGCGAAGGATGGTGGAAAGTTGCTGGGCATTTGCCTAGGGATGCAGCTTCTCTTTGAAGAAAGTGAAGAAAATGGACTGACTAAAGGTCTTGGAATTCTACCTGGAAGGGCTGTTCGATTTTCAGGAAAAACAGTAGACGGCTCGTCTTACAAAGTTCCCCATATGGGCTGGAACCGACTGGTTTTTCAAAAGCCTGAGCACCCTGTGTTGCAGGATGTCCCGACCGGCCATGTGTATTTTGTCCATTCCTATGTGGTAAAAACGGATGAGGAAGATGTGTTAATCGCATTGTCTGAGTATGGAGACATGGTCGTGCCAGCGGTGGTTGGGAAAGGTGATGTGTGGGGTACGCAATTTCATCCGGAAAAAAGTAGTGTAGTAGGGATGCAAATGCTTAGGAACTTTGCAGGGCAGAAGGGAGATGTTGGATAAATGGCTGCAACTTTTACAGTATACCCGGCAATCGATATTCGTGGTGGTAATTGTGTTCGTCTTCTGCAGGGAGATTATAATAAAGAGACTGTTTACGGCGATTCTCCATTAGAGATGGCGAAGGAATTTTCCAAAAAGGGAGCAGAATGGATTCACATGGTTGACTTAGACGGTGCAAAACAAGGAGAGCCAGTGAATCATGAAGTAGTAGTACAGACGGCAAAAGAACTGGCTGGGAAAGGGAAGGTTCAGATCGGTGGCGGAATTCGTACGAAGGAATCTGTGGAGAAGTACCTTTCTGGCGGTGTTTCGCGAGTGATTTTAGGAAGCGCGGCCATTTCGGACCCGGAATTTGTGAAAGAAATGCTGGCGATTTATGGTGGCATGAAAATTGTCATTGGCATCGATGCAAGGGACGGCTACGTGGCCACCCATGGCTGGTTGGAAAACTCATCCGTGAAAGCTGAGGAGCTGGCAAGGGAACTAGTCAATTATGGAGCGGAAACATTTATTATGACAGATATTGCTCGGGACGGGATGCTAAGTGGTCCCAATGTGGAGGCCATAGCTGAATTGGGTCGGGTTACTGGCAAGGAAGTGATCGCTTCTGGTGGCGTGTCGGAGCTTGCTGATTTGCAGGAACTGTCGAGGCGTTCTGGGGAGGGTATCTCTGGGGCGATTGTGGGGAAAGCGTTGTATACAGGGCGTTTTACGTTGGAAGAAGCGCTGCGGGAGGTGTCTTCCTGATGCTGACGAAACGAATTATTCCTTGTTTGGATGTAAAAGAAGGTCGAGTTGTTAAGGGTATTCAGTTTGTGGATTTACGAGATGCAGGAGATCCTGTCGAGCTGGCTGCTTTTTACGATGAGCAAGGGGCCGATGAGTTGGTGTTTCTCGATATTTCCGCTTCCCATGAAGGACGGGAGACGATGGTAGAAGTAGTGGAGGAAGTGGCAGGGAAATTGGCCATTCCGTTTACTGTTGGTGGGGGAATTAACTCCGTTGACGATATGAAACGGCTTCTTCGTGCAGGGGCCGATAAGGTGAGTATGAACACCTCTGCTGTGTTACGCCCAGAGCTGATTCGTGAAGGAGCAGACTTTTTTGGAACCCAATGTATAGTAGTCGCTGTCGATGCCAAATGGGATGAGGAGTTAGAATCGTGGCGTGTGTATACCCATGGCGGTCGTCGCCCAACGGAGCGGGAAGTGATTGAATGGGTGAAGGAAGCGGTGGCTCTAGGTGCTGGGGAAATTTTATTGACGAGCATGGATCAAGACGGAGAAAAAACGGGCTTCCATGTTTCCTTAACAAAGGCTGTTTCAGAAGCCGTTTCTGTTCCTGTCATTGCTTCTGGTGGAGCTGGGTCAAAGGAGCATTTCTATGAGATCTTTGTGGAAGGGAAAGCAGATGCGGCCCTGGCTGCGTCCATCTTTCATTACAAAGAAACTTCCGTTGCAGAAGTAAAGGACTATTTGAAGGAAAAGGGGCTGGAAATCCGATGAATTTAGAAAATGTGAAGTTTGATGAAAAGGGGCTCGTACCAGCCATCGTTCAGGATGCTCAGTCGAAAGAAGTCCTTACGTTAGCGTATATGAACGACGAGTCTTTGAAGAAAAGCATGGAAACGAAAGAAACGTGGTTTTTCAGCCGTTCGCGGCAAGAACTGTGGCATAAAGGGGCCACCTCTGGAAATACACAGCGAATTGTGGAGATGCGCTTAGACTGTGATCAAGATGCCATTGTTGTAATGGTGGAACCTAGTGGTCCCGCTTGCCATAAGGGGACTTACTCTTGTTTTTGGAAGCAGGGGAACCGTCCCCCTGCTTCCAACGGGGATCGTTTTGCTATTATTAATCAACTGGAGAAAGTGATTGCTGAACGGCATGGGGAGCGTCCTGAAGGGGCTTATACGACCTATCTGTTTAATGAAGGGGTAGATAAGATCCTGAAGAAGGTGGGAGAGGAAGCGGCAGAAGTTATTATTGCCGCAAAAAATCGGGACAAAGAAGAGCTGACATGGGAGAGCGCTGACTTGCTATACCATTGGCTAGTGTTGCTGCGGGAACAGGGTCTACCCCTCGATGAGGTATTAAAGCGGTTAGCAGAAAGACACGGCAGTTAATTTAGATTGTGAATTGAATAGCTGATGAAGGGTGTCTCAAAAGGATGAGTAATCTTACAGGCACCTTTCCCGCTTTTCTGGTAACTTACATAGGAAATGGATTTTCAGTAACGTGCCGGCACAGAATTTCTTGAACTGGCGATGTTTATCAACTTTCTTTCATCTTCTTGAACAGAGTTTCCAGCTACTTATCCACACTACCTTACAAAGAAATTTCCCCAAAAAAAATAGTAATTTCCCCTATATCCATTGTCATTTCGCAAGTCGTAAGGTATGATTGTAAAACCTTATGGTGTAAAATAGGTTATGCAGTGTGATAAATACCATAAAATGAAATCAGCCCTCATATGATTTATTATCTTTCTTACTAGAGGTGCTGTTTTTTTGGGAGCAATGAAAAAAGAAATTCAGTTTCATTCTTCTACTCCCCTTGCATTATTTCACCTATAGGGATCGGAGGCGTTATTATGAGTGAATTGAATTCGAAGGTAAATAAAGGAAAAGTAATTCCTTTTCTTCAGGATGGATCCTTTTTTTACAAAAAAGGTATTGAAGCATATCAAAACGGTCATTTAGAGCAGGCAATTATTCATATAGAGCGCGCCATTCGAATCGAACCGGAAGAGCCAGTTTTTTACTGCCAACTGGCAATTGTACTGGCAGATAAAGGGGAATACGAGCAAGCTAACCAATGGCTAGATAAAATTCTAAAGGAAATGGATGACTCCATGAGTGAGGTTTATTTCTTTATGGCAAACAATCTGGCACATATTGGCAACTTGGAATCAGCGAAACTACACTTAAAACAATATTTAGAGATGGATCCAGACGGTGAATTCGCTGAAGATGCAGAATCTTTTTTGATGATGTTGGATGAAGATGGGGTGCTATATGAGGGATTTAAAGCTTGTGAACCTACTCCTACTGAAGCCATTGTGGATCATTTAAACAAAGGGAATTTTCAATGGGCGGAAAAAGAAGCGCGTGGTTACTTGATCGAACATCCTAAAGAATGGGATATATACGCCTATTTGGCGGAATCGTTAATGGGTCAAGGTGAAATGGAGCAAGCCAAATCCATCTTAAAGGATTTGTTAATAAAGGAATCAAACTTCCTTGCCCAATGTAATATGACGCTTCTCCTTGCCAAAGAAGGTCATAAAGACAATCAAATCTGGGTGAATAATTTAAAAGACTTGAGACCCATGAAGGATTGGCACTGTTATTACCTTGCCAAAACCCTCTTCTTTTTAGGAGAGTATGAAAGATCCTATCGTTGGTTCCGTAAACTTTCCCGGGGAAGTGACTTCCGAAAGTTGCCTGCTTATTATCACCAGATGGCAATTGTTGCTTGGAAAACTGGCAACGAAACAAAAGCAAGGGAGTTGTTTGAAAGAACGGAACAGTTAGACAGGGAGAATGTTTGGATTTCTCAATATTACCTTGATAAGCTGTCAAATGCTGCAGTTGGATATACTCCTGAAGATGATTGGTTTATCTATTCTCAGCCTGGAGAATTGACGACAAACAAATAGAATGAACCATGGATAAGAAGTAAATAATGAACATGAGCGAGTAGCTTTGTGTTCAAAGGAGGGGTTGTAAAGCAAAAGCTTGCAAGCCCTTTTTTATTGGTTCTGTTAGTATATAATGTTTATTTTGGATATGCGTTGATTTTGCGAAAGGAGCGAGACTCCTCGAAAATGCTTACACATTTTCTTCGTGCGTGGGATTCCCCCACGAAGCATCTCAAAGTCCTGCGGGAAAAGCAACGGCTGAAGACCCCGCAGGGACGAGGAGGCTGAAGCGTTGCCCGCGGAAAGCGAGCTCCTGTAGCAAAAATCAACAACAAGGACTAACAGAGCTTTTTTTGGCAACGCCAGCGTCGATTTTGACCCTTGAAAACGAAATTAGGCGATGTTTTGAGCAATTTCGTGGACTTATTTATGATTATTTTTTACGATAGACTTAAGATAAAAAGACTATGTTTTCCTTAGGGAGTGAATGTTGTGAGTGAAGAAAAAATTTATGATGTTGTAATAATTGGTGCTGGTCCAGCTGGAATGACAGCTGCTGTTTATACATCTCGAGCAAATCTATCGACTGTAATGGTGGAAAGGGGAATGCCAGGAGGGCAAATGGTCAACACAGAGGATGTGGAAAATTACCCAGGGTATGAGAGTATCCTTGGTCCTGACCTTTCCAACAAAATGTTTGAGCATTCGAGAAAATTTGGTGCAGAGTATGCCTATGGTGATGTAAAAGAAATTATTGATGGCAAGGAATATAAACGAGTGATTACAGGTAATGGTGAATACAAGGCGCGAGCGATTATCATCACTACTGGAGCTAAATATAAAAACTTAGGGGTTCCTGGTGAACAGGAATTAAGTGGTCGCGGTGTTTCTTATTGTGCCGTTTGTGACGGAGCCTTCTTTAAAAACAAGGAATTGGTCGTAGTAGGTGGCGGGGACTCTGCTGTCGAAGAGGCTGTATTCCTTACGCGCTTTGCTAGCAAGGTAACGGTGGTTCACCGAAGAGATGAGTTCCGTGCTCAAAAAATTTTACAAGACCGCCTGTTTGCCAATGACAAAATCGATGTAATCTGGAATCACACAGTCAAGGAAATTAATGGTACAGACAATAAAGTTTCAAGTGTAACATTAGTGAATAAAGAAGATGGTTCAGAACGTGATTTTAAAACAGATGGTGTGTTTGTCTACATCGGCATGCTACCGATTAATGAACCTTTCTTGAACTTGGGAATCACAAATGCAGACGGGTATGTAGAAACAAATGATGAAATGGAAACAAAGATCCCTGGTATCTTTGCAGCTGGGGATATTCGTGAAAAAACATTGCGTCAAATTGTTACGGCAACGGGGGATGGAAGTATCGCTGCCCAAACAGCACAGCATTATGTTGAAAACTTGTTGGAAGAGTTAAAGGTGGAGTCTTCAAAATAAATAATGCTACAGATCAAAAATGAAATATAGGGTACCTGATAAGAATATATTTCTTATGAGGTACCTTTTCTGTTGAGACGAGACAAGCCTGTACTACTTAAAAATAATAACTGTTATATAAAATAAAAAGCCTGATTCTATGCTTAAATAACGAACATTTAATAAAGTGTTCCCATTTTTTACAATACGTAATTATGACTTAACCCTACTGTAACATTGCTGAAATATAAAAGGATTATTATAGAATTAGTAATTGACCCCCTTTTTTTATATATTTTTTGTACACGGGCTGTGACCCGTGTCTTTTTTTTTATCAAAAATGAATTCAAGTTGGTTCATGTATTACTGTTATTGAGATTGTTCCATGGAAAAAAGATGTAGTATAATAAATTGTAATACTGTTTCAATGAATGATTTAACCACCTGCATATTTATCAACATAACTGCGATTACAATATTGCCTATGGTTATAACAGGCAATGGTGAGGTGAAAGGTTTGCAGCGGGTAACGAATTGTATTTTAACAGATAAAACAGGAGAGAAAACACTCCTCCTTAAAAAACCTAGTAAAGGTTGGTGGGTAGCGCCAGGGGGGAAAATGGAATCTGGAGAGTCCATTAGGGAAAGTGTAGAAAGGGAATTTTTCGAAGAAACGGGAATTCGTATCTATGCTCCGACCCTGAGAGGTGTCTTTACGATCGTAATAAAAGAAGAGGAAGAGACGGTTAAAGAATGGATGATGTTTACTTTCCAAGGAAAGGACTATGACGGAAGTCTTCTTGATGAGTCACCGGAAGGGACTCTTGCGTGGCAGCCAACAGATATAGTGCAACAATTACCGATGGCTCCTGGAGATTACCATATTTTTGAACATGTATTGAATAACTCTAATAAAGTAATGTACGGTACGTTCACCTATACAAACGACTTTGCGTTATTAGCTTATCGCTTAGATGTGGACGGTGAACCCATAAAAGACTACAACAAAACAAAATAGAAAGGGGTGGCATCATGGAGCAAATGGTAAAAAACAATGATTTGGAGCTAGTAATTATTACAGGTATGTCTGGAGCTGGGAAGACTGTTGCAGTCCAGAGCTTTGAAGACATGGGTTATTTTTGTGTAGATAATCTGCCACCTGCATTAATCCCAAAATTTTTGGACTTAGTTGGCAGTTCCAATGGGCAGATGCAAAAGGTTGCCTTAGTGATAGATTTACGGGGGCGTGAGTTCTTCGATCAACTGTTTGAAGCAATTGATACGGTTGGAAAGGAATCTAAGCTCGTCCCGCAAATATTATTTTTAGATAGTCGAGATAATGTCCTTGTGAGACGTTATAAAGAAACACGCCGTTCCCATCCCTTGGCTGGAGGGGGCCCACCCCTTGAAGGGATTAAGGCCGAACGGGATCTGCTTGAGGAATTGAAAGGGCAAGCACAAATGATAATTGATACAAGTGACTTAAAGCCAGTTCAATTACGGGAGCGAATAATTAAACGATTTGCGTTAACGGATAAACAAGTTTTCGATGTCCATGTCCTTTCCTTTGGCTTTAAACATGGGATTCCTATCGATGCCGATTTAGTTTTTGACGTACGATTTTTGCCTAATCCCCATTATATTGATCATATGCGGCCAAAAACAGGGTTGGATAAGGAAGTCTCTGATTATGTGTTGAAATGGTCAGAAACACAGCAATTCATTGAAAAACTAAATGACTTGCTTCTGTACATGCTCCCCCATTACAAGCGGGAAGGGAAGAGCCAGTTAGTGATTGCTATTGGTTGTACAGGTGGAAAACACCGATCCGTTACCCTTGCAGAATACTTCAAACGAGTACTTGGAGAAGAAGGCTACCAAACAAATGTCACCCATCGTGACGTAGAGAAAGGAAAGCTAGAAGGTTGAAGAAAGCTAATATTGTTGTAATTGGTGGAGGAACAGGATTGTCTGTACTTCTGCGAGGGCTAAAAACCTTTCCAGTTGATATAACAGCTGTTGTTACGGTAGCTGATGACGGTGGCAGTTCTGGAAGGCTTCGGAAAGAATTGAAAATTCCCCCTCCTGGTGATGTGCGCAATGTGTTAGCTGCTTTGTCAGAGGTAGAGCCCCTCGTGGAAAAACTGTTTCAGCATCGTTTTGAAAATGGTCATGGTTTATCTGGTCATTCACTAGGTAACTTATTGCTGGCAGGTATGACTTCCATTACTGGAGATTTTGCCAGAGGTGTCCAGGAGATCAGTAGGGTACTAAATGTGAAGGGGAAGGTCCTACCTGCTGCCAATGAAGAGATTATCTTACATGCAGAATTGGAGGACGGCACATTTGTTGAAGGGGAATCGAATATCCCCTTAGCCAACAAGCAAATTAGGCGTGTTTTCCTCGAACCGGAAAACCCGGAACCCCTTCCAGATACATTAATGGCTATTGAACAGGCGGATTTAATTGTACTTGGACCTGGAAGTCTATATACTAGTGTTATTCCTAATTTACTTGTTCCACAAATTGCAAACGTTATTAAGGAGTCGAAGGCGACGAAAGTATATATTTGTAATGTAATGACCCAGCCTGGAGAAACAGATAATTTTACTGCTGCTGATCATGTTCAAGCTATTTATAATCATGTAAGCGATAAATTCCTCGATGCTATTCTTGTAAATAGGCAACCTATTCCCTTTTCTTATGCCCAGCGCTATGCAAAAGAGGGGGCGAAGGTAGTAGTGGTGGATATGATGCGCCTTCACCACCTAGGGTTGCGGGTAGTAAGTGAAGAGATACTATACTTTGATAATTATTATTTAAGGCATGATTCCATCAAACTATCACAAAGACTTATTTCCATGCTTTAGTTTTTGATCTTCGTAGGTAGTTTAACATAATTGTTTAGGATATCTGTCTGAGTAAATGATAAATGGAGGTGCGACAGATGTCTTTTGCTTCCTTGACAAAAAAGAGTTAACGCAGCTAGAAGTAGATGATTGCTGTACAAAAGCCGAGCTTGCTGCCTTAATTCGCATGAATGGATCCATTTCTTTACGTAATATGCAAATTACTCTCGACATCCAAACGGAGAATGCTGCTATTGCAAGAAGGATCTACACCTTAATTAAAAAGCTTTATGACGTTCACGTTGAACTTCTTGTTCGTAAAAAAAATGCGACTGAAGAAAAAATAATGTGTATGTGGTGCGAATCGGGAAAGAAGCTAGGGCTATGCTGGAAGATTTGAAAATTGTAGATGAGTCCTTTGTTTTTACAAGGGAGATATCAGAATCGCTGATAGAAGATGATTGCTGTAAGCGTGCCTATTTACGGGGGGCATTTCTAGCAGGTGGTTCTGTCAATCACCCTGATACTTCCTCCTATCATTAGAAATCTTTTCATTTTACGAAGAACATAACCGATCTTTATGTGAATTGATGAATTTTTTCGGTCTTAATGCTAAAATGTTAGAAAGAAAAAAAGGATTTATCCTATACCTAAAGGAAGGGGAAAAATTAGTGAATTTCTCAATGTCATCGGTGCCCATCAAGCCTTGTTAAAATTTGAAGATGTACGTATCATGAAAGATATGAGAAATTCCGTTAACCGCCTGGTGAATTGTGAAACGGCAAACTTAAATAAAACCGTCGGTGCAGCCATCCGGCAGGTGGAAAATATCCGCTTTATCAAACAACAGGTAGGCTTGGAAATTTTGCCTGAAAAATTAAGGGAAGTGGCGGCACTTCGATTAGAGCACCAAGATGTTTCCTTAAAGGAATTAGGAGAAATGCTTCCTGGAGGGAAAGTAAGTAAATCAGGAATTAATCATCGTTTAAGAAAAATAGATGAATTTGCCGAAAAGCTTAGGAGCGGTGAGAAGGTTTAATAGTTGATTGGTGCTTTTCAAGCTGTTGGCGATAATATTAATGGGAATGGAGGATGGACGAAGATGATTGAAAAAACACTAGTAGTTAAAAGGAAAACTGGATTGCAGGCACGTCCCGCTGCTTTATTTGTTCAGGAGGCAAACCGGTTCCAATCGGATGTATTTATAGAAAAAGATGGCAAGCGTGTTAATGCTAAAAGCATTATGGGCATTATGAGCCTGGCGATTAATGCCAACAAGGAAGTTACTCTTTCTGTTGATGGTAACGACGAAGAGGCAGCAATGGAATCACTAATGGCCTTTATTGAGAAGGAAAATTAATTTGGATTGTTATATTATGGTTTCATTCGTTAGCTGTGCAAACTCCCGCTAGAGGTAGTAACTAGATGGGGTAGCACAGCTTTTTTGTTTTGTGAGGGAGTGATAGGTAGGTTGCTGGTGTGGAGGCTTTGGGAACGGACAGGTGGTGCTAGAAAAATAGGCGAAGTGTCAGTAGCAGGGTTAGGAAGTGACAGGTAAGGGTGAAAAAGGAGTTGACGTTGCAGTAGCAGGGTTAGGAAGTGACAGTTGAGGGTTGAAAAAAGGAGAT
>JAJOJL010000111.1 GCA_021208645.1 Bacillus sp. (in: firmicutes) | reverse complement strand
CAACTGCCTTTTATAGTTGAGTTGTTGAAAAAAACTCTGAGTAGTGGCAATGCAATAGAAAAAGAACAGTTAATTGAAAGAATAAAAGGTTTTGTAGACCCATATTATTATGATAAGCCAGAAAATATTGTAGAAAAGCGGATTATAAATATGTTACTATTTATAAACTTCCTCTCAAAGAGGGAGATCGATGGATCTCAGTATATTTATCTTACTCGATAATCATAAGGTCCAACTAGGACCATGCTTGTTTTAGGGGAACCGATCCCACTATAAAAAGAATTTTCAAAAAAATAAACAGAGATTTGTTTTTTAAAGGATTTTTATTCCTTGGTGGAGAATATTATTAGTAAACAGAGAGCATGAAAGAGTCTTTATTTAGGTCGTCGATGCAACGTAGACTGTCTTCCTCGAGTCATACCTAAAGAAAATGAGGGAGGGGAAAAGGATGAATAATGCTGTTCCTGTAATGGAGAAACGTGATTTTTTAAAATGGTTCCTCGATCAATACCAACTCAAAAGAAGAGAATGTGCTTGGTTATTAAACTTTCTCATGAGTGATGATATCTTAATGGAGCGTGTTCACTTTGTGGAACAAGCAGAGTATTGTCCGAAAGCACTGATGATTTCAGCAAATGATGTGGATAGTGTTCCATTTGCTTTTCACAAAAATCAACATGTGACGATGGATGCAGAAAAATCCTTTCATGACATTCGTTTAAACCGTAATGAAGACATTTTCGTACAGCTCAATTTCAAAAATAAGCAATCCATTCCTCAGTATATGGCAGTTTTAGAGGAAAATCCGTATCTTCCAGTCAATAAGGAAGAGGCAAATGTAAATAGTTTGCTGGCTGAAATGATTTTAGATCAATCAATTCGATCCCATCAGTTATCTATGTTAGAAGAGGAAATTGATCGTGCGTTAGTCAAAGGTGACGAGAAGACCTTTCATGAACTAGTAAAACAATATAAAGCTTTAAAAGCCCTATAACAAAGGGCTTTTCTTTTGGATAAGACTTAAATAAGCTGTGCTAAACTTTCATAAAAATGATTTTTATGGTATAACAGCCTAGAAAATGTACATAAGTAAAGGAGAGGAAAATAATGAAATGGACAACACAGGAAATGGACATGTACTTAAGTTCTAAGGAATATGTTGACACTGCTATCATCCCTCTAATCCCGATAAACTGGAGCAAGGATGTGAAGGGCACTGTTTCTATGGGGGAATTTACATCTATCTTAGTAGATGAAATAGAAAGGCAATTTAAAGGAAGATTATTTCAAATGGCCCCTTTTACATATTTAACAGAAGAAGGGGAGGAGTCAAAGATTACCAGGCTAAAGGCATGGGATAATCATTTTTTTGAAAATGGATTTAAGCATGTCATCTACATAACTTCTGATGCAAGTTGGAAGAAAAGTGAAAAAGAATTACCTGATATGCTAGTATGGATCCCGTCTTTGTCTTTGGAGTCCATGGATAATACATATGCAAAAGAAATCATATCACAACAGATGAAACAAATATTACCATTAATTACATCCAAGTGGCAGGAAGATCCAATAGAAAGATAAGTATTTCAACACGAAAACATATGTCTTTTTTGTGAAAAAAAAAGAAAATCATTCAATAGAATTTGTTGACATACGGAGAAAATTTGGGCTATCATGAGTATGTCTTAGTATCTTTTTTTGTGTGCTAATAGAACATGGATGTGAGGAGGGAAATTCGTGAGCGAGAAAGAACATAAAGTGTCAAGACGTCAGTTTTTAACTTATACATTGATGGGTGTAGGTGGTTTTATGGTGGCTGGTGCCATAAGTCCAATGGTTCGCTTTGCATTAGATCCAGCATTGGAAGCTGGAGGGGAATCGGAATTTGTTCCAGTAGCTACTGTGGATGATTTAACAGATGAACCACAGCGTTTTGACTTTAAAGTAACAGTGGAAGACGCGTGGTATACTTCTGAGCAAATAAGAACAACTTGGATGTATGCAGAAGGTAGTGACATAATTGCCCTGTCACCAGTATGTACACATTTAGGCTGTACCGTTGGCTGGGAAGGCAGTGAAGATCATCCAAATCAATTTTTCTGCCCATGTCACCTAGGCCGATTTGAAAAATCAGGTAAAAACGTGGCGGGGACACCACCAACCCGACCGTTGGATATTTATGAGGTAGAAGTCCGAGACGGCACTATATATTTAGGTGGAACTGTTCAACGGAGAACTGTTTAAATGATGTAGGAAGGAGGCGTAATTATGTTACAAAAAATATATGATTGGGTAGATGAACGGCTGGATATTACTCCAATGTGGCGTGATATAGCTGACCACGAGGTTCCAGAGCACGTTAACCCTGCCCATCATTTCTCAGCATTTGTTTATTGCTTTGGTGGATTAACGTTTTTCGTAACAGTAATCCAAATTTTATCAGGTATGTTCTTAACCATGTATTATGTTCCAGATATTATTCATGCACATGCATCTGTTTATTTCTTGCAAAATGAAGTAACACATGGGGTAATTGTTAGAGGTATGCATCATTGGGGTGCGAGTTTAGTTATCGTTATGATGTTCCTGCATACGTTACGCGTGTTCTTTACAGGCTCTTATAAAAAGCCTAGGGAACTAAACTGGGTTGTAGGTGTACTTATTTTCTTTGTTATGTTGGGGTTAGGTTTTACTGGATATTTACTACCGTGGGATATGAAAGCGTATTTTGCAACAGTCGTAGGACTTGAAATCGCAGAAGCAGCCCCTGTAGTCGGTGGATTTGCGAGAATGTTATTAGCGGGTGGAGAAATCATTGGAGCGCAAACACTAACACGTTTCTTTGCCATCCATGTGTTCTTCTTACCAGGTGCTCTATTAGGGTTATTGGGGGCTCACTTCTACATGATTCGTAAGCAAGGAATTTCCGGACCATTGTAAGATGGTTAGGAATTGAAAAGGAGGGAAAGCTATGCATCGCGGGAAAGGTATGAAATTTGTCGGCGATTCTCGTATCCCGGCAAAAGAACACCGTATGAAAAACATACCTAAGGACTATTCTGAATACCCTGGAAAGACAGAAGCCTTCTGGCCAAACTTTTTATTAAAAGAATGGATGGTTGGTGCTGTCTTCTTAATTGGATATTTAATATTGACTGTGGCACACCCAGCTCCATTAGAGCGTGTTGCAGACCCTACAGACTCTGGTTACATACCATTGCCTGACTGGTATTTCTTATTTTTGTATCAGCTTTTAAAGTATGAGTTTGCAGCTGGTGAATTTACTGTGATCGGTGCCGTAGTAATACCTGGTATTGCATTCGGTGCGTTACTACTTGCACCTTGGTTAGATAATGGACCGGAGCGTCGCCCTATAAAGCGACCTATTGCCAGTGGTATAATGTTACTTGCTGTTATTTCTATTATCTTCTTAACTTGGGAGTCCGTTGATCAGCACGATTGGGAAGCAGCTGCTCGACAAGGAGCCATGCAGGAAGATATAGAGGTGGATCAAACGTCCGAAGCCTTTGAAATTTGGTCGACACAAGCATCCTGTATCGCATGTCACGGTGGTGACATGTTAGGTGGTGCTGCAGCACCAAGTGTATTTGCTAGCGATTTAACGAAAGAAGAAGTAATCGATATAATCGTAAATGGTGCACCTGGTATGCCAGCTGACCAATTCGAAGGAACAGACGAAGAACTTGAAATTTTGGCAGCGTTTATTGCTAACGATGGTCAAGATCCAGAAGAATAAAGAAAAAAGCTGACTGAATCACTCAGTCAGCTTTTTTTAAAAGTACTAAGATAATACATATTAGGTAAGGGTAGAAAAACTATCAAAGAAAATTAGAAGAAGGAAGATAATAATATGTTGCTTGAAAATATCATGAGGTACTTAAGTGACCGATACTTTTTATTATTTTTATTAATGGTAAATATCTTTGGAACAATTTACGGCTTTATTTGGTACAAAGCACAATTGGCCATTACACCAACCCACTTTTTAATATTTGTTCCAGACAGTCCAACAGCAAGCTTGTTTTTTTGTATTGTTCTAGTAGGTTTCTTATTTAAGAAAAACCTTCCACTGATGGAGGCACTTGCAGCTGTTACTCTTTTAAAATATGGAGTGTGGGCAGTTGTAATGATTGTGGCAGCAGCTGCAGCTGGAGATACCCTAACATGGCAACAATATATGCTCATTGGTTCCCATTTAGGTATGGCGGTACAAGGATTGTTGTATGTTCCATTTTACCGAATAAAAGCTTGGCACCTGGCTGTTGTTGCTGTATGGACGTTACATAATGACGTTATTGATTATATTTATGGTATGTATCCTTGGGTCAGTAGCTCCATTCGAATGTATATCCAGGAAATTGCATATTTTACGTTTTGGCTAAGTATTTTCTCCCTCCTAACAGTCTATTTATTAAACAAGCACTTGAAAAAAAGAGACCTTTAATTCCGTTTGAAAGGGAATTATAGTGGAAATGAAACCTGTTATGGTGAATTCACGTAGCCAAATAGAAAAAATTGAAAATCTCTTTTATGTTTTCAGGTCTACTCTTGTCCATCTTCTCATACGATAGAGTATGAACTAGAGGAGGGACAGGCATGGCTGAAAGATTACTTAATATAATTGTCATTCTATCGTTCTTAATCGTTTGGCCGGTTCAAACAGGGAATGCAGAAGTTGCTGAGCGGGAGAATAATATATGGCGGGAACTTAATCAAACGAGTGACACAATTTTACGCTATGTAAAAGAAGGTCACTACGAAGAAGCAAAAAAATTATTAGAGCATTTTTCCGATCAATTTTTAGAAATTAGGGCATCAGAGCATCGTCTATCAATGAGAGAATTACAAACAATTACAGCAGTTTATAATGAAGCGTTAGAAGCTGTCGTAAGTGTTTCCCTCGCTCACGATGACAGGGTAGAAAAGGCATGGAAGCTAAGGTTATTAGTAGATGTTTATGATGCCTCCTATAAAGAGTTATGGCAAAATACAAAGAATTCACTAGTTTCACCTGTCAAAAATATGCAAAAGGCTGTTGAAGAAGAAAATTCACGTAAATTTCAAGATGAAATGAACATATTCATGAAAAATTATGAAATGGTACGTCCAGCGTGGTCGGTGCGGTTACCTGTGGAAACCTATCAAAAAGTAGATTCTCAGGTGAAATTTCTTCAACAACTACGGGGGAAAAAACTGGATGATCCTGATATAACTCGTCACCTAGATACTTTAGAGACGCAACTCATATTTATTTATGATGGCGGAGAAGAAGATTCTTCTGATCCATCGTTAATTTGGGTCATGTTAACTATTGGAGGAGCCATTGTGATGGCATTAAGTTATGCAGGATGGAAAAAGTATTGGGGAGAAAAAGAAAAGGAACGGGAAATGAAACGGAGGAAACGACGCTCACCATAGTAAGTTGAAGCAATATCGTTGACACATTCACAAACTTTGACTAAAATTGATGTATAAAGACAACAATAGAGAATTAACATAGTGAGCAGGAGGTATGACAATGTTTGGAGGATTAGGTGGTTTTTTAATTTACATTGCCATTTTAATGCTGATTCCCCTATGGGCTCAAGCGAAGGTAAAAAGTGCGTATAAAAAATATTCCCAAGTAGCATCGTCTTCAGGGATGACTGGTGCTCAAGTTGCCAGAAAGATATTGAATGACAATGGCCTTTATGATGTTAATGTGGAACCAGTAAGAGGGAAACTTACGGATCATTATGATCCAAGGGCAAAAACTGTTCGACTTTCAGAACAAAATTATTATGGGAACTCTGTAGCAGGTGCTGCCGTTGCAGCCCATGAAGTGGGACACGCTATACAGGATGCGGAAGGGTATGCATTTTTACGATTCCGTCATGCATTAGTTCCCGTAGCTAATTTTGGTTCAAACTTTTCGTTTATTTTAATCCTTGCAGGTATTTTCCTTTATTCACAAAACTTATTACTGGCAGGTATCATCTTAATGTCCGGTGCTGTTTTGTTCCAATTAGTAACGTTACCAGTAGAGTTCAATGCCTCTAACCGAGCCATGGAGCAGGTAGTCTCTGCTGGCGTTATTCGTAACGATGAAGAGCGGGAGACGAAGAAGGTATTAAATGCTGCTGCTTTAACGTACGTTGCTGCTGCATTAGTGGCTGTTATGGAGCTTGTACGTTTTATTCTCATGTATGTAATGATGAACCGAGATTAATAATAGACCAAAAAACATCAAGCGAATGCTTGATGTTTTTTCATTAATCTCCAATTGGTCTTTTGTTTTCATCCAATGTAAACCCTTCCCCCATAACATCCTGTACATCTCCTAAAGTGACAAAGGCGTGGGGATCCACTTTTGCAATTAAATTCTTAAGTCTAACAACCTCGTTCCTTGCAACAACACAATACAATACTTCCCTGTCTGCTCCAGTATAAGTCCCTTTTCCTTTTAAGATAGTTGCCCCCCGATCCATTTCCCTTAATATATGCTCGGCTATTTTAATGGTGTGATCAGAAATAATCATGGCAGCTTTTCCTGAATAGGCACCTTGCTGCATAAAGTCAATTACTTTAGCGGCTATAAATACGGCAACGAGGGTATACATTGCTTCTCGATAATTTAAGTAGACAAGGGAGGTGGTAATAACTGCTGCATCAAAGATAAACATGGTTTTCCCCATACTCCAACCCCAATATTTAAACCCTAACCGGGCGATAATATCCACTCCACCTGTAGTGCCCCCAAAACGAAAGACAATCCCTAAGCCGACACCAATAAAAACACCGGCAAATAATGCGGCAAGGGTAAGGTCATCTTGTAAAGGTAAGTAAATAATTGGAAAACGTTGAAACACCCAAAGAAAAACGGATACAAAAAAGGTACCTATGATTGTATATATAAAGGCGTTTCGCCCTAATACTTTCCAACCGATAATAAATAAAGGTATATTTAACACGAGGTTAGAATAGGCGGGGTCAATATTAAAGATAAAATAGAGGATTAAGGTGATCCCAGTAAATCCTCCATCTGCCAAGTTATTTTCCATATTGAAATAAACCAACCCAAAGGACATGATAGCAGTCCCTATTATAATAAATAAAATGTTCTTTACTTTAATGGAGCCAAACATAATAATTACCCCCAGTGATTTCTTTCTACCGGTTTATTATAATGGATTGAAAATACCCAATCAACGGAATGTATTTGGTTGAATTTTCTAAAAAATCCATTTTAGGATTTTTAGTTTGTCAATTTCCTTTGTTTTCGCTAACATGGACATGAAGGATTTTCCTATGAGGAAAGAGAGGCGTTTAAGGGTAGTGGAAAATAAAACAATACGTGATGCGCAAGCCGAAGTAGATAAGTATATAAGTCAGTTTAAAGAAGGTTACTTCAGTCCCTTGGCAATGATGGCAAGACTTACGGAAGAAATGGGAGAACTGGCTAGAGAAGTCAATCATTTTTACGGTGAAAAGCCGAAAAAAGCTACGGAAGAGGAAAAAACAATTGACCAAGAAATAGGTGATTTACTTTTTGTTCTCATCTGTTTAGCAAATTCTTTGGATGTGGATTTAGAACAAGCATTTGATATGGTAATGAAGAAATTTCAAACCCGTGATAAAGACAGATGGACAAGAATTGAAGAAGGAGAATTGAACAATGATTAGAATTGTAATCGCAGGACCACGTGGAAATATGGGTAAAGAAGCAGTCAAAATGGTAGTAGGAGAAGAAAACTTACAGCTTGTTGCTGTTGTAGACCATCGCTTCAATGATAAGAAAATGAAAGAAGTTCCTGACATGGAGCCCCTAGATATACCTGTATATGAGGATATGGGCCAATGTTTTCAGGAGCACGAATGTGACGTTCTCATCGATTTAACGACTCCAGAGGTTGGAAAAAGTCATATGCTGACAGCATTTGACTACGGTGTTCGTCCTGTCGTTGGTACAACAGGCTTTACGGAGGATGACGTGAAGGAATTATCACAAATTGCTGAAGAGAAAAAACTAGGTGCCATTATCGCACCAAACTTTGCTATCGGTGCCATATTGATGATGAAGTTTTCTCAGATGGCTGCTAAATATATGCCACATGTTGAAATAATTGAACAGCACCATGACAGAAAACTGGATGCTCCGTCAGGGACTGCTGCTAAAACAGCAAAAATGATCTCAGAAGTGAGGGAGAAAATGACTCAAGGTCATCCTAACGAGACTGAACAAATGATTGGTGCAAGGGGAGCGAATTATGAAGGGCTCCGTATACATAGTATTCGATTACCTGGTCTAGTGGCGCACCAGGAGGTGTTATTTGGCGGCGAGGGACAAACTTTGAAGATTCGCCATGATTCGTTGAATCGCGCCTCATTTATGCCAGGTGTAAAACTAGCCTGCGAAACTGTCATGAAGCTCGATGTCCTTGTCTATGGATTAGAACATATCATTGAATAATAAAGACTTTCTCGTGGTAGAAGATTTCATTAACAAACATATATGAGGAGGAACAACCAATGAATATAGCATTTATTGCTCATGATAAAAAAGAAAAATGATATGGTCCAATTTGTTACGGCCTATGAGAAGGTGTTAAAAGGTCACACTCTTTTCACGACTGGTACAACTGGTTTAAGGATTATGGAGGCTACAGAACTAGAAGTACATCGGTTTCAGTCTGGTCCACTCGGTGGAGATCAACAAATTGGTGCCAAAATAGCAGAAAATAACATGGATTGTGTCATCTTTTTCAAAGACCCATTAACGGCTCAGCCTCATGAACCAGACATAACTGCATTGATACGCTTGTGTGATGTATACAGTATTCCATTAGCAACCAATATGGCAACGGCTGAAATATTGTTAAAAGGGTTGGAACGGGGAGATTTTCAATGGCGTGAAATAGTGAAGGAGAAGGAACAGGAAGGGAACTAACTCTTATGAATCCAAAACGTCTCGATATATTAGCAGTTGGTGCCCATCCTGATGATGTGGAGATAGGTATGGGTGGTACGTTGGCTCGTTATGGATCACTAGGATTTCAAACGGCAATTGTTAATTTGACGAAAGCTGAACTATCTTCTAATGGTACAGTAGAGCGTCGCCAGTCAGAAGCAGAAAAGGCGGCCAAAGTACTAGGTATTTCTAAACGGATTCAATGGTCATACCCCGACAGGGAACTTTTAAACAATAAAAAAGAATGCATTGAATCCCTTGTAGAGGTGATACGCCAGTATCGTCCCCGGCTAGTTTTTGCCCCGTACTATAAGGATCGTCATCCTGACCATGGCCATTGTCATGAAATTGTCAAAGAAGCCGTTTTTTCTGCTGGTATAAAACGGTTTTTGCCTAACTTACCTTGGGATGCTTATCGCCCAGAGTCGCTCTATTATTACCAAATTAATGGTATGATAGAACCTGATTTTATCGTTGATATATCAGGGTTTATGGAAACGAAGCTCAAAGCCTTAGCTTGTTTCGCCAGTCAGTTCCAATTAGGCGAAGGGGAAGTGGATACACCTCTTAATGATGGGTTTCTGCAACGATTGGAAGGAAGGGAAAAAATAATCGGTAATGAGTCAGGTGTAGAATACGGTGAGGGCTTCCGCTCAGAAAAGCCTTTATTAATTTCACTACTAGGAGAAGAAGCATGACATATAAAATTGGTATTACCTGCTACCCTACTGTTGGAGGTTCAGGTGTAGTGGCAACTGAATTAGGAAAAGCCCTGGCTGAAAAAGGTCATCAGGTCCACTTTATAACGTCGAGCATTCCTTTTCGACTAGATGGTTGTAAAGCAAATATCTATTATCATGAGGTGGAAATAAATCAGTATTCTGTCTTCCGTTATCCCCCGTATGATATCGCCCTTGCAAGCAAAATGGCGGAAGTAGCAAAAAGAGAATCCCTTGATATTCTACATGTTCATTATGCTATTCCTCATGCTATCAGTGCCTTTTTGGCAAAGGAAATGGTTGGGGAGCATTTAAAGGTAGTCACAACATTACACGGGACAGATATTACTGTGTTAGGCTACGACCCATCCCTTTCAGACATGATCCGATTTGGAATTGAGCGATCGGATATGGTTACTGCCGTATCAAATGATTTAGTAGCCCAGACAATGGAGCTTTTAGACATAACCAAACCAATTGAAACAGTTTATAACTTCGTGGACCATCGTACTTATTACCCTAGGGATGCAGAATCTCTGAAAGGAGATTATGGGATTCATAAGGACCAAAAAGTGTTGGTTCACGTTTCAAATTTTAGAAAAGTAAAGCGAGTTCCTGATGTAGTAACAGCGTTTTATGAGATTCAAAAGGAAGTAGATGCTGTGCTACTCCTTATTGGAGAAGGACCTGAGCTCCCCGTTGTAAATAATCTTGTACGAAAGCTCGGACTGGAAGGAAAAGTACGCTTCCTTGGAAATCAAAAGAGGGTAGCCGACCTTTTGTCCATGAGCGATTTGAAGTTACTCCTCTCAGAGAAAGAAAGTTTCGGCCTTGTTTTATTAGAGGCAATGGCATGTGGAGTGCCTGCAATTGGTACAGACATTGGTGGTATTCCTGAAGTAATTGACCATGGTAAGAATGGATTTATATGTCCTTTAGGGGATATTCGTGCTATAGCTGCAATGGCGATTGAAGTTTTAACAAACGATGCACTTCAAAAGGAACTTGCAAAAAACGCAATAGTAAAAGTGAATAACGATTTTCATCAAGACAAGGTTGTGGCACAATATGAAAAAGTCTATGAAAAAGTATTATCGATAATCGGGGGAACGAGATGCTAAGTTGGAATGAAGCTGCAACAATTGCCATAAAAAAGCTAGTAGATGCAGGTTATGAGGGTTATATTGTTGGTGGTGCTGTAAGGGATATGGTAATGAAGCGGCCCATAAGAGACATTGATATTAGTACAAATGCAACTGTTGAAGAAATGGAACAAATCTTTAGCCGTACTATTGATGTTGGTGTTGCCCACGGAACAATTATTGTTCCAATTGGGGGACGAGCCATAGAAATTACACAATACCGCACAAAGGATAACGAAGTATCTTTACATAACGATTTATCTTTACGGGATTTCACTTGTAATGCGATGGCAATGGACCTATCAGGAAAAATCATTGATCCCTTTGGTGGCATAGCCGCTATTGAAAACCAAGTCTTGCAGGTGGTTGGAGGTAGTCCAAACCCATTCTTAGATGATCCCCTTCGCCTTTTACGAGCAATTCGATTTAGTATCCTTCTTCAGTTTTCTATTGAAAAAGAAACACACCGGTGGATGACAGAATATGCTTCCCTGATTTTAAAACCTTCCATCGAGCGTGTTACTGCTGAATTAAGTAAATTAGTAGAAATAGGACTTGAAAAAAAAGACCTTGACACCCTTTTGTCTCACCGTGTCATAAAACAATTACCATATATTCTTTCCGATCCTTCGCTTTTGGAAAGTAGATCTTTTCTATGGAATGATTCTGTTCTCATTAAAGGGATGCTTGAGGGCTGGAGCTTCTTAACCTATTCTCAAGAATTAAGTTTGACTAGGCGGGGTTTGACCCATTATAGGCTATCTAATCAAGTCAAAAAAAGTGTGATAACTGTAGTTGAATGTGTTGAGAAGATTAGACTTCAGAACGGGTGGACGAATTACGATTTATACATGCTTGGAGAAGAAGGGATCCAAGCGGCTGAAAAATTATTATCTGTCTTGGAAAAGAGGCAACCAGATATCGTTTCGTTAAAAAATAGATATTTTAAATTACCTATAACATCAAAAAGTCAATTGGCCATTACTGGAAGAGAATTAATTGACTGGTTTCCTCATCAACCGCGCCCATGGGTTGGTGAAACGTTAGGGAAAGTAGAAAGAGTGGTTGTTTCTGGAAAGGTCAGAAATTCAAAGAAGGATATTTACAAATGGCTTATGGAGGAGAATAGATGATGAAAGGGAAAGTATTACAGCTTCTTAGGGAACATCGAGATGGATTTCTATCAGGTGAGGCCATAAGTGAGGAGCTTACATGTAGTCGTACAATGGTATGGAAGTATATTGATTCTCTTCGCAAAGAGGGCTATGAAATAACAGCTGTATCAAATAAGGGCTATCAGCTAAAAGGAGAATCAGATGACCTAAGTATACACGCCATCCAATCTCGTTTAATGGAGGATAGTCTTTTTCAAAATATCATCTATGAACCCTCTGTCGCATCTACACAGCATGTAGCTCATAAGTTAGAAGCGGAAAATGCGTCAGAAGGAACTGTTGTGATAGCAGATGAACAGACAGGTGGTCGTGGCAGGCTTGGAAGAGTCTGGTATTCCCCTGCCAAAACAGGAATATGGATGAGCATTATTCTTCGGCGAAGGTAGAGTTGAGAAAGGCTCCTCAGCTTACTTTAGTTACTGCCATCGCAGTTGTCCGTGGCATAGAGAAAGCAACAGGGATTGATGTGGAGATTAAATGGCCAAATGATCTTTTAATTCAGGGAAGAAAAGTTGCAGGAATATTAACGGAAATGCAAGCAGACCCAGACCAAGTGAACTCAGTTATAATAGGCATTGGTATTAATGTAAATCAATCAAGCTTTCCAAAAGAAGTAACGGAAATAGCTACCTCTCTATCTTTAGAAACTGGAAAGAGCTTTCCAAGAGCAGCTATCATTGCCCATATATTCAATGAGTTTCAATGGTTGTATGATGCTTACCTAACAAAAGGGTTTTCCTTCCTTAAACCCTTATGGGAAGCACGTAACATTACTTTAGGTAAGGAGATTGTTGCAAGAACACCTAAAGCAACCCTCGAAGGGATTGCTGAAGAAATTGATGAGGAAGGCGTATTAATATTAAGGGATAAACAAGGAACTACTCATCGCATCTATTCTGCTGATATTGATTTGTTAAAAAAATGACACAATCTAAACAGATTCTGTTATACTTTCATTGGGCAGTATCTTATGGAACTGTACCTTTAACGGTAAACAAATAAATATTTTTTCTGCCTTGATCCGAAAGGCTCGGACTGGGACAGAGGGTGAGACGAAACAATTAAGGGATTGCAGTTTGCCCTTTTTAAGGAACGCTAACAAACCTTTCTTCCAGTTGGAAGAGGTTTTTTTGTGGTTGTTTATTAAATGTGTTATTGCTTTTCTCGCGAAATAACAAACATTCCAATGGTAGCCTGCCTATCTGTGAGAACAACCATTAACTGTAAAAACCGTTCCTACTATTGTTACCCTTTTCTCAGAAAATGGAAAGGAGAGATAAAGGTGAAAACAACGTTAGATCTTCGAAAAATGAAAGAAGCTGGAGAAAGAATTACCATGCTTACTGCTTATGATGCCCCTAGTGCCAAGTTGGCGGAGGAAGGGGGAATAGACACCATACTAGTAGGTGATTCTTTAGGTATGGTTGTTTTAGGCTACGATTCTACCGTGCCTGTTACATTAGAGGACATGGTTCATCATACGAAGGCTGTAAAACGTGGCGCAAAGGATACCTTTGTCATTGCTGATATGCCGTTTCTTACGTATCATACGTCGTTAACGGAAACTTTTCAAAATGCGAAACGGTTAATACAAGACGGAGGAGCTAATGCAGTAAAATTAGAAGGTGGAGGAGACGTTTTTACTACAGCACAAAAACTTATCACAGCAGGCGTTCCTGTTGTAGCCCATCTTGGTTTAACTCCCCAGTCAGTTGGTGTCCTTGGAGGATATGGTGTGCAGGGGAAAGACGAGGAAAGCGCCCAAAAATTAATAGAAGAATCAAAAGAGGCAGAGAAAATTGGGGCAAGTATGCTCGTACTAGAATGTGTACCGGAACAATTAGGTGAAGAAATAGCTCAATTACTTACTATACCAGTTATTGGTATTGGTGCAGGGAGATTCACAGACGGCCAAGTTCTTGTATTTCATGATCTCATTGGTTATACACAAGGGCATATTCCAAAGTTCGTAAAACGCTACACTGATGTTTCTACAACGATAAAAGAAGCGATAAACTTATTTAATATAGAAGTAAAGGAAAATAAATTTCCAGAAGAAAAACATGTTTTTCAGGCAAAACAAAAATGGAAAACAATCGTTGTACGGAGGAAAATAATCAACATGAAACAGTTCAAGAAAATCCAAGCATTAAAAAAATGGATTAGGGAACAGAAGCAAAAAGGAATGACGGTAGGATTTGTTCCTACAATGGGATACTTGCATGAAGGACATATTTCGTTGATTGAGAAAGCAAACGAGGAGAATGACATTGTAGTTTTGAGTATTTTCGTTAATCCCCTTCAGTTTGGTGTGGGGGAAGATTTTGACCGTTATCCCAAAGATGAAGAAAGAGACTTGATGATAGCAAAAGGAGCGGCTGTAGATGTGGTATTTAGCCCATCTATTCAGGAAATGTATCCAATCAAAATGAGTGCAACTTTCAAAGTACATGAAGGGGCAGATGTACTATGTGGCTCTAAGCGACCAGGTCATTTTGATGGGGTCGCTACTGTAGTGATGAAACTATTTGGTATTGTTAATCCTAACAAAGCTTATTTTGGACTAAAGGATGCACAACAAGTTGCTGTTATTGAGAGAATAGTCAAAGATTACCATTAGATATTGAGATTAGGCGAGGGGCTACAGTTAGGGAAGGGGATGGATTAGCGAAAAGCTCTCGCAATGTTAATCTAACCTCTGCTGAGCGGAAAGAAGCTCCTGCTATTTACAAAAGCCTTCAACATTTAAAGGGAAAAATACTGGCTGGTACGATTAGAGATGCCCATGATGTGGAGCAAAGCTTAATGGATGAACTAACAAATCAGTTAACGGCAACAATTGATTATGCTGAAGTGAGATCCTTTCCCACTCTTTCACCTGTGAAAGAACTAAAAGGGGAAATTATCATTGCGGTAGCTGTTAAATATTCAAAAGTCCGACTAATCGATAATATTA
Source organism: Bacillus sp. (in: firmicutes) (assembly GCA_021208645.1). Taxonomy (GTDB): domain Bacteria; phylum Bacillota; class Bacilli; order Bacillales; family Salisediminibacteriaceae; genus Evansella. The sequence goes on along the minus strand of JAJOJL010000111.1, from coordinate 28,763 downwards.
TCTTTAATATAGGCTCTGTTAGTCTTTGTTGTTGATTTTTGCTACAGGAGCTCGCTTTCCGCGGGCAACGCTTCAGCCTCCTCGTTCCTGCGGGGTCTTCTGTCTCTTCCTCTGCTAGCAATGCTTTGTAGCATCTTGCGTCGAGACAAATCGAAGCTTATTCGTGAGGATATGCTCTTGGCTGTTGCTTTTCCCGCAGGACTTTGAGATGCTTCCTCGAAATGGCCCACGCACGAAGAAAATGTGTAAGCATTTTCGAGGAGTCTCGCTCCTTCCGCAAAAATCAATGCTTATAAAAATCAACACTAACCACTAACACAGCCTTAATATAAAATAAAAACATCACGAGAGGTGTAATTTCATGTTTAGAGAAATGATGAGTGGCAAGCTCCACCGTGCTACTGTAACAGAAGCTAATTTAAATTATGTGGGAAGCATTACTATTGATGAAGATTTAATGGATCGTGTAGGGATCCTTGAAAATGAAAAGGTTCAAGTAGTAAATAACAATAACGGTGCTAGGCTAGAGACATATGTTATCCGGGGCATAAGAGGCTCAAAAACTGTTTGCTTAAACGGTGCAGCAGCAAGGCTCGTTCAACCAGGTGACAAAGTAATCATCATTTCTTACAAATGGATTACAGAACAGGATTGTGTAGAGCACAAGCCAAGAGTCGCCATATTAGATGATAATAATAATGTAGTTGAAATGATGGCAACAGAACCAGCTTCGACAATTAGATAAGAAATTATTCTTTTTGTACATCTGTATAGCAATCCCTCTTTCTTTGGAACACTTCATAATAGGTGTTTAATGAGAAGGAGGGGTTTTTGTTGTTGTCACTACAGAAATGGAAAGCTATATCGAAATGGCTTTTAGAAAATAAGGAAGAACTTACAGAGAAGGAAAAGCAATATTGGATTGAACAACTTACGTTCCAAAATGAAAAGTTATTGGAAACATGGAGTGAACAACTAGAGCTAATTGATGAATTAAAGGAGAAACTTTTAAAGTCAGCACCCCTAACTTTCAACGAAGATAAGGAGGATTTACAAGGAGTCAGTTATTTTGAACTGGGTCTATACGAGAAAGCAATTCAAGTTTTAATGGAGGAATTAGACCATAGTAATCAGCAATCAAGGGTCTTTTTATATTTAGGGTTTGCCTATTTATATTTAAATGATGATGATAAAGGCAAAGAACACTTCTTAAATGTCATATACCGAACAAATGATAAATTAGAAAAACACTTTGGTTTTTTAGGTTTAGGAATGGCTGCTGCTAGGGGAGACGATGTTCAACAAGCAATCTCCTACTTTGAAGATGCAGAGAAACTCCACTTTAATCCTGATGTCATGTATAATTTAGGTATCTGTTATCTTATTTTAAATATGCCAGTTGATGCGAGACCATATTTTGAAAAAGTTGTTAAATCAGGTGAAGGGGATGCTGAGGCATATTATTGGCTTGGCAAATGCTACATGGATTCTGACAACAAAACTCTTGCAATGGAAATATGGTATGAAGCAGTTCACCAATTTGATTCAGAGGATTTATTATTATCATTAGCAATTGAGTTTGAAGAAAAGGGTCAATTTTCTTGTTCCCTTTTCTGTTACGAACGTCTTCGTGATATTGGCAGTGATGAAAAGAATGTTCTTCACGGACTTTCATGGAACTATGGGTTAATGGACGATCGTATAAAAGCTAAAGAAGGTTTTAATGAATTGTTTTCCAACTATCCTAAACATATTAATGGTTGGATATCATATATATGGCTCTTAAATAAATGGGGAGAGCATGAAGAAATGAAAAAGGCAAAAGAAACCATTGACATGATAGGAATAAGTCATCCACTCATAACAAAATTAACAGAAAGTAATCATACTATGTTAGACTAGGCTAAAGAAAGCTTAAGCAACTTAAAACAACTCTTATATTGCGTGTGATTGATACAAAAAAAGCCTAATGAAACCTTTAAAGCCGCGGATAGAGGGCAGGCAGGAGACTCTAGGGAGAGTAGTTATTTGGAGGAATACAATGGAACGGTTTGTCATCATTGATTTGGAAACAACAGGGGTTTCCTTTGATAAAGGAGACCGAATTATTCAGCTTGCCTATGTTGTTATTACGGAGAATAAAATTCGGAAGCGATTTTCTACCTATATTAACCCTAAAAGAAATATTCCAGGCTTTATCCAACATTTAACCAACATAGACAACAATTTAGTCCACGAAGCACCCTTATTTAGTGAAATAGCCCCAAAACTTTTAGAAGTATTGAATGGTGCTTATTTTGTCGCACATAATGTTGATTTTGATTTAACATTTCTAAATAAAGAGTTAACCGCTGCTGGATATACTAAATTTACTGGCCCTGTAATAGATACGGTAGAATTAGCGAAAATTGCATTTCCTACTGCAGACGGATTTCGGTTATCCCAGTTAACAAAAAACTTTTAATATGAATCACATTCAACCTCACCGTGCTGACAGTGATGCAGAAGCTACTAGTCAGTTATTTCTTGAGATCATGGAACGGCTGTCTGAATTACCAAAAGTGAGTTTGGAGAAGTTAGGAGAGCTCACGAACAAACTGAAAAGTGATGTAGGATCTTTAATCTATAGGTGGACGACATTACAAAACGGAGATATAGATAAATTTAATTTTTTACATGGATTAGCTGTAAAAAAAGATGAGCCACAGGAACAAAAAGAGTCCTATGACGACGAGCAAAGATTCATAAGCTTTTATGATAAGTGTCTCAACAATGATGAATGGTGCAAAAAAAGAATGAAAGGCTACGAGGTAAGACCTGGTCAATTAGAAATGATCAAGTTTGTGTACAAGACCTTGGAAAAAAGGGAGATCGGGTTAATTGAAGCTGGGACTGGAACAGGTAAAACACTGGCTTATTTAATTCCTGCCATTTTCCTGGCAAAGGAAGGAAAAAAACCTGTTGTTATTAGTACACAAACGATACAACTTCAAGAACAAATAATCCATAAAGAACTGGAAAACGTAACTAAATTTCTTCCATTTTCAGTTAATTCCATCTTGCTGAAAGGAAGAAGTCATTATCTATGTCTACGGAAATTTGCAAAATTGCTTAAGGATGATCCACTGGAAACGTATGAGAGGACAGTAGCGAAAGGCCAAATTATCGTGTGGCTTACTGAAACGGTCACAGGTGATGTGGAAGAGTTGAGCTTAGGAGGGGCTAGTAAACGTTTTTGGACTGAAATTAGCAGCGATTCATTTACTTGTGTTACACACAATTGTTTTTATCAGATAGCGAGAAAAAAAGCTCAGAGAGCAGATTTAATAGTGACCAACCATTCCCTTGTTTTAGCTGATGTAAGGGCAGAACAGCAACTTCTCCCAAATTATGATAGGATTATTTTGGATGAAGCCCATCATTTTGAAGAGACAGCTGCTGATCAGCTTGGCTTGCAGTTAGATTATTTGTCCTTCACACAATTATTTAGTGAGCTCGGTTTTGGTGAGGGAGTAGAGGGATACTTATCCAGCTTAAAAAAGATATCTGAATCTGAGACTTTAAAAATAAAAATAGGGAATGTTGAAGCTAGGGGAAAGGTTGTACGTGAAGAATGGTATGAACTTTTTTTACTGCTTTTTCAATACATTCAGGAAAAGAAGGGGAAATTTAATGAAAGGGGGAGAATTACTGTTAAGCTAGACCTAAAGGAGGATGCTTGGAGAAATCCTCAAGAAGCAGTTGACCGATTTTCCTTTGCTTTTGAAGAATGGTATCAAGGAGTTAAGGAACTATCTCTTCAACTGGGTGACAGAAACATAGCCAATAAGGTTAGGTTAAATGCTTTTATTGATCGAATGGAAAAATTTTTTGATACATACGTTAGCTTACTGATTAAACAGGATAATGATCTTATTTTTTGGCTTGAAGGGGAAGGGAAAGGTCCCAAAACATCCATCTATATAAAGGGGAGACCTATAAAAGTTAGTGATTACCTAGGGGAACAGTTCTTTCAGAAAAAAGAGAGCGTAATATTAACATCAGCAACGCTCACAGTTAGTGGGAAATTTAATTATTTCTTAACGCGTCTTGGATTAGAAGACTTTCCAGTAGAGACTAAGATAGTTGAGTCGCCATTTGACTGGAAGAATCAGGTGAAGCTTATTGTACCAAAGGATATGCCTATGATCCAGGAAGCAGGAGAGGAATTTTATGTTGAGTCTGCGGTGATGCAAATCTACCGCATTGCTCAAGCAACCAACGGAAAAATGCTGGTACTGTTTACTTCTTATGATATGTTAAAGAAAAGCTATCTTCATTTAAAAGACATGCTTGCTGATGATTATATGCTGATCGCTCAAGGAGTACAAACTGGCAGCAGAAATAAGCTGACAAGAAATTTTCAGCAATTCGAAAAATCAATTCTTTTAGGAACAACAAGTTTTTGGGAAGGGGTTGACATCCCTGGAAGTGACTTAAGTGTCATCGTTATGGTCAGGCTTCCTTTTTCTCCCCCAGATGATCCATTATTCAAAGCAAAAGCGAGCATACTTGAAAAAAAGGGTGATAATCCATTTTTTAAATTAACATTACCTCAAGCTGTTATCCGCTTTAAGCAAGGTTTCGGACGCCTTATAAGAACTTCTTCAGATAAGGGAATTGTTGTCGTACTCGATAGAAGAATTATTAATGCTCGCTATGGGAGTACCTTTATCAAATCATTACCAACTATACCTCTTGAGGAGAAAACAATGGGTGAATTGGAACAATTGTTGCCAAAATGGTTATCCTAACTATTTGTGGTCTAGTTATGAATATATTGGATACTTCAGGATACGAGAAAGGATGTTCTAAGATGAAAAGGTTGCTGTTTGCAATCCTTCTAGTTATATTGGTTTTCAATTTCACAAGTACTATGCCTGTATTGGCCGACAAGGTTGATCTAAATTTGACAAAGGATGAGGTTGCCTATACATTCTTTGATTTAACACATGGAGAAGCTACTTTAATTCAAGGCAATAATAATTTGGCTTTTCTTATAAATACTGGTCACAGTGAAAGTCAAGAGGAATTAAAAGAGCGTTTAGAAATGTATAATGTAGACTCCATCCATACGTTAATTCTGACAAGTAAAGAAATTGAGTATATAGGCAATTTACCTTGGCTTCTAAATGATTTTCCTATTAAATCCATTTTATTACCAGAATCTCTTCAACCTATGTTTGAGTCTGTTTTAGCTGATTATCAGGGAAATGTTACTTATTTCAGAAAGGGAGATTCCTTTCCTTTACTAATGATGTTCAAGTAGATGTCCTTTATGTGGAAGAAAGGGACGGCTACGATGAAGGGGGCTGTGCTTTATTTGTCAGGCATCATGGTCAGAGGTTATTATACATGACAATTGCTGATTCCTTTGTAGAAGAACAGCTTGTACATGAGTATGATTTAAAATCAACGATGTTTAAAGTTCCAGACTTTGGCAGTGACCGTGGAACATCAGAATATTTATTAAATGAAGTTGACCCTCAAGTGGCAGTTATTTTTCGAAATGGTGAGGCCCAACCAAGCAGTTATGTATTAGAAAGACTTCAAGAAACTTGGATAGATATATACCAAACAAGTCGAATTGGTACCATTACAATAAAATGTAACAATGAGGATTATGAGGTTATTACAGTGCGGCCATCGAAGGAGAACACACTTCCCAATAGCTGGTTGACTTATAATTAAAGCGGCAGAATATTTTAAAATGGTTTCCATAAATACATCATATGGAAATAATGGTTTCATGGATCAAAAAAAAGGAGCACCTTTTTGGGTGCTCAGGTGTAGGTGTAGGTTAGTTTTTAATTTGTATTGCAATGTTCTGGAAATTTTGTTTGCCTAAAAGCAACGTCAATTGTGTTAAAATGGTTGGGACGGTGAGGCGACCTTAATGATATTACGTGCTTCTCAAGCTGGTACCATTCAGCAGTGGAAGTTTTATTGGATTTTATCTTGTTGTTCACGCTCATCATCATCCTTTTCTTGGAGCGGTAATAGTAGTATCACCTACAGAGGTGGGAGTATGTTAACAATTTTTATCCTTATAGGAAGACAATTTAATGTATATTGAATACTATACATAAGACATAAGAGGTGTAGGCAATGAAAGGATGGATCATTGCGGTTTTGATTATTATTGTAGTTGGTTTCATTAGCTTTTCTTATTATATTTATGAAGCCATATCAGCACCAATGATTGAAAGGCAGCAAAACGTAATAAGCCTTATTAATAATTTGGAAGGTATCCATGAAATTAACAATATTTCCCATTATCATGGTCGTCGCTCTTTTCAAGTTTTTGAAGGAATAAATGACGATGATCAAGAAATATATATTTGGGTAGAGGAATTAAAGGAAGAACAAAAAGAGGAAAATACAGAACCACAAGTCATTACTCGTTTAAAATCAGATGGCTTAACGGAACAACAAGTGAAGGATATTGTCCATGGGCGCTTAAATATTAACGAAATTAAGAGTATCAACCTAGGTATTATTGGTATTACTCCCATTTACGAGGTTATTTATGAAGACCAGTCAAACAGACATTCATTTTATTATATTACTTTCGAAGATGGGACATATATCCGTCATTATCAATTTCAAAAAAACTAATAGAAGGGGAAGGTGTTACATATGAAATTTTCATCGAGAGTTTCTTCCATTACGCCATCAACAACATTAGCTATAACGGCAAAAGCGAAGGAACTAAAGGCACAAGGGCATGATATTATTGGACTAGGAGCAGGTGAACCAGATTTTAATACGCCTCAATATATTATTGAGGCCAGCTATCAATCCATGCTAGAAGGACACACAAAATATACACCTGCAGCTGGGTTGGCAGAGCTCAAAAAAGTGATCTGTAAGAAGTTTGCAATGGATCAAGGTTTAGAATACAGTCCAGCAGAAATTATAGTTACAAATGGTGCAAAACACGCATTAGCTCTTTTATTTCAAACCATCTTAGAAGAGGAAGATGAAGTCATTATCCCTACTCCTTATTGGGTAAGTTATCCAGAGCAAGTGAAAATATCTGGTGGAGTGCCTGTTTATGTAGAAGGAAAAGAAGAAAATAACTTTAAAGTGACAGCGGAACAATTAGAAGGAGCTATTACTGAAAAAACGAAAGCTTTTATATTAAATTCACCAAGTAATCCAACTGGTGTAATGTACGATGAAGAGGAACTCATTAAGCTTGGGGAGCTTTGTGTAAAACATAACATATTTATTGTATCAGACGAAATATATGAGAAATTAATCTACGGTGACAAGAAACATGTATCTATCGCCCAGTTGTCTCCGGAATTAAAAAATCAAACACTAATCGTCAATGGAGTATCCAAATCTCATTCCATGACAGGATGGAGAATCGGATATACAGCTGGCCGTAAAGATATTATTGGAATGATGTCTAACCTAGCTAGCCATACAACATCAAATCCTGCTGTGATGGCCCAGTATGGTACTATTGCTGCTTATGAAAAAGAGGACGGTTCCGTCGAGAAAATGCGACAGGCTTTTGAAGAACGGTTGAATACTGTTTTTGACAAAGTGTTAGCCATTCCTGGCTTTACATGTGTTAAGCCTCAAGGAGCATTTTATCTATTCCCTAATGTAAAAGAAGCAGTCATTAACGGTGGATATGCTTCAACGGATGAGTGGGTAGAGGCATTGTTAGAGGAAGCGAAAGTGGCTGTTGTTCCAGGGAGCGGCTTCGGCGCAGATGACAATATCAGATTGTCCTATGCTACGAGTTTAGAACAATTTGAAGAAGCTCTTGAGCGAATCCACAACTTTGTTATTAATATAAAGTAATAAAGGACACGTCGGCTTGTATCTATTAACGTTAAACAAGCCGGCGTTGACTTCTTTTTTGGCTGAGAGGTATAATATTTGAAGTGGATTTATTGATATATGCTTAAAATAGGCTGTATAGAATTAAAAACCTGAAACGTTGTTTTTGTTAAAAGGACAACCTTTTAAAGGATAATTTTTTAAAAAGACAAACATGCAGTGAAATTTTGGAGGGAAAACAGTGAAAACAACAATAGCACAAGTAGGAAAACATGTTGGCAAAACAGTCACAATAGGTGCTTGGCTTGCTAACAAACGATCAAGTGGAAAAATCGCCTTTCTTCAATTACGAGATGGGACAGGCTTTATCCAAGGGGTCGTTGTAAAAGCAGAGGTAGCAGAAGAAGTATTCAAGCTTGCGAAGGAAATGACACAGGAGAGTTCGTTATATGTTACAGGTGATGTGAGGGAAGACGAACGAGCACCTTCTGGTTATGAATTAACAGTGAAATCCTTAGAATTAATTCATGAAGCAAAAGAATACCCTATAACACCAAAGGAGCATGGGACGGAGTTTTTAATGGATCATCGTCATTTGTGGCTTCGCTCAAAAAGGCAACACGCTATCATGAAGATTAGAAATGAAATTATTCGGGCTACATATGAGTATTTTAATGAAAATGGTTTTGTTAAAGTTGACCCTCCTATTTTAACAGGTAGTTCTGCGGAAGGAACTACAAATTTATTTCATACGAAATACTTTGATGAGGATGCGTACCTATCACAAAGTGGACAGTTATACATGGAAGCGGCAGCAATGGCATTAGGGAAAGTCTTTTCCTTTGGACCAACTTTCCGTGCAGAAAAGTCTAAAACACGAAGACATTTAATTGAATTTTGGATGATAGAGCCAGAGATGGCATTTATGGATCATGAGGATAGCTTAAAGGTACAGGAAGAATATGTATCTCATGTTGTTCGGTCTGTACTCACCAATTGTAAAATGGAATTGAAAGCATTAGAAAGGGATCTTTCGAAGCTAGAAAATGTTGTGGCACCATTCCCGCGCATAACATACGATGAAGCTATTGATATACTTCAAAAAGAGGGACATGAGATTCAATGGGGGGAAGATTTTGGTGCACCTCACGAAACTGCTATAGCAGAAAAATTTGAAAAACCAGTGTTCATTACGAACTATCCTGCTGAAATTAAAGCCTTTTATATGAAACCAGATCCTAACCGTGCAGATGTGGTATTATGTGCCGATTTAATTGCACCAGAAGGCTACGGTGAAATTATTGGTGGGTCCCAGAGAATTGATGACGAAGAACTTTTAAAGCAACGTTATGAGGAGCATAACCTATCTATGGAAGCTTACCAATGGTATTTGGATTTGAGAAAATACGGTTCTGTTCCCCATTCAGGATTTGGTCTAGGTTTAGAGCGCACAGTAGCTTGGATCAGTGGAACTGAACACGTTAGGGAAACAATTCCATTCCCGCGCTTATTAAATCGCTTGTATCCATAAGAAGTTCTATAGTAAATCATATTGAGGGTGACTCAAAGGGAAAACCACCCATTGAGAGTCACCTTCTTTCTATTTCTTAAAAGTGTTGAATAGAAAAGGAATATCAAAAATGTCAAAAATAAACTAGTTCGTTATTTAGTTTCAGTATTTTTCAAGTTTTTCCTCGCAAAAATTTGTATCTCCAATGCTATAATGGAAATGAGGTGGACTAGTATGAATGATGAATTACTCTTGCAACACTATATGGATGTCCCCGTATCTATCCCATCCATATTAATGACTAATTACGCAAAACTTGGATTAACAGAAGAACAATTTATGTTGCTGCTCCATATTCGTTGTTATGCACAAGAAGGAAATTTTTTTCCTACTCCTGATCAATTACAAAGCAGAATGATTATCGACAGTGAGAGATGCACCTATCACCTGAAGAAATTGCTTACAAAAGGATTTCTTTCTATTCAGGAGGAACAGGATGAAGACGGACGTTTATCTGAAGCATTTTCATTAAGACCTTTAATGGAGAAAATAGTTAACCACCTATTAAATCAGGCAATGGATAGGGATAGAAATCAAAAGAAAATTGAGGAAGGTCAGCTATTTCAACGTTTCGAAGTAGAATTCTCACGTCCATTGTCACCGATGGAAATGGAGATGATTTCTATGTGGCTCGATGAGGATAATCATGCACCAGTGATCATTGAAGCAGCCTTACGGGAAGCAGTTGTTTCTCAGAAAATTAATTTTCGCTACATTGATAGGATTTTACATGACTGGAAGAAGAATGGAATTAAAACCGTTCAACAAGCCAAAGAACACGGAGAAAGAATACGTAACCATCACCAGAATAATAAAACTTTCCAAGAACCGGCTTCGTCTCCGCAGAACAAGACAAAACATCCACGATATAATTGGCTTAAAGGTTAAAAATCTGGAGGAAATGGCAAAGATGCAAACAAAGAAAAATATTGAATTTATTCTAAATACAATGGGAGAGATGTTTCCTGATGCAGAATGCGAGTTAACCCATTCCAATCCATTTGAGTTAACCATCGCTGTATTGCTTTCAGCTCAGGCAACAGATGCATTAGTAAATAAAGTTACCCCTAGTTTGTTTGAGAAATATAAAACACCTGAGGATTATCTACAAGTGCCTCTAGAAGAACTTGAAAATGATATTAAAAGAATTGGTTTATTCCGAAGTAAAGCAAAGCATATAAAGCAACTCTGTCAGTCCTTAATTGAAAACTATAATGGTGAAATACCGAAAGAAAAATCAGAATTAGTTAAGCTTGCAGGAGTTGGAAGGAAAACAGCAAATGTAGTAGCATCTGTCGCCTTCGGAGAACCGGCAATTGCTGTTGATACTCATGTGGATCGAGTTAGTAAACGATTAGGAATTTGTCGATGGAAAGATTCTGTATTAGAAGTGGAAAAAACGTTAATGAAGAAAATTCCAAAGGAAGACTGGTCAATTACACATCACCGGTTTATCTTCTTTGGACGTTATCATTGTAAAGCCCAGTCACCAAATTGTCCTGAATGTCCTTTAGTGGAAGTATGTAGGGAAGGTAAGAAACGAATGAAAAAGCGGGGAGTTATAGTATGAGCCATTTAAAACTTCCTATTCCATCTACATTCCAAATTGCACCATTTTATCAGGGTGTAGAATTAGTGGAAATAGATGAAGTGCTCCATCTACCATGGAATAAAGTGTTGTTTTTTGCTGATTTAACACACCATAATAAAGGATATATAGAGTACCGACCATGGTCTGAACCAAAAAAAAGCAATCAAGGAGGGGCTATCTTTATGGAAAACAGAAGGATTGCCAGTACTACAGGATTGTTTTCAAGGGCGTAATAGGAAAAAAGCAAAACCAGTAATGGTGAAATACTTAGCTATCTATATTCAGTTGAATTATTGGGCTTATGGTGAACCGGTAGCTTCATTAGAGAAAGTTTGGGGAAAATTAGGTCAATTTCCATATTCTCCGTTAAATACGCAGGAACGGGTTCAATTTATTATGAATACACCAGACCATCACCATTCTTTTACTGCCTTAAGTCAACTTTACTCAGAATTGGAAAAAAAACTTGCTGTCTTTCATTTTAAGCAAGAAAAGTAAGGTGTCAAAAGGAATTACTTCCTTTAGGCACCTTTTTAGCATTTGATACCTTCTTACTTTAATAACGACTCAATGGTGCTTTTTTCACTTTTGCTAATATTTTTTTACTATTGGAAATAAAATTTCCGCTTCCTTTTTTAATTGATTTGAAATGGGGCATATACTACCTTCACATGGTGTTTTAATTAGCTCCATTGCATTTAATACCCATCATAGATGAAATTAACAAGCTAAATTAAAACAACAACGGAGCGAATCTCTTCGCTCCGTTGCAACTAATTATATTGGGAAATAATTAAGCTCCATCTCCCTCATCTTCATCATCTTCTCCTTCGTTTCCTCCAGTGTCACCAGTTTCGCATCATCGTCATCGTCGTCTTCGTCAGTGTCATCATCGTTATCATCATCATTGCCATTTTGGCCACGTCCACGCCCTCTGCCAGGACGTTCGTCATTATTATTTTCATCTTCATCAAAAATCTCGTCAGGAATGTCGATTTCCTCTTCTGGTATCCTCACAGTAACAGTAACAGGATCACTTGCTAAATCTTCATTGGAATCGGAGATGGCAGTTAATCTAATGGAGTAAGAAGTATCGTACTCTGGATTAGATAAAATATACTGCAAGTCTTTAGTTATATCAATTAACGAGTAATCGCCACTATCGCCTTTTCTAACTTCTAGCTTAAAGCTGAAATCTTCAATAAGCTCTGCTGGGTATCCCCAGTTTACATGAATTTCATGTGCTTCTTCATTATAAACCGCTTCTAGGCCTTGTACTGGCTCTGCTTCTAAAAATTCTTCTGAAATTTCTGTTGGTTCTGTACCTCTGACAAAAAGTTCATATATAATCTCGTTGTCAGGAGTATATTCACTAGGGAGTAACCCAGTCGAGCGCTCTATACCAACTCGTACGACAGAGTCAGGTCTTGTAAAGTCATTTGTCTCCCTGCCCTCATGGGCAAAGGTCATTACTTCCCTAAATAAATGCTGAGCGATACGGTGTTCACCTTGATACGTAATCCAACCATCTGCCGGTGTGTCGTATCCAGTCCAAACAGCAGTAGTTATTTCTGTCGAATAACCTGCAAACCATACGTCTTTAGCTCCACTCTCGATGCCAAATATTTTTCTTTCTTCGGGTGTAAAATTTGTTGAACCGGTTTTTCCAGCAATTGGGATACCAGAGACTGCAGCATGCTGACCTGTACCAGATTGTACTACGGTTTTCATAATGTCAGTTATCATGAAGGCAGTATAATCACTCATGGCGATGACAGGGTCAGGTGCTAAGTCTATTACCCGGCCATCTGGAAACTCAATTTTCCTTACAGTATGAGGTTTAATAAACTCCCCACCATTTCCAAAGGCTGCATAAGCAGCTGCCATTTCGTAACTGGATAATCCAGTTGTAAATCCTCCGATAGAGTATGCTTCTACAATTGTATCTAAGTTGAGGCCTAAGCGTTCTCCAAATGCTTTTGCTCTATTAAGACCAACCTCTTGAAAAGCTTTTACTGCAGGTACGTTTAATGAGTCTCTCATTGCTACCCGCATGGAGACAGGACCTGCATAGCCCCGACCTGCGTTACTAATGATTTGGTCACTGTCCGTAAAGGAATATGGTTCATCAACGATTTGGTGATAGGTGGACCATTTTAATTCTTCGATAGCAGGACCATAATCAAGTATCGGTTTGATTGCTGATCCTGGCTGTCTTTTTGGGTTTACTGCCCAGTTCCAGTTTAGTACGCCTTCAGCAGGTTTCCGCATTCCACCAATGGCTAGCACTTCACCAGTTTTCGTATCAAGAACAGTTAGCCCAGCTTGAAACTGCTCGTCAGGAAACTGAATAACCTCATCTGATTGCATTAAAAATTCCACATGTGCTTGTAAGTTTGTATCTAGTGTCGTATAAATTTTCATTCCGCCAGTAAATATATCATTCCTTGTAACACCTTCAATTTCCTCTACCTCGTTTAAAACTTGGTCAATAAAAGCCTGGTATTGATATTGCTCTTGCTCACCGGGGTGAAGTTGATCTTCGACAGGCACATTTCTAGCTGCCTCCGCCTCTTCTGCAGTGATTTTACCGTGCCTTTCCATTAAACCAATGACCGTATTTCTACGAATTTCAGCTCCTTCTGGATTCGTATAAGGATTAAAGTGATTTGGACGCTGCGGTATACCAGCCAATAATGCTGCATCTTCAATCGTCAGTTCGGAAAGTTCCTTGCTAAAGAAATAATCAGCAGCCCAAACGACACCATATCGATTACCAGAGAAATTAATGGCATTTAAATACATTTCTAGTATTTGATCTTTTGAATATTCCCGCTCCAACTTAATTGCTAAATATTGCTCTTGAATTTTTCTCGTCCAATTCTTATCAAACTCTAAAAACAAGTTTTTAACTAGTTGTTGAGTAATAGTACTTGCACCTTCTGCTCCAAACCCTCTCGTAATATTGGCAAGAACAGCACCGCCTATGCGACGCATATCGATTCCAAAGTGATCATAAAATCGCACATCTTCAACTGCAATAAAAGCATCTATTAAGACAGGGGGCATTTCATCGATACTGGCAAGTCTTCGATTTTCTCCAGCCTCTAAAGAAGTAATTAATTCCATGTCCCTTGAATAAATCGATGGATTTTGGGCCAACGTTAATTTTTCGCGATCAATCTCAGGTGCATCTCGAATAATTGCGAAGGCAGTTATTCCGCCTGCAAGCATTAATGCAATGATGCTAATACCAAGTATCATGAAAATACGCTTCATCAATTTTTTTCTGTCAGGCTTTGCTTTCTTTTTATTTTGATCTTTTAATTTTCTTCTTTCTTCTCTTGTACGGTACTTGTCTGTCATTTTGCATCTTCCTTTCAGATACAAGTAAATTATATGAATGAAATAAGTAATACTGTTTAATAATAAGTATTTACATATTTTCAATCATTTTATCAATTATTTTAAGATAGTCAATCCTAGGATGAAATCCTAAAGGAATTAGTGTACCAATTTCTTCAATATCGGTCTTAGGTATGGACTTTCTATTATTGTCTTCATTAAAGTAGGGCAAAATATCCTCAGCAGCAACCAAATAAACTTCGTCTAATAAAGAAAAACGTAGTAAAGCAAAGGCAATACCCCCATGCTTAACAACCTTTTTCATATGAATAATTTGGTGCTCATGAAAATTTTTCAGGGGAAATCTCGTTTTATTTTTCGTCTCCTTGGCCTCAAAATCAATATATTTACCTTTGTAAACACCGTTATAGTCAGTAGTCGAAGGCTTTTTAAAATAGGCTTCCGTTACAACGGCAGCACTCCGTTTAGGGTAATGGACATTAACAATTTGCATAGGTGTTGGTTTTTTATGAATGACCGCAATCTCATGGGCTAAATAATATTCGTTCGTTTCATTTATATCCTCCTCCAGGGACATTCCCCGGTTACTAAACCGCTCATCTTTTTTGACGTTATTTGATTTGCTTACGTTTCGTTTTGGGACAAATTGTTTTCCGTTTGGGTAACGAATACTCATATATACACACCCTTTTTATTCTGAGACGTCATTATATATTATCATAACATTTCCATAAGGTAATAGACTTTTTGACTATTTTTTAATCTACTGCCCAATAATACATAAGGAAAGGGAGGGGAGATAATTTGAACAGGGATTATAAGCAATTCTCTGAGGAACTGTTATTAATGCACATTCGACGAGAAACAGATAACTACAACAAACACAATCCATCTCGTACATTAGCATATCAAAGATATTATACTAGAAATTGTGAAATTACGTGGGCATATTTGGCCAGTATGGTTTCTAGGAACGCTGGATGGAATATGAGTGATTTATGGAGTATTCCCTATAGCACTCTTTTAACAAAAGAAATGAGCAACCATATTTTTACGCTATATGAACGAGCCAATTGGATGATTTTTTCTGATGCTTACCCGCAATTACTACTATATGAGTGGTCTAAAAATTGAATAGACCTTTTTTTCATTTATTAGAGTATTTTCGAGTATCTCAATGGATGATTAAGGAATGGCAGTATTTTTGGCATAATAAAGATAAAAAAGATTGTTACATGCCTTGATTATCAATGAACAACATTTAATTCAACACCGTTATAGAAGCTTTATTCTTTAAAAAGAAAATTTTCCAGACTATTGATTACATATTACAGGAAAGGTTACATTTTTCAGTAGTTTTATTTCCTACATTAAATGGAGAAATATACGGAAGAACAATTAAAGATTTTAGCAAGGTAGAGAAACGGATAGAATTAGGTATTCATCTAAGCTGGATTCTCCTTCACTCTTCCGTAAGTAACAGCATATTAGATTTTTTTTATAAAAGTTGTTTTACAGGCTCGAGAATCGATTATCAACAATACCAATCAGGATTATTTTACCGTACACCTCCGTTATTGGAAGTGTATCCCTTCATTTACCATCGAGATGAAAAGAGAAATGATTGGTCCAAAGAAATACAATTTAGTCCAAGTAATTTACTGCAAAAATGTTGGAAGCCACCACAAAATTTTATACTGACTCAATGGTACAAAAAAAAGCAAAAACAAGTAGTACTAGCTGCTTCCTTTTACAGGCTAATACAAACGGTCGACCATGACCATAGAGAATAAACACTTTCTTTGTTGAATTATTTCTAGTTTTGTCATACGCAAAGGAGGTTCTGAGTTAATGGAGAATTATGTTGGGAAAGGAGAAAGAAAGGAGAAGGATGAAGGAATGGTAACGATAAAAACCAAGGAAGCAGCGAAGACACTGGGAGTCAGTCCAAAAACAATCAGACATTGGATTAAGTACTTTAAACTAAATTGTTCAGTCAATAGTTTAGGTCATTATGTTATGGATGGGGATGCCATGAAAAAACTAGGACTTATAAATAATCAAGTGAAATCAGGTAAAAAACTTGATGAGGTGGACATGGGGCTACAAGGTGAAAAGAAACAGGCATCACCTGTAATGGTATCCTCTAGTCAATTAGATGAACGCTTTAATAAGCTCCTTTTTCAGATTGATCAGTTAGATAAAAAAATTCAATCAAAAGCTAGTGAGGTAGTGGAATATCAGATGCTACAGCACCGGAAAGAAATTGATGAGATTACAGAAACGATGGAAAGATTTGAAATGCGCTTAGCAAAACTGGAGGAATCTGTAAAAAGTAAGTCTCACGAATTAATAATTGAGCATAAACACAGTAGGATGGAAACGACAAAGAAAAGTAGACTGGCCAATATTTTTAGCTTTTAGATTTTCATAAAGAGTCTGTTTTGCTACAATCAAATTGGAGGTGCAATCAAGTTGAATGAGACCATATTAGCCTTGACGGAAGAACTCTTGGAGAAAAACAGACAAGCATTACATTTTTTTGAGGATTTCAGTAGGGATAACAAAAACTGCTGACTTTCAAAAGGATATCTGTCCTTTTGCTGATAAGGTTAGGGAATTGAGTAACAATTGGGAAAATCATGCAGTCCAATTTGTTAGCAGTGAAAAGCCTAAATATATACACAGCAGCCAAATAGCCAATGTTGTTGAAAATATGCAGATTCAATCCATCGAATGTTTCCAAGGAAAAGCAAAAAACGTTTTTTCGAGAGGAATAAATCGATAGAATATACATTGGACAGTTTGCGACAAGAAATAACTAAATAGCTTTTTCGTTTCCATTCACTTAATTGGTGAATGGCTTTTTTGTACATTTTTATTTGAATTGGCTATAATTTAATCGTATAGTTTTGTTAGGATAGGAACCTGCAAGTATGGACTGTCAATGAGCTAAGAAGCTCCCAAGTCTTTTTATATTCATAGTGGATTTTCAGTAGCTAGATAATTAAAAAGAGAGGAAGTACAAGATAGATGAAAACAAGCTGGCAATTTTTTTTACTTACGGTTATTCTTGTAATGCTTGTAGGATGTGGTGAGGAGGAAAATTGGTATACGGTGGAAGATGAAATGAAAAAGATGGAAGTCCTCACATTCATGGAAGAATATAGAGTAAGCTGGGAACAAAGCCTACGGAAGCAAAACTATTCCACTATGGAGCAGTTTTTTGTCCCAAATAGTCAAGTTTTTCATATGCAACGGAGACAACACCAAAGCCTTTCTGGGGAGAGGAAGGTAGAAGTATTAACTGGTTATGAAAATCCAATTCTTGAAGTGAGTGACCATGGACAATATCGTTGGATGTGGAAGGAATTGATTAGTATAGAACAAATGGGAAAAGTAACTCAGGAGCAAGAGGAATATAGAGTGTATTACATTGGTTGGAACAGAAATAAAGATTTGAAAATCACTGCCATTTCTAGAGTCTTGGATTAAAGGAAAAGGGTGACTATTGTGAATAAGCTCTCACAATAGTCACCTTGATCGTAGATGCTTGTATCGTAGATTATATTTTTTCGATTTCGAAGACCCGTAACCCTTCCTCTTCTAGATCGGAGGTAACTGCCTTCAATACTTTTTCACTAGTATCGGTTGGTAAAGTAACCAATACTCTTCGGAATAATTTACTATCATTATCTAACGTCAATAAGCTTTGAATCCCTGTATGTTTTTTAATTGTGGAAACAATGATACTCAGTGCTCCTTTGTATTCATGTGTAGATATGTTTAATGTATAGCTCCCAGTTTTAACTCCCCATGAATCTTCAAGAATTGACATAACGTTAGCATGAGTTAAGATTCCAGTAAATACATTGTCATCGTTAATGACAGCTAGGTAGGGATACTTTTTAATAGATGAAAACACAGAAAAGAAAGATGCCTGTTCATTTATAAATACTTCCCTGTCATCTACTAAATCCATTACAGAATTTTCCCATTGGTGAGTCTCTTTTAAAATGGCTCTATAAATATCTTGTATATAAATGTTACCTTTAAAGAAAGAAGCCGTTTCATCTAAGACGGGTATGCACCTATATCCTGAATCCTCCAGTTCATCAACTGCTTCTTTAATAGTAAAGTTTTCTGTTATGAAACGTACCTGTTCTTTTGGTATAATGTTGTATTTTATTTTCATTGCTCTTCCCCTCTCTGTTTAAGTTAATTTAATTATAAACGATAACCTTTATTTAGATAGTGAAAATCTGAAAAAAAGTACTAGTTTTTGTCATTTTTAAGTAACTAATAGGTGAGGGAACCAATAATTGTGAAACGTAGTTGATTATAACAACTACAATGCAATCAGATGTATAAAAAATCTCCTTTAGTCCATCTTAACGATGGAGGTGTTTAACATGGTAAATTCAAACAATTTAGAAAATGTTATGGAGCAAATTCAACAAGTATTGGAAAAGGCGGAAGACCAATTAACGGAGTCTAAGCGAAATGAATCCGTAAATGCAGAGGCTTATACCAATGCACAACTTCAGTTGGAGGAAGCGAATATGGAGCTAGAAAGAATGATTGCCAGTGCTACTAGGGATCAGCGAGATGAACTGTTTCGTCTTCAACAACAGCTACACCAGCTACAAAATCGAATGATATTAGGAACATAATTCTATAGGGTGACTCAAATGGGTAGAAACAACTCTTTGAGTCACCCTTTTTCTGCTCTATAGCCACAATACTTAGTGTTTGTTTCAGTCAATGCTATAATTAGAATTAAAGGAGATGGTGCAAATGCGTGGACTTATTGTAATTGATTATACGTATGATTTTGTTGCTGATGATGGGAAGTTAACGTGTGGTGTTAGAGGACAATCTATCGAAAAAAAGAATCACAGAAATTACAAAGCATTTTATTGACTCGAAGGATTATGTTGTTTTTGCTGTAGATGTTCATGATGAAAATGATGATTACCATCCAGAATCAAAACTATTTCCTCCCCATAATATAAGGGGAACAAAAGGCAGGAAACTCTTTGGGCAATTAGGAGACTATTTTAATGAAATATTCCAGGATGGTTTAAGTCAAGTTCAGTGGATGGATAAAACAAGGTATAGTGCTTTTTCTGGTACTGAATTAGAATTAAAACTTCGAGAGAGGGGAATTACAGAGGTTCATCTAGTTGGTGTTTGTACGGACATTTGTGTTTTACATACAGCTATTGATGCATATAATAAAGGCTTTTCAATCGTAATTCATCGTGATGCAGTAGAATCCTTTAATCCTATTGGTCACGATTGGGCATTGGGTCACTTTGAAAATACATTAGGCGGTTTAGTAATAGAAAACTTTCCTCATGAATAAAACCACATAAAAGTGTGTTGTACTTATTTTTGTTAAACAACTTAAGAAGAAATTTACAGGGGTTTTAATAATGAAAAAAATTAATAGCGAAGAGGAATTACTACGAATACTGGAAAAATTTGATACTACATTGTTTATTTACTTTTATACCCCCATGTGCGGCACTTGTAAATTAGCGGGGAACTTCATGACTATTGTTGAAAAAATGGATGGCGTTCCCCCTTTTTATGAAATAAACCTTAATTTATATAAAGAGTTAAGTGAGAAATGGTTTATAACCAGCGTTCCATGCCTTGTTGCATTCAAACAAAATAAAGTAATGGACAAGTTATATGCCTTTCAATCTGTTACTCATGTATATGAATTTATTCAAAGAAATGAGAGCTAGTGTTAGAGGGATACGAACTAATTTTTTCTCATGTTTTCAGATCTTTATTCCTATCATAAACGAAGCAAACCCGTTGGGGGCAGAAAAAAAACTATGTTAAGATAAACTGGAATATAGTTAAGGAAAGGAGTAGCGGAATGAGAATTAAATCTGTTGAACCAACACCAAGTCCAAATACAATGAAACTAACTTTAGATAAAGAATTACCACATGGGAAAAGTCATAATTATACGAAAGAGACAGCAGAGGATGGGCCACCCTTTGTTCAAGAACTGTTTCAGATTGAAGGTGTTAAAGGGGTTTACCATGTGGCGGATTTTATTGCAATCGAGCGTACCCCTAAAGTAGATTGGAAAACAATTCTCCCGAAAGTTAGGGAAGTTTTTGGGGAATCTACCAATGATACGAAGCCAAGCTTTCAGGGGGAAGAAGAACAATTTGGTGAAGTAAAGGTTCAAGTTCATATGTTTAAAGGAATACCAATGCAAGTGAAATCCTCCAATAGCGAAGAAGAAGTTCGTGTAGGTCTTCCTGAGCGATTTAAAGAAGCGGTAGCAAAGGCGACCTTATCTAACGATAATGTTGTAATGCAAAGGAGATGGGAAGATTATCGACCACGATATGGTGAGCTCCAAGAGGTTGCTGAAGAGGTGGCAGAAGAACTACAAGCGGCATATCCAGCAGAGCGTTTAAATAAGCTTGTGAAAGAGGCAGTTAACCCAGAGAAAATTGTTGGGACAGCAGAAAAAAAGAAATGGCTTCAAGTAACTGAGGAAATGTATGATGAGGCAGAAACTTGGCAGCAACGTTTTGCTCTTCTAGAACAAATGAATCCCACTAAAAAGAATTTAAATGTCCTTAATAAAGCATTAGAGGATGAAAGGGCATCTGTTCGCCGCCTAGCAACCGTTTATTTAGGTATGCTAGAAGATGAAGAAGTATTGCCGTTTATATATAAGGCGTTAAAGGATTCTACCGTTACTGTGAGAAGAACCGCCGGCGACGCTTTGTCAGACATTGGAAGTACTAAAGCTATCCCAGCGATGATTGATGCTCTAGAAGACAAGAGCAAGCTTGTAAGATGGAGAGCAGCCATGTTCCTATATGAGGTAGGAGATGAAACGGCCATCCCTGCTTTAAAGAAGGCAGAAAATGATTCGGAATTTGAAGTTAGTATGCAAGTGAAGCTTGCATTGGCAAGAATAGAAGGGGGAGAAGAAGCTAAGGGATCTGTATGGAAACAGATGACAGATGCCTTTGATCGATAAAGAACATCCGCCTAATAATGGCGGATGTTTTCCTTTCATCACAAGCTTACATAAACGTGCAATGGTAACTGTTTCATGATACAGTAAAATAACAGGAAAATTTTACATAAGTAGGTGGTAGTAATGACTAGAGAAGCATTATTGAAGGAATTACAAACACGAAATATGGGAGAAATTATTGAATTGATAGAGGATGCAGAAAACGGTGAACTAGAGCAGCTTGAATTAGCAAGAGCACTAGGTTTATTACGGGACGAGGAGTTAAATGAAAAGGTAATTAACTACCTAAAAGAATATAATGTAGAGATTATTTATTTAGATGAATAGGGTGTTGACATGAGAGAGAAACCGAATCAACCATTAGCAGCTAAAACATTGAAAGTCTGGCGGATTGTTGCAAGCATTGAATGGCTATTTTTTCTACTCATTCCAATTGGTTACTTTTGGATTAGCCGATACTTTACGTTACCATTATGGCCATTGTTTGTATTAATTATTGCTGTTTTAATACTAGCATACTTGAAAGTGATTCTATTTCCATCTCTTCAATGGAAACGGTGGCGATACAAGATATATGAAAACGAAGTAGAGTTAATGCATGGAGTATTTGTAATAAGAAGGGTCATAATTCCTATGATCCGTGTACAGCATGTAGATACAAGACAAGGACCAATTATGCGCCGTTACGGCTTGTCTACCGTAACTATTTCAACTGCTGCTACAGTCCATGAAATTCCAGGCTTAGAAGAGGCAAAGGCTGATGAATTAAGGGATTATATTGCCCAATTAGCAAGGGAAGCTGATCCAAATGAATGAGTGGAAACGACAACATGCTGCTGCAATATTTATTGGCTTTTTAAGTAACCTTAGGGAAATGCTATTTACGATGATAGCTGTACTGATTTTTGGACAGTCCTCTCAGCTGGGTGGTGGCTGGTTTTATACTATTTTCTTTTCGTTAATACTTGTTTTTTCATTAGTGAATGGAATTGTGAAATGGCTTACCTTTAAGTATCGATTAATTGAAAATGAACTACAAATTAAAAGGGGTCTTATTTTTAGGCAAAATCGTTACATAAGAAAAGAAAGAATACAAAGCATTGATATTAATGCAAAACTACTCCAGAGGTTGTTCGGTTTAGTTGAAATTCGAATTGAAACAGCAGGGGGCGGTACCGAACCGGAGTTTAAGATAGTAGCCTTAACAAAGGAAGAAGCAAGCTATATTAAACAAGAATTACTTAAAAGGAAGGAACTAGAAGATTTTGACAATGGAAATGCTGTGGTAATGGGAAATGAAGAAATCGCAACCCAGTATACAGAAGATCCACCAGAAGAGGATTTGGTTCAACATCAATGGAGCTTGTCTGGTACACGGTTGCTTATTGCTGCTGTTACTTCAAGTGGTATCGGTATAGCAGCCACTTTTGTTGCTTTTGTAACATCCCAGGTCCAGCAATTTATACCTGAAGCTTTGTATGAACAATTTATTGGTTGGATACTTCATTCTAGTATTTTATTGATAGGATTTTGGATAGTGTTTATCTTATTTGCCGGTTGGCTCATTTCTTTAATTAGTACCTTATTAAAGTACGGAATGTTTCAATTGGAAAAGAGAGAAGATGAAATACACATATCTAGGGGAGTATTGGAACGAAGGCAGCTAACTTTATCTGCAAAACGGATTACTGCTGTTAGAATCGTTCAAAATATCATCGGCAACCATTTGGATTTGTTTCTATTTATGTAGAAAGTGCCGGTGGCGGTAGTAAAGATGAAGATTTATCGACGATACTTATTCCTATTTGTAAAAAAGAGGAAGTAGCTGATATTTTGGGGGACTACTTAGAAGAATTTCAAGTGGAGCGCGTCTATGAAGGCCTCCCAAGACAGAGTATTAGAAGATACATTATTCGTTTAGTTATACCTGCAATTATTCTGGCAGTGATTTTGTTCTATAGTTTTCAAACAGGCTGGATTCCTTTTTTAATTCCTGTTATTGCAGCACTAGTTGGATACTGGCAATATATTAGTGCAGGAATTGGAAGTAATGAAAATATGCTTTGGATAAAAACAAGGGGAATTTCTTTAACAGAAGTTATGTTGCCTAGGAGAAGAATTCAGGCTATTACAACGACTCAGTCTATCTTTCAGAAGTTTGATGACTTATACACCCTCCATGCTTCCATTATTACAAGCATTGTAGGAAAAACTTTTTCTATACGGCATATCAGTAATGATCAGAGAGAGCGTCAATTTCAATGGTACTCATATGAGAAAAAAACTAGGTGCTTATAGTTTCATCACCTAGTAATCTTCTTTATATAATCGAGGATGTTTCAAAGGCTTAATACCCTATGAAACATCCTTTCTTATTTGTCTTGAGAAAATTGAGTAGCATAGCTTGTAAGAACTCGCTCTCCAGTATCAGAAGTGAATTCAAATCGGTCAAAGGTAATATCGTCTTCATATTCCTTGTACGTTCTTTCGTAATGATGTTGAACAACAAATTGATTTTTGGAGTTAGCATACGAAATAAAGTTGACTCCGGTCAAGCTATCTTTATTAAAAGAATTCAATAGCTGAAGAAGAAGAGAATTATGACAAAAAACACAATGTTCATGCCCTAGTCCAAACCTCTTTAATCCTTTTTCTAAGGCGTGGATGGAAGGTTCATCTAACTCATTTAATAGAATTTGATAGGGATCAAACTGAGTTTTATTTAACCTTAAGGATGCACCGTGAGATAAGTCAATTTTTTCTCCATCAGCAAGTTGAAATGTTGCTCCTTTAACATATTGAACAGGTATCCATTTCCCATCTACTTTTGATTCAAATTCAAAGGGGCATCCTTCTAAAGACACTGTTTCTCGTTTCTCTTCATCATATATGTGAAAAGAGCGTCCTCGTTTGACTAGTTTGTAATAAACATAATTATCTTCGAAAATTAAGTACTCTGATTTTAGTCGACGTAACTCCTGCTGGATGAGGGAAAGAATTATTTCAGATTCCTCGTTAATTTGATTGATTTCATCCCATTTTTCTTTTAATGCTAGTGTAAGGGATTCGTCATATGTTAATTTGTCAAAATGGTCATCTAAAAACTCAACTTTTTGGCCAGAACACTCATAAATTTCATTGTTTTGCAGAAACGGTTTTGTAAGCTCAAGCTCTTCTAAGTTTATGCTAGGATATTCAAAAACACCTACAATACAAAGAACTGCGCGCCAAGGTTTATTAGCTTCCGTAATCATTTCTTTTAATACAGCAATATATTTTCCTTGATTACCTTCGTTTAACAGGATTTTCTCCCCAATTAAGTCTCTCGCTTGTTTACGATCCATACTTATCCCCACTTTTGACATTCTTATGTCAAGTTTATTCCAGTTAGTTATTTCTATTATAGTACATTTTCTTGTTTTCCACACCTGAAGAGGTGAAAAATGTGTGTTTGTATGGTGACCACAAAAATCACAGGAGATGTTAGACATCAAAATTTTCTATTTATTAATATGGGTATCCCTTTTGCTCAGAATGAGGTCCTTATATAAGTATTGAAGTGTTGATGAGATCGAAGCGAACGAGACTCCTCGAAAATGCTTCACATTTTCTTCGTGCGTGGGCTATTTCGAGGAAGTATCTCAAAGTCCTGCGGGAAAAGCAACAAGGGTTTTTCTTGCGACGAGTAATCGCAGGAGCAGCTAAGAGCATATACATCATGAATATGCTACGATTTGTCTCGACGAAGGCAGAGACAGAAGACCCCGCAGGGTGAGTTTCCCCGAGGAGGCTGAGGCGTTGCCCGCGGAAAGCGAGTTCGAGAAGATCTCAGCAACACGTCACCATTTTGATGAAGTTATTATGATTCTGAGCTAGCGGGATAGTCATTTTTATTAATAATTTTTTTCTAAGTAGTCCATTACTCCCATAGCACTAATTGTTACATCTAAATTAATTAATTCCATTAGTTCATGTGTGTCCTTTATACCTCTAGAAGTTAGAACGTTCATAATTAGTAGATTTAAAGTGTCTCTTAACTGTTCCCAATTTCCTCCTGTTTCGTGTATTTCCGTTCCCTTTTTCATAAAGAGGGGAAGCCAAGTCTCCAACTGATCAAATATTCCTTTTGTGTCATTGCTTAAACCAAAATGTCCAAAGGCAATCTGTTCAGGGTTTAAATCCTTAATAAGTTGAATAGACGCCAACATATCTTCAGGATTAAATTGGTTTGGTGAAGTGGAAGGCAGATAAAAGGTAATTCCCGCTCTGTCTATGGCAGGGTATCTAATTCCGCATGTATCTCCAGTGAAAAAGGTATTTGTACGGCCATCGTGTATACTAAAATGATGTTTTGCATGCCCAGGTGTGTCATAGAAGGTAAGTAATCGCTGATCACTTAATCTTAGTGTTGCCCTATCCTCCATTTCCAATAACCGTTCTAACGGTATAGGAATGACTGGATCAAATAGCTTATCAAACTTTTCTTTATAAATGGTTTTTGCTCCTTGTACGAGGCGTTCTGGGTTGTGTAAGTGTCTTTTCCCTCTTGGATGAACAATTACTTTGGCATTTGGGCAGTCTTTAAGTAAAAGTCCCGCTCCACCAGCGTGATCTAAGTGGATATGAGTGACAATTATATAGTTGATTTCATCTAGTTGAATACTTAATTTTGTTAACCCCTCCTTAATATAGGGAATGGAAATGCTTGGGCCTGTTTCAATTAATGTAACCATTCCTACAGGCCTCTCATCTAGTACATATGTACCAGTCCGTTCCTGTAAACCTAAGTCGTTACCATCAATGCAGTACAAATTTTGTGAATTTAGCGGATTTCTCATTTTCTCCAACTCCATTTAATCATTAGAATTTTTCCAGGTGTAAAAAATGAATCTAGTAAGAAGAAAGAGGAACAATAGCTTACTTACCCCTTAGGAAGTATTTATGTCCTTATTGTATAAGTCAAGATATGAGATTGTAAACCATTTAACATATAAATGTAATATGGATATAGTATAAAAGTCCCCTGAAAAAAAATAAAAAACAAGATATGATGGTAGGATGACCCCCTTAAAAAAATGGGGAGAAGCGAATTTATTTATATCTGATATGTGAGGTGTTATTTGTGTTAAGACGCCTAAAGATTAGTAAAAAATTGAGCATGCCTAATAATCTGACTGTGGAAGAAACGATTAGGCTAATACAACAAGGCGATGAAGATCATGAAAATGAGTTTATAAAAAAATATATTCCATTTATACAAAATACGGCCACAAAAGTCTGTAAACGGTACATACGCACAACAGACGATGATGAATTTAGTATTGCATTAATTGCATTTAATGAGGCAATTCATAATTTCTCTGAAAATAAAGGTAGTTCATTTCTATCTTTTGCAAGTCTTGTCATTAGAAGAAGGATCATTGATTACATTAGGCAGGAGCAAAGAAAGAAAGTGTCATTATCAATCGACTACACAGACGAAGATAAAGAAAACATGGAAAACATCGCTGAAGTTAAAGCATCCTTAAAGGCTATAAGGAAAAGTTAGAAAAGGAATATAGGAGGGAAGAAATTTTTCATTTGCAGGAGCAGCTTTCTTATTTTGGTATTACTTTATCAGAAGTGACAGAGCAATCACCGAAGCACCAAGACGCCCGGGAAAATATGCTAGGGATTGCGAAAACAATCGTAGAAGATATGGAATTGAAAAAGTTTTTAGTAGAAAAAAAGCGACTTCCAATGAAAGCATTATCAGACAATATTACCATGAGTAGAAAAACTATCGAGCGAAATCGCAAGTATATTATTACACTCTGTATTGTTTTAATGGAAGATTATCGTTATTTACAGGAATATTTAAAGGGGTGGACGACATGAACAAAGGAGTTGTCCTGGAGAAGCACAATCATTTTATGATTGTCATGACGAATGATGGAGAATTCTTAAGAGCAAAAATCGATCACACAGTAGATGTAGGTGAAGAAACAATCTTTAAACCTATGGAGTCTGGCAGATGGACCACTTTTTATCAAGACAAAAGGTATTTGTCTTTAGTAGCTGCTGCAGTTTTGTTTATCTTCTTCATGCCAATGTATCAATTTTTTTCACCTGACAAGGTATACGGTACTGTAACAGTCGATATTAATCCTAGTTTAGAGTTCCAGCTGAACAGTAACTACGAAGTCATTGATGCTACGGGATACAACCAGGAAGGAACGGAAATTATTATTCAGTTAGAGGAAAAAATAATTGGTCAACCGTTATTTGTTGTAATTAGTCATCTAATTAACAAAGGAAACGAATTAGGCTTGTTAACTAATGAACGGGATATATATATTTCTTCCTCAGTAAACTTGTCAGAAGACTTATGGGGAGAGAGTTATGGAATTTGGCTTGAATCTATTCAACAAAAGTATAAGGTGAATTTTATTACTTTAGCGGTTGAAAATGATGTGATAGAAGCAGCAAAGGAGTTATCCATTTCCCCGACGAAGTATATGTTACTTCAAGAGGCTAAGGACAAAGGAATAGATATAGATGTGGAACATGTGCAAAATTCTTCTATAGAGACTATTGAAGTCGATACAGGAAGAAAGATAAATACTATTGTGCCACCTGAAAGTATTAGGATTAACGCCCCCTTTGAACGAGGGAGACCAGATAATCCAGGAAATTCACAAAACAACAGAAACGATAATTCAAATAAAGAGAGACCTGGTAATAATAACGACAACAATGATTTTAATCCAGGCAGAGGAAGCGAAAATAACCCTGGTAAGGAAACGAAAACAACCCTGGTAAAGGAAACCAAGGTCAAGGCAAGGAAACTTCCAAGGATGATCAGCACCCTTCTGATCGAAGGAGTGATAATGCAAAGGAAAATAAAAATAATGATCATCCTTCTTCCTTGAAGGAACAAAACAAGGAAAGACAAAATAATGGAAATACGAATGAAAACCGTGGAAATAACACTAGACAAAATCAAGGAAATAACGCAAGCCAAAATCAAGGAAATAATGCACGACAAAATCAACAAGGTAATGGGTCAGGGAATCATCCAAAAAGAGATTTTCATCCAAGAGTGAGACCATAGACTCAAAAAAGAAAATTGCCCCCTATTAAAAAAGTTGCCGAGCGAAATATTATGGTGAAAATTGAAAAAGGGGTGCTAAAGAATGAAGTGGATGAAAGTAAAAAATGTCATGACAACTGCAGCGTTAACAGGGTTACTAACTACAATGATTCCAGCAACCATTTCTGTTGCTGAAGAGGGAACAGAACCTAAAGAAATTAGAACAGTAAGTTTGGACGAATATCCGTTTACTGATGTCCGGGAGGAGAAACTTTTTTTAGGGGATGGTGTTCAAAATAGT
>JAJOJL010000088.1 GCA_021208645.1 Bacillus sp. (in: firmicutes) | reverse complement strand
CCTACTTCACTTTATTTGCCTTTTTTTACTGCATACTGCAGTAAATACTCATCCCCCCACCCCGCTCACGCAGCCATCAACCACATCAAAATCCCCAAAACCAAAAAATGCTGCCCAACAATGGGCAGCATAAGCACTTTAATCTCTTTTCACCATATAAAATAGGCAGTTACGAATTCATCACCAAGCTCCATAAAAAACATCATTCCGTAAACAAACCATCCTCCATTAACCATATATAATATGGGTCGGCTTCAGCATTTTCTCTTTCAATCATGATATCATAGGAGCCCCAGTCATAAATCTCCATCCAGAGTCCTTCCATTTCATTCATACCTTCCATCTTCAATGATGATGCTAGTTCTTTCTCTGCCAGACGCCAATCGTCAAGATCTAATTCGTCTCCTACTCTGGCAATAGCATTTATTTTATTCGACTCAGGATTAACAAAGTACGTCAACGTTCCGTAATCAAAAAACTCTCCGCCTTCATACATCCCTTCGGATTGTGGCGTCCCATGTTTTTCCAACAATTCCTCTTTCGAATCACCTATGTGGATATTTCCTTTAATAAAAAGAGAGGCAATGTATTCATCAACGGAATCACCCTGTTTTTTCTCCTCATAATCATTATCACCATAAACAGCATCGCCACTAGGCTGGTCGTCCTCTGCATTATCCATTGAAGTTGCGGCCTCCTCACTAGAGCCAATTGCCGTATCTTCCTTCTTTTCTCCCCCGATCCCCTCTCTCTCTGTATCCAACTCTGTGTCAGAGGCAAGGATAGAGACCAATAAGTACTAACGGAAAGTATCAGTGCAGTTATTAGTATGATCCATTTCTTTTTCATGTTCTGCCACCTCCCTTTCTTAATTTGCTAATTCCCTATTCGAGAAAAAATTAACCGTGATTCTCTATTAATTCTATGCACCTTTCTATGGGAAAAATACTATAATTTACAAAAATAATATGTACATAATCCATTTACTAGAGTAAATACTAACCTTATCATGGGATGAAGCTGAAAAAGCACGCCTTTGTTTCCCTGCGAACACAGAGCGATCAGGTGAAAGCCCTGACCATCCCACCACTCCAAACAAACCCCAAAACCCCATTCATAAAGATTTATTCTCTAAATAAACCTTTATATTAATAGACGTATTTCCCACTAAAAAGTTTCATAATCTTTCTACTTTTAAAACAAAATAAAAAAGAGCCTCCAAACCAAACTGGAAGCCCTTCCCTTCATCATCTCTTTTAGTGTTGTTTCACTTTTTCTGCTAACTTAACAAGCTTTAATTTTTCTACACCTAATACCAGTTCTTCCCCTAAAAACGTGGCAGGCGTCCCGAGAACATCCTTCGCTTTCCATTCTTTGAAGTAATCCAGATTTTCGGAGATGTTCCGTTCGTCAAACTCCACTTGTTCTTCTGTCAGTATTTCCAACACCTGATCGCAATAACTGCAGCCAGAGCTGGTGTAAACAACAATCTTGTTTTCCATCTTAGATTCCCCCTCAGAAATCAATCTGCTATTATTATACCTGAAATCTCCAGGAACTAGGGGAATTATTCTTCCTTAGACGCCGTACTATTTTTTCCACCAAAATCGCCCTTCTCCACGTAAATGCTTCTGCTTGGAAAGGCAACGGAAACCCCTTCTTCTTCAAGGATGGTCATGATTCGGAAGTTCACGTCCTCTTTCACCCGCAAAAACTCAACCCATGCCGTTGTCTCTGTGAAAAAGTATAGAAAGATGTCTAAGCTGCTATCATTAAAAGAATCAAACCGCACCATAATCAAGTCTTGATGAATCTCTTCATGATTACGAAGCATTTCATCGATCCTCTCCACACAGCGTTCTACCTTTTTCCTCGGTGTCGTATACGTCACACCAAGGCGAAAACTAACTTGCCGTTTCCCCATTTGTGTCCAGTTCGTAATTGCTGATTGGCTAAGGTCGAATTTGGCACCGTTACTAACGCTTGGGCGAAGGTTCGGATTTTTGTACTGCGGAAGGTAATGTCCTCCACTGTCCCCTCTACGCTCGGCGTCTTAATCCAATCACCAATGGAAAAAGGTTTTTCCGTAATAATCACAACGCCACCAAAGAAATTGCTTAAAGAATCTTGTGCCGCAAGGGCAAAGGCAAGCCCCCCTAATCCAAGTCCCGCAATAAACCCACTTACGTTATAGCCCCATTCAGAAGCAATAATGCTCATGGTCATGGCGATGATGGCAAACCGGATTAATTTCGAAACAAACGGCAACAAAATATCATCTATTTCAAGATTAAACCGCTGTCCCACCTTCATAAACACAGACGAAGTAGTAGAAGAGAGATTAAATAACCCCCAAGCTACTAGAACGATAACAAAGGACCGTAGCAGAAGATTCATCATGTCATCAAAGGATTCTGGCATCGGTAAATACCAAAAGGCCAAATAAAAACCAAACATACTAAAAAACACACGAATTGGTTTTTCAAAGGCAAGTAAAACGTTCGTCAATGTATCCGTCGGTATTTTTCTCGACATTCTTACAATTAATCTAAATATGTATGTAGTAAATAGTTTTCTGAAAACGTGAAAGATAAGGAAAATCGCAATGGCAATCCCTATTTCTGTCCAATCCAGGTCAACCTTTATCCATATGTCTTCTAAGCTCACGGCTGTCATCCCCCTGTCCCACCACATCACTATAATTACATTAACACAAACCTATAAAAGGAGGAAACTAGAATCCCAGACTGGATTACCATATTGTAACTTCCCTACTATACAAGGGAAATATTTTCCGCATTTCCACCATACAAATAGTATGAAGTTTTTTTAAGTTGCTAAAATTGTCAAACTTTTATTTTGACAGCGGTTTCATTCGAGACAATTTAATGGTTTAATAGTAGTGAGGAGTTAGTTAGTTGAGTTTATTGTTGCATTACTTTCGGGGGTGACGTATTGATGTTTGCTGTTGATTTTAAAAATGTATTAAAGCGTTATGCAAACGGAACGGAAATGAAAGTTCTTTTTGAGGACATGAATTTTCATGTGAATGAGGGGGAACTCATTGTCATATCTGGGGAAGAAAAAAACAGGGAAATCTACCTTGCTGCAAATGATCGCAGCCATGACACCGCCTAATAAAGGTACGATTAAGGTTCTTGGAAAAGATCTATTATCTATTGACAAACGGCCAGAATGGCGGTTAGATAATATCGGCTTCATAACAAGTGAAGGGGCTCTTATGCCTTACTTAACGCCAAAGCAAAACCTGTTAACAGGCATACCGACTGATAACCCAAATTATCCAATCAAAGAAAATGAAGCAGAGCAAATATTGTTGGATTTAGGATTTACCTTTGAAACCATGAATGAATCATTGGAAGGTCTCAGCCTGAAAGAGCAGGTGTTGGCCACCATTGCAAGGATTTTTATGACTAATCCAAAACTGATTCTAGCAGACGAGCCGACAAAAGAGCTTTCAGGGGAACAGGAGAAAGATGTCCTTAACCAGCTTTTCCACTTCGCCAAGAAAAAAAGGTTCTACCATCATTGTCATTAGTAACGAGCCTGAAATGGTGGAAATAGCCGATCGATCCTTCCGTTTAGAAAACTGTAAACTATGCGAACAAAATAAAGCAGGCTAAGTGCCACAGGGAGAC
The DNA here is from genome assembly GCA_021208645.1 of Bacillus sp. (in: firmicutes). Lineage (GTDB taxonomy): Bacteria > Bacillota > Bacilli > Bacillales > Salisediminibacteriaceae > Evansella. The sequence continues at coordinate 7,474 of JAJOJL010000088.1, read as the reverse complement.
TCAAGGAACATTGAGCCTCCCTTCTTTAATTTGCACCATAAACAACAGCCAGAATGGTTAATATGGTGTAGATAACCACCACACCAGCAGATGTAACTAAGAACAACAATATTAATATTTTATGTAACTTTTCCATTCGCCTACACCTCTTCTTTTTTTCCACAACCATTATACACAAAATTCCCTTGTAAATCTCCTAAATACATACAGAGCAATACAATATTTTTCCCAAATATTCCTCATGTGCCCATTCCAACTAGTTGATTGATTCATATGTTAACAGTGGTAAAACATTTTTGTGAGGTGATATCCAATGAGTCAAGATAAGAAAAAAATCAACTGCAACCCTTCCATGAAAAGTCGTTCGGTGATCTATTGCAATTCATTGATTCTTTTTTTCAAGATACATTGCACCAGTTGAAGGCTCCAAGGTTTATCCCAATTAATCAATATGAAACGAACGGTGAATATGTCATTGAAGCGGAATTGCCTGGTGTCAATAAAGAACAAATTACACTGGATATTTATGAAAACTATATAAAGATTTCCGTAGAATCGGAGGAAATTTTAGAAGAAAAGGACGATAAAAACGAGACGATCCGTCATAACAGCCGTTTTGAAAGGGCAGAGCGAGTAGTGGCCGTTCCCTTCAATGTGAATGAAACAGATATTAATGCTGAGTTGACAAACGGTATGCTACAAATTCGCATTCCCAATAAGAGAAAGAGAATCGAAATAAAGTAAGGAGGTAGAGAATATGTTCTATCCCCCACACCAAACGAGATACTACCCACCTGGTCATGGCATGTATCCACCACCGCACCATTACCCTTCTCAAATGTATTGGCAACAGCAACCTCAGCAGCAGATGAGGCCACAAAGTGGAAGGGAAAACAGTGATGGATCAAGTGACGGTAATAACGCTCCTTCTCAAGGGGCAAATTCTTCTGGTGGAAATATTCCTAACCAGGCTCAAGGTGGTAATCCCAACCCGTTTCCAAGCCATGCTCCCCATGGCTATCCCCCATACCCTTATCCACCGAGGCCAACATCGAGCTTTTTAGCAGCCTTTAAAGATAAGGATGGGAAATTTGATTTTGACAAAACGTCTACCACAATTGATCAGGTAGTAAAGATAAGCAATCAAATCAGCCCCATCGTTAAGCAAGTCGGCAGCTTTTTCACACAAAAGGGCGGATCATAAATTTTATCCACTCCTAGCAGGAAACGGACTTTTCGTCCGTTTTTTTTTGTGTCCTCTTTACTAGAACCGTAATAAGCCATATCTTTTAAATTCCTTATGGCCTTATGCTAAAATGACAGAAACAGAGGAGGCTTAGCTATGAATAATGAAGTTATTGAAACAATATTGAATCACCGCTCTATCCGAAAATTCAAAGACATTCCACTTACGGACGAAGAAATAAAAACCATCGTCGCAGCTGCACAAATGGCATCCACTTCTAGCTTTATTCAGGCCTATACGATTATCGGTGTAAAGGACAAGGAGAAGAAAGGTAAGCTTGCAGAGTTAGCTGGGAATCAATCCTATGTTGAAAAAAATGGACACTTTTTCGTATTTTGTGCTGACTTGCACCGCCATCAGTTAGCCGCCAAACTGGAGAAGGATGACATCATTGAATCCATAGAAAGCACGGAAAAATTCATGGTCGCCGTTGTGGACGCCACGTTAGCTGCTCAAAATGCTACCTTGGCTGCCGAGTCGATGGGTCTTGGCATTTGTTACATAGGCGGCATCCGCAACAATATGGAAGAGGTGGCAGAATTACTAAAGCTCCCTGAGTATGTAGTGCCATTGTACGGGTTAGCCGTCGGGCATCCCGATGCAGAAACGGAGAAAAAGCCACGACTGCCTTTAGAAAATGTTTACCATGAAGAGACCTATGAGCTATCTGAAGAAAAACTAGTAGAGCAACTTGAGGAATATAATGATACGATCTCTGCTTACTATCACCGACGTACGAACGGAAAACGCTCTGACCGTTGGACAGAGCAAATGACCAATATGCTAAAGGTTCCAAGAAGAATGAATATGAAGGAATTCTTGGAGAGCAAAGGATTTATGAAAAAATAATAAACTAATTGGCAGACGAAGCTGGGACATAACTAAAGTGTTTAACCGGAAATCCGAACAATACACTATCTTAGCGTAGGAAATATACGAAGACTCCAGCGGGAGCAAAGGCAAAGGTGAGACCCCACAGTGCGTAAGCGAGGGCGCTGATAAAGTACAAAACAACTTTTTCAGTGCCTTTTATTTGTTAGGCAATGGCTTCGCTCGCCGCTCGCCTGATAGGAGAAACCCACTCCTATCAGGCTTTATAAAGATTGCGACGGCTACGCTCATTGCTTCCAGGTACTGAAAAAGTGGAAAAGCATCACTTTTTCAGTACCCTCGCGTAAGCACGAGGAGGCTCACCAGCCGCCCGCGGAAAGCGAAGTATATTTCCGAAGCGAGTTATTTTTGTATCAATTTATTCGTTCGGATTATTAGCTATAAAAATACTTTTGTCTCAGCCTCGTTTTTTTTGTAGATTATGTAATAGAATACTCCTTCCAATTTTATATCTCGCTTCAGGCTTCGTTTCCTTTTCATCTTTCCACAGGGCAAAGCTTGTCTTACTTAGAAGTGGATAATCCATTGATGGCGATCATGGCAAGCATTGCTAGCATCTCGGCTATTTCTTTAGGGGATTCCTTTAGACCATTTTTCAACCAATGATGGACTACATGGATACTCCCATTGACGATGTAGAGACTTAAGTATTCAGAGTTAAATCTCGTTTGATTACTGCCTTCTATTGATTTTAATATGTGATGTTGAGCTAATTCCATGACTCTTTTTTGAAAAGTCGGGTCGCCATGCTCACTGAATAACGTTTGCGAGCTTTCACGATTTCCAGCAATATACTCCAACAGCTTTTCTGTCATTTGAATGGCTTCTTCATTTGTTGTATGGTTATACGCTGAAAGGGTTTTGTTTAAATCTACGATAATGCTATCCTCTATTTGGTTAAGGAGATCCTTTATATCGTTGTAATGAGAATAAAAGGTGGAACGATTAATATCCGCATCCTCACAAACCTCTTTAATCGTAATACTCCCTAATGGTTTTTCCTTTAATAGTTTAATTAAACTTTCCTTTAATACGAGGCGTGTATATTTTTTTTCGCCGATCTAATTTTTCAGTCATCATTATCCCCCCTTGTGTTACTCATCCAACAAATTCGCCTGTAATGTTGGTTAAACAGCAAACGTTCTCGAACTGTTCGTTGAATAATCAACACAGTGTCATTATAATAAGTAATTAGTGAAAGCTCAAGGAGTGTTTTAGATTGACAAACATCGCTGCACAAATCATTAAATACAAAAAGTCAATTGTCGTTATTTTTATGGTTTTAACAATAGTAAGTGCGATCGCACAATTTTTTGTTCCAATAAATTACAATATGAGCGACTATATACCGGAAGACTCCCCCTCTACAAAAGCGATAGAAGTGATGGAAGAGGAATTTGATCGAACGTTGCCTAATGCACAGGTCATGATTCGAAATGTATCTGTACAAGAAGCACTTATATATAAAGAATGGCTTGATGAAATCGACGGCGTTTCAAATGTCACCTGGCTTGACGACGTGTTAGATATTAAAATTCCCCTCGAGATGGCCGATGCCTCTTTAATTGAGGAATATTATAAGGAAAATAATGCCCTGTTCTCCCTATCTGTACGGGAAGGGGATGAAGTGACGATTACAGATGCCATTTATGAGTTAATTGGTGAAGAGAATGCATTAATCGGAGAAGCGGCGGATACGGCCGTTTCACAGAAAATGGCTTTTACAGAGACCATGTATGCCGCATTACTTTTAGTACCAATTATTATAATCATCCTCGTACTCTCCACAACATCGTGGGTGGAACCGCTGTTTTTCTTAACTGCCATTGGTGTATCCATTCTTATAAACTTAGGTACAAATATTTTTATTGGTGAGATATCTTTCGTTACTCAATCTGTAGCCCCCGTGTTACAGCTTGCCGTATCGCTAGATTATGCGATATTTCTTTTACACAGTTTTGCCGAATACCGTAAGAAAACATCGAACCCAGAAGAAGCCATGCAACTGGCAATGAAAAAATCATTTCCTGCTATTTTTGCCAGTGCTGCTACTACGTTCTTTGGGTTCATGGCATTAACGTTTATGCAGTTCGAGATTGGTGCTGATTTAGGGATCAACCTTGTAAAAGGGATTTTATTTAGTTTTATTAGTGTCATGGTGTTTCTACCAGCATTAACGGTACTTTTTTATAAGTGGATTGATAAAACAGAGCATAAACCATTATTTCCAACTTTCAAGACAGTAGGTAATAAAGTAATGAAAGTAAGATCAATAAGCTTGATCCTTGTGTTTATTATTATTTTTCCAAGTTTTTTAGCGCAACAAGAAACGGAATTTATCTACGGAATTGGGGAACAACCTGAATCCTCCCGACTTGGAACTGATATTACGGCAATTCATGAGGTGTTCGGGAAATCTACGCCGATTGTCCTTTTAGTCCCTAGGGGCGATGTGGCGCGTGAATTAATGCTAGAGCAAGACTTAAAGAAAGTAAATCGCGTAACGAATGTCATATCCTACAATCAATCCGTCAGTGCTGTCATACCGCCAGAGTACTTAGATGAAGCCATTACAGAGCAATTTCATTCCGAAAACTATAGTCAAATTATCCTCTTTACCAATGCCGACTCAGAAGGAGATGTGGCCTTTGAAATTGTAGAAACGGTTCGGGAGATTGCTGCTGGTTATTATGGGGATGAATACTACAGTCTTGGGGAAAGTGCCTCTTTGTACGACATGAGAACAGTCGTGTTGCGGGATAATACGGTGGTAAATACCTTGACCGTTATTGCCATCGCTGTTGTATTACTTTTTACGTTTAAGTCCATTACGATACCGGTTGTTTTGTTACTGACAATACAAGCAGCTGTATGGATCAACCTTTCTGTTCCGTATTTTACGGACACACCGTTAGTGTTTGTTGGCTATTTAGTAGTTAGTACGGTTCAGTTGGCAGCAACCGTTGATTATGGGATTCTCTTTACGGAGGATTATTTAGAGAATCGGAAAGAGTTGCCTGCACGCCAATCGATTGTAAAAACATTAAACGAAAAAACATTTTCCATTTCCATTTCAGCTGCCATATTATCCAGCGTTGGTTTTATCTTATGGATTACATCTTCTAATCCCATCGTATCATCCATTGGTTTACTCCTTGGTCGTGGAGCATTGCTAGCTTTTGTTTTAGTCCTTTTCTTCCTGCCAGCCCTATTGTATTTGCTAGACAAGGTGATTGGTGTAACCACATTAAAAGCACGATTTTTTCGGGAGGGAGCTTCAAAATGAAAAAGAGAATAATGTTAGTTTTTATGGCTTTACTGCTTGCCTTTCCCTTACCTATTGGAATGGCAGACCCAAATGAAGATATAGATGACCTCACATCAGAAGAGGAACCTGCAGAGGAAGAAGAATCAGATACAGGGATAAATGGTAACGTGGCTTCTAAGGATGAAGTCATTTATGGAAGATTAAGTGCCTCTGGTAGATTACAGGACCTTTATGTTGTGAATATGTTAGAGGTAAAGGAATTTGGTACTGTTATTGATTATGGCACATACACATCGGTCAAAAATTTAACAGACTTAACAGAAATAGAGAGAACAAATAATACAGTACAACTGGAAGCCTCACCAGGCTGGTTTTACTACCAAGGAAATATGGAAAACGGAGAGTTACCGTGGTATATCGATATTTCCTATATGCTCGATGGAGAAGAAATTTCTCCTCATGACCTTGCAGGGAAAGAGGGGCGTTTACTTATTTCCATTAATACATCACAAAATGAACGGGTAAACCCTGCATTCTACGAATATTACACGTTACAAATCTCGTTGAAGTTAGATACGGACATCATCAGCAATATACAAGCACCGGATGCAACCATTGCCAATGCGGGAAAACAACGACAAGTCTCCTTTACGGTAATGCCAGATCGGGACGGGGAGTTGAGTCTCCTTGCTGATGTAGTGAACTTTGAAATGGCGGGAATTGAGATTGCAGGTATTCCATTGTCCATGATGCTCGACGATTTCGAAACGGACGAAATGACAAAAGAACTAAGAAAATTAAGGGATGCCATCCAAGAGATTAATAAAGGTGTGTATGAACTATTAACTGGCGTTGTTGAACTAAATGATGGTGTACACCAGTTAAGTGATGGTTCTACAGAGTTTAACAAGGGGATGAGGGAAATTAGTAACTCCTCATCTGAACTGGTGGAGGCATCTGCATCCATTGATGAAGCCCTTTCTTTAATAAGTGATGAGCTTAGTAACGCCTCCTTTGACTTGGAAGTTGATGACATTAGTGACTTATTAGAAGGCTTCCTCCAATTTGCTGCTTTCATGGAAGAGATGGTTAGGGAACTGGATAATTTTAATGAAAACTTTACTGAAGCCTACTCTCAATTAGAAGAAGCATTGAATAGCATCCCAGAACCACCAGATACATTCAAGGAAGACATTGAAAAATTATACGAAACCGGTGTCGCCCGTGAGACCCTTGATCACTTATTAGAAGTTCATGACGCTGCTCAAGAAGCCAGAAAGGCACTGGATGCCATGAATGAAGCAATGGAAAACATCGATATCATTATTGACGATTCCAATAGTTCTGTGGATAATATTAATGAGCAATTATTGGAGATTCTCGAGGCCATGTCTAGTGGAATGGAATTACTGGAAGATTTGAGTGCATTCGGGGAACTAATAGATGGAATTAACATGCTGTCAGCTAATTATAGTGAGTTTCACACCGGCCTCGTTGCCTATACAGACGGTGTTTCCCAGCTTGCTGGTGCATACGGTGAGATAGATTCAGGAATCAAGGAGCTAGCAGATGGTACTTCTGAATTAGAAAGTGGTGTCGGGGAGCTTTATGATGGAACGAATCAATTAGCTAAAGAAACGAGTGAGTTACCTGAACAACTACAAAAAGAAATTGATGCCATCATGGACGAATTTGATTTCTCTGATTTTGAACCTGTATCCTTCGTATCAGAAGAGAATTCGAAAATTGGTACCGTTCAATTTGTCCTTCGTACAGAAGCAATTGAAAGGCACGACGATGATGATAACGACGAAGAGGAAGAAGAAAGCCCAAGTTTCTGGGAACGCTTGAGGAATTTATTTTCATAAAGAAGCAGGGGAATGCTGAAAAGTATGTTTTTACTTTTAGGCTCTGTTAGTGGATAATGTTGATTTTGAATTGAGTTGATTTTGCGAAAGGAGCGAGACTCCTCGAAAATGCTTACACATTTTCTTCGTGCGTGGGCCATTTCGAGGAAGCATCTCAAAGTCCTGCGGGAAAAGCAACGGCTGAAGACCCCGCAGGGACGA
>JAJOJL010000114.1 GCA_021208645.1 Bacillus sp. (in: firmicutes) | reverse complement strand
CCTACCGCACTTCCGCTTGGTGCTCTTGATGGAGGGGGTGGAAGAAGAACACTTCCACCCCCTCCATCAAGATTACATATTCTTCCTCTAATTACTTTTTTTCCACCCACAAACATTTTACTCTAACAAGGACAGGATAAGAATAATAATGTATAGTTAAATTAGTGTGAAGAAAATTGCAGGTTTTATCTGATAGGAGGGGTGAAAGTGAAGCGTCTTTTGTTAATAGGAGCCGGTGAAGGTGGAACCTCATTATTAGATGTTTTTAGGGAGACGGAAAATTTCAACATTATTGGTGTGGTAGATGTAAATAAATCGAGTAAAGGCATCATAAAAGCAGAGAGCTTTGGGATTCCTACCTTTCAAAATTGGAAAGAAGCTTTTAAACTACTTTCTCCAGTAGATATTGTCGTTGAAGTGACTGGTGATAAAAGGCTATTAAAAGAGCTGCGAGAAACGTTGGTAAACTACCCTATAACGATTATTCCTAGTTCTGTAGCATCGCTAATGTTTTTTTTAATCGACGAAAAAAAGAAACTAATTGAAACAGTTGTCCAACATAACTCTAAATTGGACATTATATTGAATTCAACCCATGATGGAATGATAGCTATCGATGTGAATCATAAAATTACCTTGTGGAATAACAGTGCAGAAAAGATGTCTGGTATAGTAAGTGAGGATGCTATTGGCAAAAAAATTGAGGATGTTATGCCAACTAGTAAATTGCCAAGGGTATTGAAAACGAAGAAAACAGAAACAAACAGACGTCAAACAATCGGTAACGGACGTTCAATTATTACTACTCGCCTTCCTATGTATAAAGGAAATCAGCTAATCGGAGCATTAGGTGTGTTTAAGGATATTACAGAAATTGTAAATATGGCAGAAGAAGTAACAAACCTAAGAAGTATACAACAAATGTTAGAAGCCATTATTCAATCTTCCGATGATGCCATTTCTGTCGTCGATGAGGAAGGAAAAGGCCTTCTCATTAACCCTGCATATACAAGGTTAACTGGTTTACAAGAAAAAGAAGTAATTGGTAAGCCAGCTTCCACGGATATATCAGAAGGAGAAAGTATGCATATGCAAGTCTTAAAAAACGAAAAAAACCTGTCGAGGGAAACGAAATGAAGTGCCCACAGGAAGGATGTTATTGTGAATGTAGCTCCCGTTATTGTGGATGGTAATATTAAGGGAAGTGTTGGGGTTATCCACGATATGTCAGAGATCGAATCGCTAAATTTAGAGTTAAAGAAAGCAAAACAAATTATTCGAACACTTGAAGCAAAGTATACATTTGATGACATTGTTGGTGAGTCAGGAGAGTTAAAGTTTGCCATTGATCAAGCCAAAATTGCTGCTGAGACTCCTGCAACTATACTACTAAGGGGAGAAAGTGGTACGGGAAAGGAACTCTTTGCCCATGCAATACATAATGCAAGTAAACGTAAGTTTAATAAATTCATTCGTGTAAACTGTGCAGCCATTTCTGAAACTTTATTGGAAAGTGAATTATTCGGCTATGAAGAAGGTGCCTTCTCAGGAGCAAAAAGAGGAGGAAAAAAAGGCCTGTTTGAAGATGCGAACGGAGGCAGTATATTTTTAGATGAAATTGGGGAAATAACTCCTAAGACACAAGCTAAACTACTAAGAGTATTACAGGAACAAGAAGTAGTGAGGGTAGGAGGAACGAAAGCAATACCTATAGATGTAAGAATAATTGCAGCAACAAATATTGATATGGAGAAAAAAATTGAAAAAAAAGAATTTAGAAGTGATTTATATTATAGATTAAACCGCATGCCAATTTTCATTCCTGCTTTAAGGAAAAGAAAGGAAGATATCCCTCAACTATGTCAACACTTAATTAATAAATTAAATCAGGATTATGGAAGAAATGTGGAAGGTGTAACGATAAAAGGGGAACAACTATTAAAGGAATACGATTGGCCTGGAAATGTAAGGGAGTTAGAAAATATTTTAGGACGAGCTATGATTCACATGCACTATTCCTATAAATTTATTGATGAAATACACCTGCCTCCATTAAGTGATCCAATAGGGAACTCTAAGGAGGAGACGAAATCTCTTAAATCCAGTGACTTAGGAGAGAAATCTTTGCAACAGGTTATTGAGGAGACAGAAGAAGATTGGATTAGAGCGGTTCTAACTAGTAATAATGGGAATAAAACAAAAACAGCTCAGCAATTGGGGGTTTCTATCCGAAATTTGTATTATAAACTTGAAAAGTACAACATTAATGAGTAATGTTTCACTTAGATGAAAAATTGTGCCTGCAAAATTTTGCGCAGTGTGCAATTATTTGCAGGGGTTAATTGAACAAGTGATAGTGTATGTAAGCGTTTTCGTGAAATTATGGAGTTGGCATATAAATTGCATTATATTTAAAGTGTGAAAAAAGAAGGAAGGTGGAAAATGCATGGCTTTAGAAAAGCTAGTTGCCACAATAAAGGCTCGTAGTAATATTCAGACAATTGCCATTGCCCATTCAACTGATATTTCACTTATACAGGCAGCTAAGCAGGCGATAGAAAAAGGTATAGCTTCCTTTATATTTGTAGGTCCTGTTGCAATTATGGAGACATTAGTGAAGGAAGCGGAGTTTACTGACGAATTGGCAAATAAGTTCACTTTCGTTAACGCATCTACTGATAAAGAATCTGCACGGCAAGCTGTTCAGTTAGTGGCAGAGGGTAAGGCAGATGCCTTGATGAAAGGAATGTTAGCTACATCAACCTTGCTAAAGGCCGTATTAAACAAGGAAATGGGTTTAAGAACGGGGAAGGTCTTGTCACATTTAGCGGCATTTTCCTTTAAAGGCAATGAACGATTATTATTTTTAACGGACGCAGCAATGAACATAGCACCAGATTTAAAAGAGAAAGTAGAGATTGTTCAAAACGCAGTTGATGCCGTAAGAAAAATTGGTATTGATAAGCCAAAAGTTGCAGCGTTAGCGGCAGTTGAGACAGTGAACCCATCCATGCAAGCAACACTAGATGCTGCCTCCTTAACCCAAATGAGTAAAAGGGGGCAAATTACAGATTGTGTTGTAGACGGGCCATTGGGTCTTGATAATGCAATATCAGAAGAATCAGCTTCGCAAAAGGGGATTTCCTCAGAGGTTGCGGGACGAGCTGATATTCTAATGGCCCCGTCCATTGAAGTTGGGAATGTTTTGTATAAATCCTTGACTTATTTTGGTGGTGCTGTAGTTGGTGGAATAATTGTAGGAGCAAAAGCACCGATTATTTTAACGTCTCGAACAGATAAAGTAGAAAGTAAGTTGTTATCTATGGCACTAGCCATCAGTTCAATAGAAGTTAATAGATAATTATAACCAGAGGAGGAATTATTTATGGAATTATTTAAGTACATGGAGACTTATGATTACGAACAGGTTGTAGTTTGTCAAGACAAACAGTCAGGGTTAAAAGCAATTATTGCAATTCATGATACTACCTTAGGTCCTGCATTAGGTGGAACGAGAATGTGGACCTATGCAACAGAAGAAGAAGCCTTTGAGGATGCTCTTCGATTAGCGAAAGGTATGACATATAAAAATGCAGCTGCAGGTTTAAATTTAGGTGGAGGAAAGACCGTTATTATTGGTGATCCTCGTAAAGATAAAAATGAAGAGATGTTCCGAGCCTTCGGTCGTTATATTCAAGGCTTAAATGGAAGATATATTACGGCTGAAGATGTAGGAACTACTGTAGAAGATATGGATTTAGTGTATCAAGAAACAGACTATGTAACAGGTATTTCACCGGCCTTTGGATCTTCTGGGAACCCATCTCCTGTTACTGCATATGGCGTTTACGTAGGGATGAAGGCTGCAGCGAAAGAGGCATTCGGATCAGACTCCCTCGAAGGAAAGCGCATTGCTGTTCAAGGCGTAGGTAACGTAGCCTATACTCTTTGTCGTCACCTACATGAGGAAGGTGCTCATTTAATCGTAACTGATATAAATAAAGAAGCTGTACAACGTGCGGTTGAAGAGTTTGGGGCAGAGGCAGTTGATATTAACGATATTTACTCTGTAGATTGTGATATCTATGCTCCGTGTGCCTTAGGTGCAACGATTAATGATGAGACGATTCCACAAATAAAAGCAAAAGTAATTGCAGGTGCAGCTAACAACCAATTAAAGGAAACGAAGCATGGAGATATCATCCAAGAAATGGGTATAGTTTATGCGCCAGATTATGTAATAAATTCTGGTGGAGTAATTAACGTAGCAGATGAACTGTTAGGGTATAACCGTGAGCGTGCGTTGAAGAAGGTAGAAACAATATATGATAATATCTCTAAGATTTTTGAAATCTCAAAAAGAGATAATATCCCAACATATGTAGCAGCAGACAGAATGGCAGAGGAACGCATTGAAGCTATGCGTCGTTCTAGAAAACAATTTTTACGAAACGGTATGGATATTTTAAGCAGGGGTAGAAAATAAGAAACAGTTTCCTTGCTTTATATCTAGCCGAAAAGGAAAGATGATTTTTAAGTTTCAACGAAACGACCCTTGTCGATCTCGACAAGGGTTCACCGTTGAACTCTATTATGGAGGTTAACGAAGTGGAAAAAGAATTTCGGATTTTAACAATCAACCCAGGATCTACATCTACGAAAATTGGAGTATTTGATAATGAGCGTATGATTATCGAGGAAACGATCCGACATGATCGAAATCAATTAAACGATTACAACTCCATCATTGATCAGTATCCATTTCGAAAACAAATGATCCTTGAAACCCTCGATAACAATAATATTAACTTATCGAAACTGTCAGCAGTAGTTGGGAGAGGAGGACTACTCAGACCGATTGAAGGTGGAACGTACACCGTCAATGAAACAATGCTAGAAGATTTAAAAATAGGCTATTCAGGACAACATGCATCAAATCTAGGGGGAATATTGGCTCACGAAATTGCTTCCCAATTAAATATTGAGGCATTTATTGTTGATCCTGTAGTAGTCGATGAGTTAGCTCCTATTGCAAAAATTTCTGGATTTGCTGATTTTGAAAGGAAGAGTATTTTCCATGCCTTAAACCAAAAGGCTGTCGCTCGAAAGGTAGCACAGGATTTTGATAGACCCTATAATGAACTTCGCTTAGTTGTTGTTCACATGGGTGGGGGGATTACGGTAGGTGTTCATGATAATGGTCGTGTAATTGATGTTAACAATGGGTTACATGGGGAGGGGCCTTTTTCTCCTGAGCGTGCTGGCACAGTTCCTGCCGGTGACCTTGTATCTATGTGTTTCTCGGGAGAATTCTTTGCCGATGAAATTATGAAAAAAATTGTAGGTCAAGGGGGACTAGTTGGATATCTAGGTACCAATGATGCTGTAGAAGTGGAAAATAGAATAGCTAAAGGTGACGAAAAGGCGGAGATAGTATATGAGGCGATGGCGTACCAGATTGCAAAGGAAATTGGAGCAGCGTCGGCTGTTCTTTCTGGAAAAGTAGATGCTATTGTTTTAACAGGGGGTCTTGCATATGGTAAACAATTCGTCAAGCTTATTACGGACCGTATTCAATGGATTGGTGATGTTATTATTAAGCCTGGAGAGGATGAACTTCAAGCTTTAGCTGAAGGTGCTCTTCGTGTGCTTCGTAATGAAGAAGTGGCTAAGGAGTATACAGCAGGATAAATAGCAGGGCTTGTTAAAGTTGGAAAGGGAGGTTTTTAGAAATGGCACGTGAATATGATTTGGTAATACTTGGAGCAGGTACTGGTGGGTATGTTGCTGCCATTCGTGCTTCACAGTTGGGGATGAAAGTGGCAGTCGTTGAAAAAGAGAAACTTGGAGGTACTTGTTTACATAAAGGTTGTATCCCCAGTAAAGCGTTTTTAAGAAGTGCAGAAGTATTTAAAACCGTTCAAAAAAGTAGTGATTTTGGTGTGGAGTCACCTGAACCAAGTTTAAATTTCCTTCGTGTTCAAGAGAGAAAACAAGGAATTGTTGATCAACTGCATAAAGGTGTACAGCATTTAATGAAAAAAGGAAAAATTGACGTGTTTTACGGACATGGAAGAATCTTGGGACCGTCCATTTTTTCCCCATCACCTGGAACCATATCTGTTGAAAACAACGATGGATCAGAAAATGAAATGCTTGTGCCGAAATATGTCTTAATTGCTACTGGCAGCAGACCTAAATCATTACCTGGACTAGACATTGATAAAACCCATGTTCTCACTTCAGATGAAGCACTTCAATTAGAAAATTTACCTGAATCCATGACAATTATTGGTGGAGGGGTAATTGGGATTGAGTGGGCTTCCATGCTTGCAGACTTTGGTGTGAAGGTTACGGTACTTGAATATTTACCAAGGATTTTACCATTAGAAGATGAGGATATATCAAAAGAAATATTAAGGGCAATGAAGAAAAAAGGTGTTAAAGTAATAACAAATGCAAAAGTACTATCTGATCAGGTGAAAGTTGCAGAAGAAAATTCTGTTGTTGTACCATATGAACATAAAGGTGAGACAAAAGAAGTGTATTCGGAAAAAGTTTTAGTGTCTGTGGGCAGAGCAGCAAATATCGAAGATATTGGGCTTCAAAATACAGATATCAAAACAGATAGAGGGGTAATCTTAACAAACGAGTTTTATCAAACAAAAGAATCCCATATTTATGCAATTGGTGATGTTATAGGTGGGCTACAGTTGGCTCATGTGGCATCTCACGAAGGAATTATTGCTGTGGAACATATGGCTGGTGGAGAACCTCACCCATTAAATCCTGAATTTATTGCGAAATGTACGTATTCTTCTCCTGAAGTGGCAAGTGTAGGATTGACAGAAGGGGAGGCAAAAGAAAAGGGGTTCGAAGTAAAAACAGGGACTTTCTCATTTAAGGCAATTGGGAAAGCCCTCGTTTACGGTGACACCTCAGGGTTTGTAAAATTCGTGACTGATGAAAAGACAAATGACCTCCTTGGTGTGCATATGATTGGACCACATGTGACAAATATGATCTCTGAAGCTGCATTAGCTAAAGTATTAGATGCAACTCATTGGGAAGTGGCAGAAACCATTCACCCTCACCCTAGTCTTTCAGAGGCTATAGGTGAGGCAGCATTAGCAGTTGACGGGAAAGCGGTTCATAGCTAAATGAGTTTGGGGTAGCTCCAGAGAAATTGGAATGTCTGCCTCTCACTCCTTAAAGTCATCTGTTGTTGAAAAATATAGTAAAGGTTTTAACTTAAATAGTTCATATAAAATTATCAAGAAATATAAGGAGGGAATCCTATGAGTAATCGACATCAACAATTGGGTTTATCAGACAATGATGTTATGGAGATGTACAGAATGATGTTGCTTGCACGGATGATTGACGAGCGTATGTGGTTATTAAACCGTGCAGGGAAAATTCCATTCGTAATATCCTGTCAAGGACAGGAGGCAGCCCAAGTAGGAGCTGCGATGGCATTAAATAAAGATAAAGATTATGTTTTACCTTATTACCGGGATATGGGGGTAGTTTTATGGTTTGGAATGACTCCTAAGGATCTAATGCTCTCAGGTTTTGCTAAAGCAGAAGATCCAAATTCTGGTGGTCGCCAAATGCCTGGTCACTTCGGCCAAAAGAAAAATCGTATTGTGACAGGGTCCTCTCCAGTAACAACACAAGTACCACATGCTGTTGGTTTCGCTTTAGCTGCAAAAATGAAAAAACAAGACTTTGTGGCATTTACTACATTTGGTGAGGGGTCTTCCAACCAAGGAGATTTTCACGAAGGCATTAACTTTGCCAGCGTACATGATTTACCTTGTATTTTCATGTGTGAAAATAATAAATACGCCATTTCCGTTCCGATAGAGAAGCAGTTAAATTGTGAAAATGTATCGGATCGGGCGGTAGGTTATGGTATTCATGGGGAGACAGTCGATGGTAATGATCCGTTAGCTGTTTACGAAGCCATATCTAAAGCTAGAGAGAGAGCTATTAAAGGAGAAGGACCTTCTTTGATTGAAACAGTATCTTATCGACTAACACCACATTCCAGTGATGATGACGATAGTGTGTATCGTGCCAAGGAAGAAGTGGAAGCGGCAAAAAAAAATCGACTCACTTATTACGTTCGGTTCTTATTTAAAGGATGTTGGGGTCCTGACAGATGAAAAAGAGGAAGAAATCCGTGTTGAATTAAGGAAAGTAATTGATGAAGCAACAGATTACGCTGAAAAAGCTCCATACGCGGAGCCGGAAGAAGCATTAAAATACGTTTACGGAGAGGAGTGATGACAAATGCCAGTAATTTCTTATATAGAAGCTGTAACGCAAGCAATAAAAGAAGAAATGGAACGAGATGAAAACGTATTTGTCCTTGGTGAGGATGTGGGAAAACGTGGGGGCGTTTTCCGCGCTACTAACGGACTTTACGATCAATTTGGAGAAGAGCGTGTCATCGATACTCCATTAGCAGAATCTGCCATTGCTGGAGTTGGTATCGGTGCAGCCATGTATGGAATGAGACCGATTGCAGAAATGCAGTTTGCTGATTTTATCATGCCTGCAGTAAATCAAATTGTATCAGAAGCAGCAAAAATTCGTTATCGGACGAATAATGATTGGCAATGTCCAATAACCATCCGTGCTCCATATGGTGGTGGAGTGCATGGTGCTTTGTATCATTCACAATCAGTTGAAGCGTTGTTTGCCAATTGTCCAGGATTAAAAATCGTGATGCCTTCTACTCCGTATGACGTAAAAGGCTTATTAAAAGCTTCGATTCGTAGTGATGACCCGGTTCTGTTTTTCGAACATAAACGAGCATATCGCCTTATTAAAGGAGAAGTGCCTGAAGAGGATTACACTTTGCCGATTGGTAAAGCGGATGTGAAGCGGGAAGGGGAAGATATTACTGTTATTACGTATGGCCTTTGCGTACATATGGCTATGCAAGCAGCAGAAAATCTGTCCAAACAAGGCTTTGAAGCCCATATACTTGATTTACGTACCGTATACCCATTAGATCAAGAAGCCATCATTGAAGCTGCCAGAAAAACAGGGAAGGTACTTTTAGTTACGGAAGACAATAAAGAGGGTAGCATCATGAGTGAAGTTTCTGCTATTATTGCAGAGCATTGTTTATTTGACTTAGATGCCCCGGTGAAACGTTTAGCTGGTCCTGATGTCCCAGCAATGCCGTATGCACCTACAATGGAAAAATTCTTTATGGTCAATCCAGATAAAATCGAAGCAGCGATGAAAGAGTTGGCTGAATTTTAATTTAGAGCAGAGTCCTTTAAGGAGGTGCCATGAATGGCAACAACAATTACAATGCCTCAACTAGGGGAAAGTGTTACAGAGGGTACCATAACGAAGTGGCTTGTAAAGCCTGGTGACCATGTAAACAAATATGATCCCATTGCTGAGGTAATGACAGATAAAGTAAACGCAGAAATACCATCGTCTTACACAGGTACGATAAAAGAGCTAATTGCAGAGGAAGACCAAACCTTAGCTGTAGGTGAAGTCATTTGTTCCATGACTGTGGAAGGGGAAGTTGAGGAAGCGACTACTGGAGAAACAAACAACGAAGCTAAAAAGGAACCGACCGAGTCGCAACCACAAGATACCACTAATAAAAAGCGTTATTCTCCTGCAGTATTACGTCTTGCCCAAGAGAATGACATAGATTTAGAACAAGTAAACGGAAGCGGCAACGGTGGACGGATAACAAGAAAAGACCTATTGAAACTTATTGAAAGTGGGGATATTCCAAAAGCTGGATCAGCTCCTAAGGCTGCACTAGTAAGAGAAGAGAAGGCACCTGAAAAAGCATCTTCTCCTGTTCAAGGGGAAGCGCCAAAGTCAGCTACCCAGTTCGTTTCTCCACCAGTTTATTCAGGAACAGGCCGTGTAGAAGAATTACCTATTAGCGGAGTGCGAAAAGCAATTGCGAACAATATGGTTCGTTCTAAACACGAAGCGCCACATGCTTGGATGATGATCGAAGTAGATGTTACAAACCTTGTCCGTTACCGTAATAAAGTGAAGAATGATTTCTTTACGAAGGAAGATATAAAATTAACTTTCTTGCCGTTCTTTATTAAAGCAACTGTGGACGCCCTTAAGGAATATCCTCAAGTGAATTCCATGTGGGCAGGAGATAAAATTATCCGCCATAAAGATGTTCATATCTCTTTAGCCGTAGCAACGGAAAATGAACTATTTGTTCCAGTTATTAAACATGCGGATGAAAAAAACAATTAAAGGCTTAGCGAGAGAAATTAATGAACTAGCATCAAAGGTAAGATCAAACACACTTAAATCGGAAGATATGCAAGGTGGAACATTTACTGTGAACAATACTGGTTCATTTGGTTCGATTCAGTCCCAGCCAATCATAAATTATCCACAAGCAGCAATCCTTTCCGTAGAATCCATTGTAAAACGGCCTGTTGTTATGGAAAACGATGCTATCGCTGTCCGTCACATGGTTAATTTGTGTATGTCATTAGATCACCGCATATTAGATGGTTTAGTTTGTGGAAAATTCCTTGCTCATATTAAGCACTCGTTAGAAAACATGAATGAGCAAAATACTTCTATCTATTAATGATTAATAAGAGGTTGGCTCTCGAAAGAGAGGTGATCTCTTCTTTTTTTGTATAGCAAAGCATCTTACGTACATACTAAGGAAAAAAGCTCGAGAGGATGTTTTTTATGAAGCAATTGAAACTCTTTAGTTTAGTACTGGTTTTATTTATGAGCCTACTCCCCTTGAATAGTTTCGCTGAAGAGGATATAGAAAAGAAAGAAGAAGTAGAGAACCATGAGGTAGGTTTGACCCATAAAAACTCAGTTCTTAAAACACATATTAAGTTCTATTATGAACTTCTCATTGAGAAGTATCGTCCCGACATAATGGAAGAGTGGAAAGAAATTAGCAGAGAAAAGGATGCAATCCTTAAGAAATTGAAAGAATTAAAAAAAGAAGGAAAAGAATTTAATGAGCCAATCGTTTCTGAAGAATGGAAAGAAAAACATTGCATTTACCATGAACAATTTTTAGCTGCTGTTGAAAAAAAGAGATGATGAAAAAATTAAAAGCGCTTCTACCGGCATTATTACAGCTTCAAAAAAAAGTGGAATGAAG
>JAJOJL010000068.1 GCA_021208645.1 Bacillus sp. (in: firmicutes) | reverse complement strand
CAGTCAATACTGAAAGACTACGTAAGAGTCTAAAGTTCAGTTGAAAAGGTGTAAGTGATAAAAAAGTCAAAGTCAATACTGAAAAGAACTACGTAAGAGGTCTAAAGTTTGAGTAACTGTATGAAGATCAGCACTAACTATATTATAATTTCACATCATGCTTTTAATTGAGGAAGAAAAGGTTCTTTTTCTTTCCCTTATATTGCCCGCCAGCATTAAAATTATTTAGTGTTTTTGACTACCCTTTGACTACCCTTTTGGGGTAGTCAGGTGAAATTCCATGAAATAGCTTTTAGCAAAAACCTTTGTATATCAAGGGTTTTCAAAACCAATGAAATTGGGTGAAACCATACTTATGAAAGAGCGTAAGAAATACGGTCTTAAAGCTGCTCGTCGTGCACCTCAGTTCTCAAAGCGTTAATATATGGCGTTTCAAAGGCTCTCAACCGATTTTGGTTGGGGGTTTTTTGTTGGAGAGGAAGAAGAATGAAGGCGCATTTTGTTGGTTATTTAGAATAACTATCAACAGCATGATTATTGCTATTTTTGGCATGATTTTTACCTTTTTTGGCACGATTATTTGCATTTTTGGCATGATTATTCCCGATTTCGGCATGATTAACCATTTTTCTGGAAATTAAACGATGATTCCCCTCGTAAAAATTTAATTTATAACGCACCTAATAAACAATAAAGTAAATTTTGAGGACATCCATCAAAAGTTTTCAAAAAAAGTGTCTCAAAAAGGGAAATTTTCCTCCCTTTTGAGACACTTTCAGTATCTACCTATCTGCTCCTTTCAGCAACATTCACAAATTCATTGATAAATTTCCTTTTTTCGAAGAGAGCGCCCACTCGATTTAACTTCACCTAATGTTAGTCCTCTTCATTCATCTCCCCTAAAGCAATGCGTAACAGCGCTTCCTCATTCTTTACGATAATCTGGCGTTGCCCCACAAGATGAATATAACCTTTGTCTTGAAGCTGGGATAGCTTGCGGCTTAAGCTTTCAGGAGTAATGCCGATGTATTTTGCTAAATCTCCTTTTCTAACATCCAAATTAATTTCCGGGCTATTCCTATTCCTATCTGTTTGCTTCGATTTGTCGCGTTCAAAAAAATGGAAAAGAAGTGTAGCCACCCGCTGTTCTATGCTGGACATTTGCAAGATATTCAGCAGTCTTTCCGTTTCCTTTAATCGTCTGCTCACTTCCGTCAACAGCTTAAGTCCAATCGCAGGGGTACTATTTATTAACAGTTGCATGTCCTTTAAACTGATGACACACGCTTCCGTTGGTTCAATCGCTTCAGCAAACGTATCCGTTAATTTTTCCTCGAAAAGGGTGTCCTCACCAATGAATTCTCCAGTTGAAAGGATGCGTATGAGGTGTTCATTACCTCTGCTTGTTGTTTTACTAATCTTCACTTTTCCACGATGGACGATAAATAAGCTGTTTAATTGTTCTTCTTCCAAAAAAAGCATTTCTCCTTTGTTATAGGTACGCCTGTTTACATAGGTACTTACCGT
This sequence comes from Bacillus sp. (in: firmicutes), assembly GCA_021208645.1. Taxonomy (GTDB): domain Bacteria; phylum Bacillota; class Bacilli; order Bacillales; family Salisediminibacteriaceae; genus Evansella. Next base: position 42,977 of record JAJOJL010000068.1, on the reverse strand, counting down.
ATTCATCTCTTCCTTTGTTAATGACTGAAATATAGGAACTTTTCCAACGCAGGACAGGACACAATCGTGCCCTGTACATGCATCTGTAGGTTTAAGCTTCATTACTTAACGCTCCTTTCCGCCCCATAGATAGTTGAGGGGTTATACGTGCCTTATTTTCTTTATACACGACAATCCTTAATGCGTTCAAAATTACAAGGAGTACACTTAACTCATGGATAAGCATTCCACTTGTCATAAAAATGACATTCCCAATGACACCCAGAATAAGTAGAAGTACAACTGTAATGGAAAATACAATATTTTGTTTTAAATTGTTTAACGTAAAGCGGCTAATTTTAAAAAGGTAAGCCATCTGAGATAATTTATCATTCATCAACACCACATCCGCCGTTTCCATTGCCACATCGGTTCCTGCCGCTCCCATTGCAATGCTAGTATCTGCTGTGGCGAGAGACGGTGCATCGTTAATTCCATCTCCGACCATGGCGACTTTAAAACCTTTTTGCTGCAGTTCCTTTACGACATTTACCTTATCAGACGGCAGTGTTTCTGCATAGACTGCATCTAAACCAAGTCGACTTCCGACTGCATTAGCTGTTGCTTTGTTGTCACCAGTAATCATAATCACCTTTTTAATCCCTGTTGCTTTCAAGTTTTCTACTAAAGAGTAGGCCTCTTCCCTAATCTCATCAGCAATGGAGAAATGGCCAAGTATTTTCGTAGTGGTAGCAGCAATAACAACTGTTTGCCCCAAGTTTTCCTCTTTAGTTAAATTATCAATTATATGATCCGGTATTTTTCCAAGCTTTTCTTCAATAAATGCCCGGTTACCAATAAAAATTGTTTCTCCTTGAAAGGTGGCAACAATCCCTTTTCCTAACACCACTTCAAAATGGTCAGGGGTATCTAAAGAATCCACTCCCCACTCTTTAGCTTTTTCAATTATTGCTTTTCCTAATGGATGATCAGATGCTTTCTCAGCGCTGGCAACTTTTTTTCAGAAGTTCAGTCTCCCCTATGTCATAAACGGCAAAATTCATGACAGCAGGCGTGCCTTTTGTTAATGTACCAGTTTTATCAAAGGCGACTACATCGATTTTTCCTAACTTCTCAATATATTCCCCACCTTTAATTAATACCCCGTTTCTAGCTCCGTGCCCAATACCGGCAACAATTGAAACAGGAACGGAGATGACGAGGGCCCCGGGACAAGAGATAACTAGTAAGGTTAAGGCTAAGCGGATATCTTGGGTGATTGCCCCTAACAGGATAGCAAGAACAATGATGGAAGGGGTATAATATTTAGCGAACCTTTCCAAAAACTTTTGAGTCTTTGCCTTCGATTCCTGTGCTTCCTCGACCATTTCGATAATCTTTGAAAGTGTTGTATCCTCGCCGACTTTCGTTGCTTCTATGTGAATGTAGCCTGATTCGTTCATGGTACCACTAAATACATTATCATTTATTTGCTTAAAGATTGGAATAGATTCTCCGGTTATCATCGCTTGATTAACAGAAGCATTTCCTTTCACTATAACACCATCTACTGGTATTTTTTCGCCTGGTTTAACAATCACTACGTCATATTTTTGGACCTCTTCTGCATCGATAGTAGATTCGATTCCATCTTTTAGTACCGTTGCTTGAGATGGATGGTATGCCATCAGTTTTTCTAAGGAAGAGCGGGTCTTGTCTAATGTTCTTGCCTCTAAGTAAGATCCCAGCATAAAGAGAAACGTAACGGCCGCTGCTTCCCAATACTCACCGATAATAATTGCTCCAGTTACTGCAATGGTGACTAGGAGCTCAATACCAATGATCTTAAAACGCAGTCCTTTTATGGCTTTGGAAAAGATGTGATATCCTGCAACAAATGCGGCAAAAATCATAAAGGAATCTGCTAATACGTTGACTTCTAATCGTTTAAACAAAAGGGATAAGACGATTAAACATGCTGAAGCCAGCAAGATATAGCCTTGAATTTTTTTTGACATAGTTTCTCACCTGCCTATATAAAGAGTTTGTTTTTTAGGAAGCTACTTTCTTGTCTACTATGGAATAACCGAGTTTAACTAAAACCTCTTCAATCTGGCTTGAAGTCATAAAATCTTCATTGTAGGAAACTTTCACTTTATTGCTGAAAAATTGGACCTTAACTACCTTTACTCCCTCTTGTTTCTTTAGTACTCTTTCAATAACCTCTGCACATGTGGGGCAACTGAATGGCTCCATTTTAAAAATAACAGTTTTCATTTCTCATCTCTCCTCAATGACTATTTACTATCTTTACTCTCATTGTAAAGAGATGAAACGAATGTCTCTTTGATTTAAATCAATTTTCAAAAATAGTTAACGTGTTAACGTTCTGTTAACACTAATATGTGAATATGTACAAGACACTGATTTCTAAGCTTTGTTTATGGTTATGGCACTAGATAAATACAAAGAAAGTAAAAAGGAGCATAACTGATGAAGCGATCAATTAAAGTCCTTATTGTAGAGGACGACCCAAATATAACGGAACTGGTAAGTATGTATATGGATAAATTGGGGTTTGAACTATTGGTGGCTGATGACGGTGAAGCGGGTCTAGATCTTTACTACAAAGAAAGACCAGATTGCATTATTTTAGATTTAATGTTGCCTTCCATCGACGGTTGGGAGATATGTAAGACGATTAGAATAGAGGATAAAGACACGCCTATTATCATGCTGACGGGGAAAGGTCAGAGCTATGATATTATTAAAGGCTTGGAAATAGGTGCGGATGATTATATAGTCAAACCATTTGACCCGAACGAATTAAGTGCAAGGGTGAAAGCTGCTCTTAGAAGAACTGTCTTAAAGGAAGAAGGCATGGAGTCATTACAATTTTCCAACTTGCTAATAAATCGACGGGAGTTCCGTGTTTTTTGTAGAAAAAAATGAAGTGGTGTTAGCTCCTAGAGAAATGGATATGCTTTGCTTCTTCGCGTCTCACCCCAATCAAGTATTGTCCAGGCAACAGTTGTTAGACAAGGTTTGGGGATATGATTTCGACGGAGATCCTCGAACAATTGATGTCCATATTAAGCGGGTGAGGGACAAGCTAAGAACGCATGGTGCTGAGTGGTCTGTTACAACGATCCGTGGAGTCGGTTATCGATTTGAGGAGATGAAAAATGTTTAAAACAAACAAGATATTTACGAAATTATTTTTTAGCTATATTTCGATAATCTGTTTTTCTTTCCTATTGTTTGGTTTCGTATTAATTTATTTATTCCATATTAACTTATACAACAATTTTGAAGATACTTTCCACCATTACCATGAACAAGTTGAAAATCAATTACAAACAAGTCAACAATACACTTGGACAAAGGAAGAATCAACGGCAGCGGTGTTGCCGATGCTCTTTCATAAAGACTTTAGCATTTTTATATTTGATGAAGATAACAACTTGTCTTATTCCCCAGTTAATGTTGAAGCGGCAATGTTGACCATCGATGAAAATTTGTTGGATGAGGCAGTAGCCAAGCGACAAGTAGTTTCAAAAGGTGGTATGGAAGATGGAGCGTTGCTATATAGTCTTGCTGCTCCAATAGCATTGAACGGAAGTGGAGACCCAAATGGAGTAATGGTGATGATTTACCATGATTTGTCCCATGAATATTATCAGATGATGCTGATGATAGTCATTACTTTTTTTATTACCATCGTTATTGCAGGAATAGTTATTTGGGTTATATCAAGAAAAATAACGGAGCCCCTAAGGCACATGAATAGAATTGCATTAAGCTATGCAAAGGGAGACTTTTCACCATTGGTAAAGGTTACTTCAAAAGATGAAATAGGCCAATTAGGGACAACATTTAATTATATGGCAGACGAACTAAATCGACTGGAAGAAACGAGAAAGGATTTCATTGCAAACTTATCCCATGATTTACGTTCACCTTTAACTTCTATTAAAGGCTTTTTAATTGCTATGTTAGATGGAACGATTCCTTGTAAAAAAAGGGATCATTATTACCTATTGATGAAAGATGAAACAGAACGCGTCATTAAACTAATCAACGATACGCTAGATATGTCGCAGTTAGAAGCGGGACAAATTCAGATAAAAAAAACGAGTTACAATATTACGAAACAACTGCAAATGGTTGTGGCAAAATTAGAACCTCAATTATTAAATAAACAATTAAAGATAAATATTCAAGCTGTTAACGGAAACATTACCGTATTTGCAGATCGAGACCGAATCGAACAAGCTCTTGTAAACTTGCTAGAAAATGCGATGCAATTTTCCCATAGTAATGGTGTGATTAATGTTTTACTACAGGTACAAGAAAAACAACGCTTTAATCCGTATAAAAGATAATGGGAAAGGCATGGATGAAGATCAATTACAGCATATATGGAAGAGGTTTTATAAAGTAGATAAAGCAAGAACGGTTAAATCCGGTGTAGGGATAGGGTTGTCTATCGTTAAATCAATTATGGATATGCATGAGACACCGATAGATGTTAAAAGCCAACCAGGTAAAGGAACGACATTTACGTTCTTATTGCCGTTAAGTAAAGAATACGATGAAAAGTAATTAAATAGATGTTTGTTAACATTGCGTTAAAAATGGAATAGTAGAGTCTCTTAAAAAGGTAGCTTTTAGAGTTTTTTGAACAAACTCGAGTAGTCTTTAATCTGCCCAATTTAATTGCCTGCTATTGGAGTACGAATTAGGAAATGGGGATATATATGAAATATTTATCAAAGTTAACATCCAACCGGAAATATGTATGGATCACAATTATCTTGTGGGTTTTAGTAGCAGGAATGCTAAGCTTAGCACCATCTGCCAACGATTACACCATAAATAACGGGGAGAATGATATACCTAGTGAGGCTTTGTCTGTGATTGCAAATGAGAAAGTGAAAGAATACTTTCCTGATGATGACGGTCTTCTTGCGTTACTTGTTTTTTCATCTACAGACAAATGGGATGAAACCAATTGGAATCAAATTGATCAAATAAGCGAATGGATGGCTGAAGGAGACGAGCTGCCTTATTTGGATTCTGTCGTACCCTTTCATGTCTTCCCAGATCAAGTGAAAGATGCTTTCCGTTCTGAGAATGGAGAAACCATTGTACTGCCTGCCATTTTAAACAGCGGACTTGAGATGGATGAAATAAATGAAACGGTCGTAACAATTGACGAATTTGGGAATAGCGTTCTAGAACGAGGGAGTCTATACATTACAGGCCCTGCTGGGATTGCGTCAGATACGATTGAAATTTTTACGAATGCAGATTTAGTTCTTTTATTTTCCACAATTGGACTAGTTTTGTTATTACTTATTATAATTTATCGATCACCATTATTGGCGATTATACCGCTTCTGGCAGTAGCTTTTGTTTACCAAGTGGTAGACAGAGTTTTAGGGTTATTGGCGGCAAACGGTGTTTTCACCATTGAGACGCAAACAATCTCCATCGTTATGATTCTTTTGTTTGGAGCAACAACTGATTACAGCTTATTTGTCTTCTCACGATTCCGCGAAGAACTTCGCCTTGTAGAAAACAAGTATGAAGCGATGAGTCGTGCGGTTAAAGGAGTTGCAGAACCGATATTTTTCAGTGGGGGCACTGTTTTTGCAGCAATGCTCATTTTGCTCTTGGCCCACTATGGACCATACCAAAACTTTGCACCGACGTTTGCCATTACTATTTTGTTCGTAATGCTTGGAGGTTTAACATTAATCCCAGCTTTATTCGCCGCTGTAGGTAGAAGGGCATTCTGGCCGGCAATCCCAAAATTAGGGGAAAAAACATTAGAGAAGAACCGCTTCTGGGGAGCGGTTGGCTCAGTAGTGACAAGAAAGCCGTGGCTTACAGGTGGAATTGTCTTTGTATTTTTAATAATTAATGCCTTGAACGTACCGTCCATTCACTATTCATTTAATTTAATAAATTCCTTCCCAGAGGATATGAAGTCAAGAATTGGTTTTGAGAAACTAGAAGAAAGCTTTCCGCCAGGTGATCTAGCACCGGTTACAGTTCTATTAGAAAACAAGGAAGGTTTCTCCTTTACGGAAGAAGAATGGGAGCACCTTGAGGCGCTGACAGTTAATCTTCAAGGGGTGGAAGGTGTTTATGATATTAAAATGCCTGATTTAGAAGGACACGGTGGCTCCAGTAATTTAAGCGAAGATGAAAAAGGACTACGGATGGAATTACTATTAGAAGGAAATCCATATGATCATGGAGCCCTTGATACGCTAGATCGGTTAAACGAACAGAGCGAGGACCTATTAGTTGCTAGTTCACTGTCTGTAGAAAATTATCAACTCTACTTTGCAGGAGAATCGGCAAATCAAGCAGATGTTCGTGCCTTGAACAGTCGAGACACCATTGTCGTAGCCATTTTTGTAACACTAATTATATTTGTGATGCTTATCTGGCATACCCGTTCACTCATTGCGCCGTTTTACATGATGTCTACCATACTACTTTCTTATTTATCAGCAATGGGATTAAGCTGGTTCTTGTTCCAGACCTTTTTGGGATTTGAGGAAATGAGCTATCGAATCCCACTCTATTCCTTCGTGTTTCTTGTTGCCTTAGGGGTGGATTATAATATTATGCTTATATCCCGTATTAAAGAGGAAAATGCAAACTTTACGCTAAAGGAAGCAGTACATCGTGGTGTTGCTTTAACGGGTGGAGTAATTTCCTCTGCAGGAATCATTCTTGCGGCAACCTTTGCGGTGCTCATGACGCAACCCATAATGGAACTGTTTTTGTTTGGATTTATCGTTAGTTTAGGGATTTTCCTAGACGCATTTGTTGTAAGAGGGATGCTTGTTCCATCCATAGTGACCATATTAGGCAAATGGAACTGGTGGCCATTAAAAGAAGGAAGAATTCGGGAGAGAAGTTAATGAATTAAAAGCTTATATGGGTATCCCATTTGCTCAGAATGAGATTTTGATCTTTCAATTCAAGTAGTTGATGAGGCCGGAGCTATTGTAGTCGTAATTATTGTTGGTCTAAGAATCATATAATCGTATAATATGTTCAAAAATGAAGAAGGATGGGTTCCCTTTGGCTAGGAGAATTCCACCCTTCTTTTTTATTGTTGTACTTTTGCCCTCTCAGCTTCTCTTGCTTTTATCTTAATGTTAACTTTCCGGCTTGTAATTGCCTTCTCAATTTCAATAATAATGAAGACAACGATACCTAATACAATCGGATAAATCCAATGGTTTAAGGAGAGCGGAGCAGTTTGGAAAATTCGGTTCATGAATGGCAAGTACGTAATAGCCAGCTGTAAACCAATTAATATGGCAGATACATTAAAGGCGGCCTTGTTTGAGAAGAACTCATCTTTAGTTAAGGCGAATTTGAATTCACTTCGGCAATTGAATAAATAGAACATTTGCCCGAATACTATCGTGTTGAGAGTGATAGTGTAAAGAACGGCCTGACTGTAACCGTCGTTGGCTAAACTCATATTTACAAGCAGCGTCCCTCCACCAATAATAAATGAAACGAACAGTATTCTAAAAGCATAATAAGCACTTAAAAGCTGCGAGTTAGATGGACGAGGCGGTTTCGCCATCGTAATTTCTTCTAGTGGTTCAAAGGCAATTGCCATGGATAAGGTTACGGCTACCACCATGTTTACCCATAAGATTTGAACAGGTGTTAACGGCATAGCAAGCCCGAATAAGATACTGGCAATAAACACAAATGCTTGTGCTCCATTTGTTGGGAGGATAAACAAAATGGTTTTCTTTAAGTTATCATACACACGTCGTCCTTCTCTAACGGCTGTATAAATGGTATGGAAGTTGTCATCGGCGAGTACCATTTGTGAAGCCTCTTTTGCAACTTCGGTTCCTTTTATTCCCATAGCGACTCCAATATCTGCCTGTTTTAAAGCTGGGGCATCATTGACGCCATCTCCAGTCATGGCACATACCAAATCATTCTTCTGTAACGCTTGAACAAGTCGCAGTTTATTGTCAGGGCTGGTTCTGGCGAATATATCATATTCAGTTACAACCTCTTTTAATTCTTCATCGGATAATTTGTCAATGTCCTTCCCTTCCATTGCTGCAACATTCCCTTTACCGATACCCATTTGTTTACCGATGGCAATGGCAGTGTCTTTGTGATCACCGGTTATCATTTTTACTTGGATTCCCGCTCTAGCACATTCTCTAATAGCTACAATAGCTTCTTCGCGAGGTGGATCAATGATGCCTACTAGTCCTACAATTGTCACACCGTTTGTTAAATCTTCATGATCGATGGACGTTTGATGAGTTGGGATCTCTTTATAGCCGGCAGCCAAAACACGTTTGCCTTGGGATGCAAGCTCTTTCATTTTGCTTTCCCAATGGTTTGACAATGTTCCATCTGTCATTCCAAGTAATCTGTCTAAGGCCCCCTTGATATAAATGATGTTTTTTCCACCTTCTTCTACTAAAGTGGCCATATACTTATAGCTGGAGTCGAAAGGTATTTTAGAAATAATCTCTTTTCGCTCGATGTTACTATCTGCTTTTTCAGCTAGTGTGAGAAGGCATCCTTCTGTTGGCTCACCACTAATATACCATTGCCCATCTTCGTTTTTATCTAACTGTGCATCGTTACAGGTTTTTACAATTTTAAGGAACGTATTTAAATGGTCTTTGTCGTATTGCAAATTACGGTAGGAAATACTACCTTCAGGCGAATAACCTGTACCTGTTACGTCAAAATCCATGTCAGGGGTGATGATATTTGTTGCAGTCATTTCGTTCTTTGTTAATGTTCCAGTCTTGTCTGAACAGATAACTGAGACGGCTCCTAACGTTTCTACAGAAGGAAGATTACGTACAATTGCATTTTTGCTGGCCATTGTACGAACTCCAAGGGCGAGGATAATAGTTACAATGGCAGGTAACCCTTCAGGAATTGCAGCCACCGCTAAGCCAATAACAGTTAACAAAAGGTCAGCAGCTGGATAATCTTGAACTAAAAATCCGAACACATACATAATAATGGCAAGACCGAGAATAAACATGGTGATCGTTTTTCCGAACTTTGATGTTTGTTTTATCAAAGGTGTCTCCAATTGTTTTACTTCAGAAATTGACTGGTTAATCTTCCCGATTTCTGTCTTTTCTCCTGTTGCGATGACAATACCTACTCCTGTTCCTGAGGCAACTGCAGTTCCAGAGAAGGCCATATTTATTTGATCACCTAAAACTGTCCCTTTCTCTAGAATGACATTTTTTTTCTCAACGGAATTGGATTCTCCAGTTAGTGGAGATTCTTCAACATTTAAATTGTCACTCTTAATAATCCGCATATCAGCTGGGATTTTGTCGCCAGGACTTAAAAAAGTAATGTCACCTGGTACAACGTTTGCTGATTCAATTACTACTCTTTTTCCATCACGGAGGACCGTTGCTTGCAGTGAAAGCATTTTTTTAATGCCCTCAAGGGCTTTCTCAGCTTTATTTTCTTGAATAAAGCCAACAATGGCAATGATTAATACAACCATAATGATTACTGCTGTATCAATATAGTGACCCATTATTCCAGTAATGACGGCTGCAGCCAACAGCACATAAATCAAGATTTCATTAAATTGTTTGAAGAATTTAACGAACAGCGACTCTCTCTCTGGCTCAGGGAGCTCATTTTTCCCTTCAGATTCCAATCTTCTTTCTGCTTCTTCTTTGCCAAGTCCGATTAATGGGTCAACTTCAAGGGTCTTAGAAATGTCCTCAACTGAATGAACATACCAGTCAGATTGGATTTTTTCTTTCACCACTTCCAATTTAACTTCATTTTTGGAAGTTTTCTTGTTCTCTGTAATCTTTTTTACCTTAAGTTCTTTCATACCTTCACCACCTTTAATTGAATTGAGTGTTTCTTGTTAAATGTTTCACATATTGTTTATATACCCGCAGAACTGTGTGGTGAACAAAGATAATTCTGACAAATTCATGACATTTTAAAAATATTACCTATATTGGTTTTAAATAATAATTTTTTGGGAATAGTAATTTCTTTTTGAGAAACAAAAAATGATGGTTATACAGTAGGAGGAATAATTTATGTAGTAATCACAGGAGGTTTTGATTCTCTGGTAGCGAAGGTGGTCTATACAAAGGAATCTTTCCCATGGCGATAATTTACTAACAGTACCAAGTATTTGTCCTTATGATTCGGCGGAGAAAACTTACACTATAATAAAAAAAACGAGGCGATGCCGAATGAACGTTGTAACGGACTTAGGAGAGCGCAGGAGAAAAAAGCAATGGAAATTCGAGCGGAGCATGCTTCGTTCGTTAAAAATAGATGACATGAGAAAAGATGTTCATGATCAGTTTTTCCACAATCTTATTGGACAATCAGTTGGTAAGCTATATTTGGTGGATTACTGTTTGGACATAGGCATAGATGCTTATTTACTTGGGTCTGAATATGGTCGTTTTGGCTATTATGGTGAAACACCGGAGCAGGTACAAGATAGGTGTAAAGGAGAACTGAATGCATATATTGAGCAAACAACAGGTCAGTTCGGAGCTTGGTTTAGCTTAACGGAGCAAGAAAAGGAAATCCAAAGGGAAAAATGCGCAAAATTTATTTTACGGTGGTGGAATAAAGGGTTTAATGAAGGAGAAAAAAAATATCGACTTAGGTTGCATTAAACAATCATAAACTTTGCCTTGTCCCATATAAATGAAATGAAGGACAAGGAGGGACAGGGCATGTTAGATAAGAGAAAAGTAATGAAATTAATCGCTATTGCTGTAGCGATTGGCTTATTAATTGGAATCATTGAGGTACAATTGAGTAGCAGGAATTCGACAGGATGGCACCTGCCCTTGTCTGGTAAGGTCATTATTATTGATCCGGGCCATGGTGGTATCGATGGTGGAGCATCCTCTAAAACAGGAACATTAGAGAAAGATGTAACCTTAGAAATCAGTTTCCTATTGAGGGATTATTTACAGCAATCTGGTGCGTTAGTTTTAATGACTAGAGAGGGAGACCATGATTTAGCGAGCGAGAGTACACAAAGGGTAAGATCCCGTAAAGTGGAGGATTTGAGGAAACGGGTTTCCATTATTAATGAATCCAATGCTGACTTGTTCATTAGTATTCATTTAAATGCAATTCCTTCGCCGAAATGGCGCGGAGCGCAAACCTTTTATAATCGAGCTATAGAAGGTAATGAAAAGCTAGCAAAACAAATTCAAGGCGAGATTCGCCGCAATTTAGAAAATACAAATCGCGAAGCAAAACCAATAAATAGTGTATATGTAATACAGCAGGCCAATATTCCAGGGGCATTAGTAGAAGTGGGTTTCCTGTCCAATCCTACAGAGGCACAATTACTAAATACACAAGATTACCAAATGAAAGTAGCTGCATCAATATATGAAGGAATACTGCGGTACGCAAGCGACGATCCTTTGCCACAATAGGCAAAGGATTTTTTCTTGAAACTGCGATGGATGGAAAAAAATGATGGCGATGGTTTCTATAGGTGTGATTTACATCAACATGAACGGGGACAATATATGTTATACTAAGCATAAGTGTTAGTGAATACATACATGCGTAAAAGGCGGTGTTTTAATTGTTAACAGAAGAACAAGTATTAGAGGCCTTGAAAGATGTTCAAGAACCTCATATTAGAAAAAGTATTGTTGAAATTAATGGTATTAGAGAGATAAAAATAAAAGGAGACATGGTCAGCCTAAAAATTGCATTAGCACAAACGGGAACTGCTGAGCAAATGCATCTTCAACAGGAAGTTGTAGGCGCTGTAAAAAGAGCAGGTGCTGAGTCGGTTGGTCTACGCTTCGAAAAGTTATCCGATGAAGAATTAAGTAAATTCGGTGGACAAGCTAAGGATGAGAAAAAATCGCTACTGGAAAAAACAGATGAAACTACATTTATCGCCGTAACAAGTGGTAAAGGTGGCGTTGGTAAATCAACAGTTTCTGTGAACCTTGCAACAGCTTTGGCACGGAAAGGGAAAAAAGTTGGAATTATTGATGCGGATATTTATGGCTTCAGTGTTCCTGATATGATGGGGATTGAAGAAAGGCCGAAGGTAGTGGGGCAAAGGATCTATCCAGTTAATCGCTTTGATGTACAAGTTATTTCCATGGGCTTCTTCGTGGAAGATAACTCACCAATCATTTGGAGAGGGCCAATGCTTGGTAAAATGCTAAATAACTTCTTCTCTGAAGTAGAATGGGGAGAATTAGACTATTTAATCCTTGATTTACCTCCAGGTACAGGGGATGTAGCTTTAGACGTCCACTCCATGCTACCAACTTCTAAAGAGATCATTGTAACTACGCCACACGCTACAGCTGCTTTCGTTGCAGCTCGTGCAGGAGCGATGGCCATTAAAACGGATCATGAAATCTTAGGTGTTGTTGAAAACATGGCTTACTTTGAAAGTAAGGTTACTGGTGAGAAGGAATACGTATTTGGTAAAGGTGGAGGAGAAAAGCTAGCACAAGAATTAAATAGTGAAGTTCTTGCTCAAATTCCACTCGGTCAACCAGAGATTGACGAGGAAAATTTTGCCCCATCGGTTTATGCACCAGAGCATCCGATAGGAAAAATTTACCTAGACATGGCTGACAAAGTGATTGGAAAAATTGAAAACTAAAGATTAGGATTTAGTTGCAATTCATAATATAGAAAGTCTCCCTCATTTCAATTGGGAGACTTTCTTTCATCGGTTTGATTATTCGTCTTCTGATTCTTCTTTTTCTGTTTCCTTTTCTTCCTCTTTTTTCTGCATTTGTTTTTCTGCAACATTTGCCATTATTTCATTAAGTTTGGCAACGAAATAAGGACTTTGGAAAGCGTCCTCCATGACATTCATTACTTGCTGTCGGTAAGCCTTGCTTTGCATTATTTCTAAGTATTCTTCTTCCATTTCAGGATCCTTGAGAACAGAGATCATCATTCCTTGATATTCAGGATCCTTCATGAGACTTTTCATTACCCTTTCGTTTTCCTGTTGCATACTTTCAGCAAATGCCTTTGCGAATTCAGGGTCTTGCATGAGGGATTGCCAATACTCTTTTCCGGCATCAGAAGTTAACGTGGTGCGAATTGTTTCTGTTACATAATCCTGCTCCATAACAACTGCCTTTTTAACCTCATCATCTTCTAGAACTTCTTTTATGGCTTGTTTGCCTTCGTCCGTTTTCAGCATGTCTACCATCATTTTTTGGTACTCTGATAATCTGGTTGTGTATTGGATTCTTCCATGGCAGCACAGCCTGCTATAAAAAAAGCTGATAATCATTGCAATACAAAGAAATGCGTTTCTATAGTTTGTCACCACTGGAAAGGGGCTCCTTTCTATAGGGCTTTTGTTCATAATATGGTTATTCTAAGGCTTATTTATACAAGGATTTTGTGAGCCATAATTGTATTTGCAGTAAAATGAAGTTTGGCAGTAAAAAGTCTTTTTTGTAGACAAAAAGGGAATGATGAATAAAAAAACTAGCGAAGTAAAATTAAAATTTGATAGAATAGTGTTTAGGGCTGAATGGAATAGGTCAGGAGGATTTAAACGTGAATACAAGAAAAGTGGTCTTTTTATTTTATACAACGCTTATAATTGGTACGTCAGCTGGATTTATTATGGGTTTTGTTCTCGATTGGCGCACTCATCTAAATGATTTAAGTAATGGGCAGTTTGGTGGAGTCCTTATGATTCTAATAACTGCATCTATTTGGACAGTGATTGCGCAAATGGGGTTCTTTGCCTACTTGACTGTTCACCGGTTTGGATTAGGAATATTTAAGACAGTAAAGCTATGGACACAGGTGCAAATAGTCCTAATTGGCTTTGTTTTGTTTGATTTAATGTTCTTCCGCCACATGGCTTTCGCAGAGGAAGGTCAATCGATGCTTGACTTTGCGTTAGTACCACTATTGCTCTTGGCATATGGTGTACTAATTGCCTATATCAAAAGCAAAGATACGAATTGGTTTGCCTTTGTTCCAACGCTATTTTTTATGGTAGTAGTGACTACAGTTGAATGGATCCCTGCCTTAAGGGAGAATGACTTTACGTTTTTAACAACATCCATTGTAACATTATTGGTAGCAAATACATGGCAGGTGTTAGTCCTCCATCGTTTGCAGGAAAAGGATGATAACAAGGAGAAACAAGGAAACATGTCGAAGAAGCAAAATAATAAAGCTCAGCCGTCGAAATAGCGGCTGAGCTTTTAAGTTGTTGAACATACTCCATTAGTAAATTTCTTGTGTGGATACTTCCGCTCCTGATATGAGTTCGGAAACTGATGTAAAAGTGAAGCCTTTATTTTTTAACTCGTTAATAATTGTTGGTAAAGCTTCGTTTGTTTGTTTAGCAGAATCTGAAGCATGCATTAATACAATATCACCGTTTGAAACATTTGATACGACATTTTCAACAATTTGTTCAACTCCAGGATTTAACCAATCTTCTGAATTTACACTCCAATGAATGATGTCATAGTTTAAATGCTCTGCTACTCGTAAAACCCTTTCATCAAAGCTGCCATTTGGTGGCCGTAAATATTTAGGTACCTCTTGACTTACTTCCTGAATAATTCTGTGAGCTGTTTCAATATCCTTTTTAATTTTTTCTTCTTCCCACTTCGTATAATGCTCATGGCGGTAACCGTGACTGCCCAGTTCATGACCGTCTTCAATAATTCTCTCTACCACTTCAGGATGTCGTTCCGCCCAGCTCGCTGAGACGAAGAAGGTAGCATCACTAATGTTATGCTCCTTTAATGTATCGAGTATCGGAATCGCTCTCTCTTCTCCCCAGCTTATATTAAAAGTAAGAGCAACTTTCTTTTCCTCTGACTCGACTTTATAAATGGCCACAGGTTTATCATCGGAGGTAAAAACAGGTACCTGCGGTCGTTCAACATAAAAAATTCCTGCAGTGAAAAATGCGGCAATGGCAATAATCATGTATCGTTTGAGTGTTTTGGCATTCCATACCCAAATAAAGTTCATTGTGCGTCCCCCTTGTCCAATCTTTAGTTTATATGTATTCAATGGACAGGCATGTATGAATAAAATTTATGAAAAACGAAAATAATTTCTCTTACACGATAAATTTAGGGGGTGAAAACATAATATGATAGGCTTAATGTTATCAACTAAAGAATCGCAAGAAATGGAGTATTTGTTAAAAAGAGAATTAGAAGAACTACTTCTTGATTTATCTGATTCAAGAATTGATGGTATTGTGAAACGTGCAATGGAAGAACGGTACCAGATGATATTTAAACTGTATAAAAGGTTTACAACACAGAAAGAATACATAAAGTATGTCCGTAATCGTAGTCATTCAGAAAAATATAATACAAAAACATCCCAATCAGATTAATATCTTTTTCACCGCTTTGGAAGCAGAGTTTTATTAAAGTAAATACGGGGAAAAGCATTGGTAGTATTGGAAAAAAATGATTATCATTTTTTGTGTAAATACTCTTGCATTCATTTTAAAAAAGTAGTATGATATCAAATGTCTGATTAAGAGCTTTTCCTCATCCCATATGGTTAGATATACATTTTGTACTGTTCCACAGTAGCTCAGTGGTAGAGCTATCGGCTGTTAACCGATCGGTCGCAGGTTCGAGTCCTGCCTGTGGAGCCATGCTTCCTTAGCTCAGTAGGTAGAGCACTTCCATGGTAAGGATGAGGTCAGCGGTTCAAGCCCGCTAGGAAGCTCCAGTTGTGGCCCGTTGGTCAAGTGGTTAAGACACCGCCCTTTCACGGCGGTAACACGGGTTCGAATCCCGTACGGGTCACCATTTTTTTTTTTTGTTGCTGGCCTAGCTCAATTGGTAGAGCAACTGACTTGTAATCAGTAGGTTGGGGGTTCAAGTCCTCTGGCCAGCACCATTTTCACTTTAATATATATTTCTCATTGGGCTATAGCCAAGCGGTAAGGCAACGGATTTTGATTCCGTCATGCGAAGGTTCGAATCCTTCTAGCCCAGCCATGAGAGCCATTAGCTCAGTTGGTAGAGCATCTGACTTTTAATCAGAGGGTCGAAGGTTCGAGTCCTTCATGGCTCACCATTTTCTTTCCGTTGCATAAACATATTGAGGAAGAAACAGGGCGATTTGGAGCGTTACATCGTCCGTAAGCTACATGAATAAGCATCATTGAAAAAACTACGGGGCCTTAGCTCAGCTGGGAGAGCGCCTGCCTTGCACGCAGGAGGTCAGCGGTTCGATCCCGCTAGGCTCCACCATACTTAAAATCCTTATCTTGGATAATTAACCCGTTCGGATAACGAGGAGAAAATACAAATTAGCTATCGAATTAACAATGAAAACAACAATATAAAAAGCCGTTGATTTCACAGAAATCACGGCTCTTTTCTTTGGTTAAAACAGCGTTTTCTTTCTTATATTAACCTTCAATACTCATTGACCAGTATCCACAGCAGTTTATCAACTTGTTTCAGTATACCTATTGCTTAAGATCCTTACCAATGAAATAAAATAAGCGGAGAATTTCCACTAGCATTGCATATATATCCACAGGTCAAAAAATAAATTTAATTAACCTCCTATTAATTGGAATAATAGGGGGCTTTTTCATGGACGAACGCAAAAAAGTCCCTTAAAGTAGAAGCTGAACCCACGTTATCCGTGACTGCTACTAAAGGAGACTTTCATGGATAACATTATATCAAATCAGACTGTATTTAGTAAATTCCTATCTTTCTTACCGTTTGAGTCATTTAAGTGTTCGTTCTTAGACAACGGTGTTAAAAAACTGACCACCGCTAATTTAATGAGGATTTGTGTCGCCATGCAATTTGGAAATTGGAAATCCTACGAGGAAACAGAAGAACGGATTCGTGCCATGGAAGGTACGGAGGAACTGTTTGGCCTCACTAGTATTAGTGCTTCTCAACTATGTCGTCGAGTCAATGCTTTACCTTCCATCCTTCCACGGCAGTTATTTCTTGCGGCTGTTAGCCAATTGAATAAGCTGACAAGTAACAGAAAAGGGATCCCTTCTTTGGGGCGTCTTCATCTCGTAGATTCTTCTTCTCTGCTTCTTGGACCTACACTAGGAAAATGGACGTATTTTACAAAGCATAGTAATTGCGTGAAGCTACATACTCGGATTGTGGTAACGGATCCCGGCACAGCTTATCCCGACATGGTTATTCCTTCTACAGGAAATGTGGATGATCGTGAAGTCATGCTTGAGCTCGTGATAGATCCCCATGCGACCCATGTGATGGACCGTGGCTATGTGGATTATAAAAAAATGGACCATTGGGTGGGAAACCAGATTCCATTCGCCATGCGTATCCAAGCTGGGCATAAGGCGAACATTATAAACTCCTATGAAGTTCCCGATGGCAGCAGGGTTAAGCTAGACGCCTTAGTCGTCATGGGGAGTAACTTCAGATCCATGGAACAGCCCCTTCGTCTTGTTGAATTCACGGATGAAGAGGGGAAAGAATACCGTGTCGTAACCAATCGTTGGGATTTGAAATCCGAAGAAGTAACCGAATTGTACCGGCACCGTTGGATCATTGAATTGTTTTTCAAGTGGATGAAACAACATCTACGTCTAGTTAAACTACAAAGTACCCAACCCCAAGGAATTTGGAATCAGATTTTCTTTGCAATGACGGCATACTGTGTCACTTTATATGTTAGGTTAGTTGAGAAAACTAAGAAGACCACCTGGAAAGTACTCACCCTACTCCGGATCCATGCCGAAAGGACATGGAAAAGTTTTCTCCATGAGTTACACCGTTTACCAGAAAGAACATCGAAAGGAAGACAAAAGAGCCAGCACCCGCCAAATGAAATTAAACTTCATGACGCAGGTGTGGCGATTGTAAAACCAGTGGGGGTAAGTACTAGCTCAATGGCAAAATATAAGAAAAAAAGATAATAATATCCAATTTTTGGATAACGGGGTTCGATTACAACTCTCTTGCTTTTTTGGCTCAAGGCTGAGAAATCCGAATGGAAAAATTATGCATAATAGTAACAAAAAGTAACCCCGGTATCCTCTTGTGGATATTTTTGCAATGCTAGTGGAATTTCTCCGGCTATTTAATTTATTTTTAATGCTATTTGCTAATTAAGGGAAATTTCTCCGCTTATTTATCAGATGGGTGCTTAAACCTGATTTCCTAATCCATAAGAGTGGACCCTTATGGCCCAGACCAGGCTGATCTCTTAACTTTTTCGAATTTCTAGGTTGCATATTGAATTTAACACCCGAATAAAATCAATGCATGAATTTATTCACCTTTGTTATTTGTTGTGCAAAAAGAGTACTAAAATGCCTGTTAAAACACATAGTATATCCCCTAAACGCTTGTGTATCAACATAAAAAGGAGATGTTAATTAGCGTGCTAATTGCATCTCCAAAGTCTTTTGTTTTAACATCTTCTCCCTCTTAACCGAACGTATTACTATTGTTGACGGCGGTTTTTATTATGTACAAAGTTACATGGATCATGTAAAGAAGAGTTAGTAAGGAAAGGAAAGAGTTTTCGTTGAGAGAAAAAATCGATATACGAAGTGTGTACAGTATTAAACTTTTATATTGAGGTTAGGTTTAGTAACTAGGACTGAATGCTTTTCGAAAAATGTTCAAAGTATTTAAGTTGGTGAAGGGAATAATAAAAAGGCTGTTAAAGGCTGGTGTTATTTTATGATAAACGTTGATTTGAGCTCCTGTAGCGAAAATCGATATTAAGCACAAACTGTGCTAATAATTCTTCATGAAGGGATTTGGTAATATGAACAATGATTCCGTTGTAAAATTATCATCGAAGAGTAAATTAGTTGAGGGATATAAGTCTGAAATGTCAGTCCGTCATTTTCATTCATTTCATATGGACGAGCCTGAAGAGTTAGGGGGAACGGATTCTGCACCTAACCCGATGGAATATGTTCTTTCCTCACTGGCGGGGTGCGAATCAGTAATGATTAAAATGATTGCAAAAGAATTAGAAATAGATGTAACAAGTCTGGAGATTGAAACTGTAGGTGAAATAGATATTCGAGGACTTCAAGGGGTGGAAGGAGTAAATCCCCATTTCCAATCTGTTCAGCAAAAACTCACTTTTGGTATTTCTTCTGGAAAGGAAAAGGTGGACCAACTGCTAGATGAAGTAAAAAGACGCTGCCCAGCATACAACCTCATTAAAGATGCAGGGGTTCCCATTGAAATGGAACACCAAGTTCACTAATGAGCATTGCTATATATAGAAGTGGGTGATTAGCTTTGCGGAAGAAGATTAATTTGCCCGTAAAGGACGAAAAGCCAGCGTAGCGGTCAAATTGGAAGGTCCAATTTGCCCGTAAAGCACGAAAAACAAGCAACGCATTCAAATTGGAGAAATTCCTAAGCACCTTCCTGCTCTCAGGGGTGCTTTCTTAGCTTCTCTAATAGCTAAACTGTATTTTTTAAAGTTTCTTCAATAGAAAGCTAGGTTGACGAACAATTCACCATTGGGTAGCATGGGGCGTATATGTTCCTATGTTTCTGTTTTGCCATATGACCGTGCTAGTTCATCGACGAAGCCAATTTTAATAGCGCTTACATTAATCAGGTCTTGGAAATCCACATTGTATCTAGCAATTAAAGGAATAATAAGTATGTAGTATCTTTAAAAAAACTGTCCAAAGCAGTGTTAAACAAACTTGTTGTACACCATAGGCAGGATACATATTTGCAGGAAATTGAATAAAAAAACGAAATAGAACAGCAACAAGAAAGGATGTCTTTATGGAATTTGTAATTAATCAAAATATGTTAAAAAGCAAAACGGCTGAGGCTTTATTTTTCCAAGAAAAAGAAGCCTTCAGTGGTGTGAATAAAATCGCGAAACGGGTAATGCACGACCTAGAGTTAGTATTCGGACATGCCCCACAAGCAACCACAGACAGAAACACGCTCGGCTCAACAGCCGTCATTTACGGAACAGTTGGCCAAAGTCCAATCCTTCAAGAGCTTGAAGAAAAAAACTTAATCGACCTGACTGAAATCAAAGGCAAAAGAGAAGTGTTTTTATTACAAGTTATCAAAAACCCGACAGAAAACGTGGGAAAAGCGTTAGTAATCGCCGGTAGTGATAAACGGGGAACTATCTACGGTCTCTTCCATTTATCAGAGCTTTTAGGTGTATCTCCGTTAGTAGATTGGAACGATGTGAAGCCGCAGCCGAAAGAATCCTTTTCTTTAAAGGGAGACTTTAAATATATTTCTAAAGAGCCTTCCGTTCGTTACCGTGGCTTTTTTATCAACGATGATTGGCCGGCATTTGGCACTTGGACAATGACAAGATTCGGTGGTCATAATGCGGAGATGTATGACCATGTTTTTCAACTACTCCTACGATTAAAAGGAAATTATCTCTGGCCAGCCATGTGGTCTGCCCGTTTCTACGATGAGGGACCAGGACTAGCCAATGCAGAATTAGCAGATGAATATGGTGTTGTCATGGGTGCTTCCCACCACGAGCCATGTTTACGTTACGGAGAGGAATATAAATACCTCCGTGGCCCCGACTCCAAATACGGTGATGCTTGGAACTTCATTACGAATCGAGAAGGGATCACAAAGTTTTGGGACGATGGCCTGAAGCGTGGCGCCAACTTCGAAAGCGTCATTACTGTCGGTATGCGTGGGGAACAAGATACGTCTATTATGGGCAAAGAAGCGACCCTTGCGGACAATATCCAATTGCTTCGTGAAGTGCTCCAAACGCAAAACAAGTTAATTCAAGAAAACGTTAACCCTAATCTATCCGAAGTACCAAGAATGCTTGCCCTCTATAAAGAAGTGGAACCGTTCTTTTACGGTGATGAAACTACACCAGGGTTGATGAACTCGGAGGAATTAGAAGACGTAATTCTTATGCTCTGTGACGATAACCATGGGAACCTCCGTACACTACCAACAGAAGAAATGCGTAACCATTCTGGCGGCTACGGCATGTATTATCATTTTGATTATCATGGTGGTCCAATATCTTATGAGTGGGTGAACAGCTCTTACCTACCAAAGATTTGGGAACAGATGACGATGGCTTACGACTTTGGTATTCGTGACCTATGGATTGTAAATGTTGGGGACATTGCCACCCAGGAATTCCCCTTATCCTTTTTCCTAGACTTAGCCTATGATTTTGAAAAATGGGGGACAGGAGCTATAAACAAAACAGACCAATATACGAAACAATGGGTAGAAAAACAGTTTGGGGCTATGTTCCAAAATGAGGATAAGACCAAAGTAGTTGAACTCCTAAACGGCTATACAAAGATTGCCCATAACCGCCGACCTGAGCACATGAATGCTGAAGTCTATCACCCTGTAAATTACAAGGAAACAGGCCATTTACTTGAGCAAATCGATGACCTTTTAGAGATGGCCGATGATCTATATAACACGGTGGATCCGGAGAATTTACCAGTTTATTTTGCATTAGTGTATTATCCTGCCGTAGGCAATCTAAATTTACAGAAAATGTGGTTGTTGACTGGAAAAAATAATTACTACGCGAAGCTCAACTTAATGGAAGCAAACAAACTTTCCGAGGAGATAAGAGAGTGTTTCATAAGAGACCGGGAGCTGGTGGACCAGTATCATACAATCGATGATGGTAAGTGGTACGGAATGGGACTTTCGGAGCATATTGGCTTTATCCATTGGAATGAAGACGAATGCAAATACCCAATTATAATGAATGTATTGCCTACTAGTAAACCGAGGCTGTTAGTCTCCATTGATGGCACAGAAGAGCGAAGCGAAGGTAGTCCATGGCATAAAAACACGCTACACTTAAACGCCTTTTTGCAGCCAGATGTGGAGGAAGCGTCCTTTACCATTGCAAGCACTAGTGACCTTGATGCAGATTATACGATTACTTGTGAAAACAAATGGATCACCTGTTCAAAGACGAGCGGTACCCTAGACGGCATCGAAAAAGCAATGGATGTAATTGAGGTGAAAATTGATCGCAGTACCATGAATGGGGAGACGGAAGGCAAGATTGTCGTGGAGACACCAGTAGGTGCCGTAACCATCATTGTAAATGCGCCACAAATGGACTTAAGCCAATATCCTGAAGGCACCTTTGTAGACACAAATGGCTACATCTCCATGGAAGCAGCGCATTTTGTTCATAACAAGAGGGCGGAAGCGGGTCAATTTGAAGTCCTTGAGGGCTACGGAAAAACTTTATCTGCAGTGAAGGCTTTTCCAACAACGGAATACTTTACTCCAGAGAAGGATGCACCATATCTTGAGTATCATTTCGTCGTTCAAGAAGGCGGAGTGTATGAAGTGGAACTTTACATGAACCCGTCGAACCCTGTCACGAGAGAAAACACAATTGCTTGTGGAATCCAAACTAATGAAGATGACATTAATGTAGAGAACACCATTCCAGAAGGATACCGCGTGGAAGGGAAAGAGTGGGATGCTGGTGTAGTCAATAACATTCGCACGTACAGAAGTAGTATCAATTGTAAGGCAGGCTTAAATACTCTACGCATCTATGCTGTGAGCCCAGGATTCGTTTTAGAAAAACTCGTCATTTATCCAGAAGGAAGGAAACCAGCAACTAGTTACTTGGGGCCAACAGAGACATATTATGTAGGAAAAAATTAGTAAACCGCCCTATAGTACTTTAGCTAAAACTTATTAACTGGGAATCATCCTAGATTTTGAGTAAAAATATTAGGCTCTTTTCGTAAACTTTGTTGCTATTTTAAAAAAGGCTTGTTGGAGCGGAAGGCGGCGACTCCAGCGACGAGCATTGCATCATGAAAGAGCTACGAGTTGTCTCGACGGACTTTACTACAGAGCTTTACTAGCAGAGGAAGAGACAGGATGATAGACGAAGACACCGCAGGGCGATTTTCCCGAGGAGGCTGAGGCATTGCCCGCGGAAAGCGTCCGCCTGTAGCGTAACCAAGCCCAAAATATTGCTCAAAAACAACAATCTATGCGAAAAGAGCCAAATATTAATATAATCTGAGGTCAAAAAAGGTATTGGATAACATTCCAATACTTTTTTTCATATAAAATATCCGCCATAGAACAAGGTGTTTGATGACCGTATTACCCTTGAAAAAATGATTAGTGTTCACGTTTTAGGGTACATGAAACTATACAACAGTCATAAAAGAAGGAGGGACGTCATGGAAACGAAAGGCTGGATTATTGGAAATATCCTTATAGGAGCAGGAGCGGTTATTTCTTTTCTATATGTCCTCTTTGGTTTGTTCTGGACAAATCCAAACTTAGTTCCCTGGTTCCTTGTTTGCGTATTTGTTGTCTTTCTTTTGTTTAACTATTTTGCAATTAAGGAACAAAGGGTGCACAACTGGATCCTTGCCCTTACGATTATGCTGGGTTCAGCCGGGATAACTTATTTTGTCCATATGCTATTTGTTATATAGATTAGGACTTTTCAAATACAAGTTTATTGATTTCAAAAGTAGGTTAAATGTACAATAACGGATTTTTAGAAAGGGTGGTTATTTTGAATAATGTTAAAATGGAACAACTAATTGATGGATTAAACGAAGATTTAGCAAATGAGTATGCGGCTTGCATCATGTATACCAATTATGCAGCTGTTGTTTCGGGCCTATACAGACAAACGTTAAAACCATTATTCGAATCTGAAATTTCAGATGAACAAGGGCATGCTCTTTACTTAGCAGAAAAAATTAAAACATTAGGTGGAACGCCTACTACTGTACCTGCTGAAGTTACGCAAACAAACGATGTTCAAGAGATGCTAGAAGAGGTTCGTAAAGCGGAGAAAGAAACCATAGATCGGTACGAATTAAGGAAACAGCAAGCTGAAGAGCTACGTCAAACAGAGCTTGTTGTAAGGCTAGAAGATATGATTGCCGATGAAACAAAGCATATGGAAGAAATGGACAGAATACTAGCGGATCCGCGGTTTCAATAACTAAAAGGATTCTAGCACATGAATTTCAATAAAAAAAGGATGCTTCGTCCGAAGCATCCTTTTTCCATATCTATTATTTTGTATAGTTATCAAAATACCCTTGAATATAAATGATTGGTGTTCCTTTGTCTCCGCTACCAGAAGTTAAGTCAGACAAGGAACCGATTAAATCCGTTAGCTTACGAGGCGTTGTTCCTTGTGCCTCCATCTCACCAACGAGATTTTCCTTTTTATTTTTAATATGTTCTGAGATAGCTTGTTTAAGTTCTTCTCCACGAAGGTCAGCGAAGTTGTTATCCGCTAAATACTTTAATTTCACTTCATTAGGAGTACCATCCAATCCAGCTGTAAAAGCAGGAGAAACTACTGGGTCCGCAAGCTCCCAAATCTTCCCGACAGGATCTTTGAATGCCCCATCTCCATAAATCATCACTTCAACTGTTTTTCCAGTAACTTCTTTGATCTTTGCCTGAATCCCATCAACAATCGGCTGTGAGTTATGTGGGAAAAGTTTTAGTGTATCTTCTGTCGCTTTATTTGAGCCTAACAGGCCATAATCTTCGTTAAAACCACTGCCGTTAATTGGGCCTCTCATAATGTCATCCAAGCCATATACTTTTTCCGCACCATTATTTATTAAGATTCGCTTCGTTCGGAAACGGGAATGAATGTCACAAGCCAACACATTCTTCGTATACTCTAAAATGGTTTTCGGATTATTGGAGAAGATTACTTTGCAAGTAGCGCCTTCAGCCTCAATAAGTTCTTTATAATACTCAATGTAATCCACACCAGTAAAGGTATGTTTTTTATAGCCAAAATGCTCACGGAATTCTACCTCCGTTAAAACATCTGTCCAAGGATTGACACCTTTAACATCTAACTCATCAATCTCCACAAGGTGGTTCCCAACTTCGTCAGATGGATAGCTTAACATTAACACGATGTTCTTCGTACCCCTTGCAATTCCCCTCAAGCAGTTCGAAAAACGATTACGGCTAAGGATTGGAAAAATAACACCTACCGAATCGTCACCGAATTTCGTTTTTACATCCGTAGCAATATTATCAATCGTCACATAGTTACCTTGTGCACGGGCAACAACCGATTCCGTAATGGTAACAATGTCACGGTCTTCGATGGAAAACCCTTCTACTTTTGCTGCATTTAAGACTGTTTCCACAACGATTTCTTCAATGTTGTCCCCTTGGTTAATGATTGGTCCTCGAAGTCCACGTACTACCGTTCCAACTACTCTACTCAAAACAATCTCTCCCCTAAAAAGCAATTTAGTTTCCTTCTAATTTAACTATACATTCTTTTGGTGTTATAAGTATAATTAATATTAATAATATCTAACATTAGGAGAACTTATATGATTGGAAAACTAGATTTGTACCGTCTGTTTAGTGTTGTTAGCCGAAATAAAAGCTTTTCAAAAGCTGCACAGGAGCTCTTTATGACACAGTCGGCCGTCAGTCAAGCCATCTCAAAGCTGGAGAAGGAACTGGAGGTACAGCTTTTTTATCGAACATCCAAAGGAGTTGTCTTGACCAATGAAGGGAAGCTATTAAATGACCATGTAAGCTCCGCGTTAGGGATGATCAATGTTGCAGAGGATATATTACTAGAAGTCAAAACATTGAAAACGGGGACTTTGCGTATCGGAGTTGGGGATACCATCTCTCGCTATTTTTTTACTACCTTATTTGGAGAAGTTCCACACAACCTATCCTGGAATTAAATTAAATATATTAAATGGTACTACGTTGGAGATCAGTGAGTTTATTAAATCAGGTAGAGCAGATATAGGTATCTGCAACTTACCGATCCAAGACGAACAACTGCAAGTCATCCCATGTAAAGAAGTACAAGATATTTTTGTTTGTGGGGAAAAATATAAAAATTTAACGGAGAGGCCAGTTAGTTTTGAGTATATATTGCGAATGCCGTTAATATTTTTAGAGGAAAACACTAACTCCCGCTTGTATGTGGAAAGTTTCTTAAAGGAGAGAGGTTTGCAAATCTCACCAGCGTTTGAACTTGGTTCACACGATTTGCTATTAGAATTTTCCAGAATTAACTTAGGAATATCATGTGTGGTCAAAGAGTTTTCCATGGATTATTTAGATAGGGGTGTTTTGTACGAAGTGAAGCTAGAAGAAGAAATCCCTATGAGAAACATCGGGATATGTTATTTAAAGGATGTGCAGATATCACAAGCTGCTAGGAGGTTTGTGGAGAGTATAATATGCAAATGATTTTGTATAGTACATAAGTATAAATTTTTTATAATTTAAATTAAGTAAAAGTAAAGAAATTTCTGAGCAACATAATTAGAAGGCTAACCTGAACAGGTTAGCCTTTTAATCCTATGGTTGCTTTTTTACCGCTGTGGCAATAAATTTATTAGACTCAGTATCATGTATTACAGTTACTACGTGTAATATACCACCAATATAGTAATCTCTTGTAGTAGAATTATTTGCTGCTGTTCTAGGGTCACCAATTAATCCTGATAGCTGTTCACCTGTAACTGTTTCGGTTGATTTGTCCGAATATACTATTGTATATGTTGCTATAACTCTAAAACCATTCCCATGTTCGTTAAGAACTAGAGAGATATCGGTAACATCTCTAATTTCAATAATTTCAGGAAGTGGTGGTAAAGGAACATCAATATTAATAGATTTTTTAATTTCCCCGAATTCATCAGAAATTGTAACTTCAATTAAAGCATTTTCCCCAGGTGTTAAAGCTTCTCTGGTCTTAGATTCTGTTGTTTGAACACCTTTTGTATCTGTCTTAATGATATCAAATTTCACTGAATAAGTACTAGAGTCTTTTTCGTAAGTCCACACGAAATTTGCATCTGAGAAGGTAAAGTCTCTATATGCAAAAGGAACTGGAATTTGCTCATCAGTTTCTTCAACGTAGAAGTAATATTCACTGCCAATAACTTCTTCAGTAAAGTTAAATACTTCGTCTTCGCCGCCATCTGACCAAACATTTCTAATGTCATATGTTAATATAAACTCATTATCTGACCTATTATAGTCCCAATTAATATTTTCCAGATGTGTTTCGGTAATAAATGGGACGTTAACTAAGTGGGTTATCGAAACGGCTGTAGTGTGTACATCGTCATATGGTCGTCCACCACTATAAATGGTATGAGCTTGAATAGTAAACTTTGCAGTATTATGTTCAAAGTTATCGCTAATATCACCATAAAAGGAATATTCCCAGGTCTTCTCACCTATTTTATTAACATATAAATCATGCATTCCATTTGCTGCAACAATTAATTCAGGACCATCAAGTGTAACAGTTCCGCTAAAAAAGACTGATTCAACATTTCTAGAAGAGGTAAATTCTAGAGGTTGATTAGGAACTATTGAATTATCTACTGTTCGAGCTTGTGTAGTCCTTCCAGTTTGAAATTCTTTTACTTCTTTTTCGGCCTTTACAGATTTAGGACCACTCGTTTGAAGTCCTTTTGCAGAAACTGCGGTACCCATTCCAAGTACTAAGAGGGCAGCTAAGAAAATAACTACAAACCTTCTGAATTTCTTCATTTCCATTTCTCCTCTTAAATTAAATTTTTCCTAACCGAAAAACATAAGTAAGAGGGCCGGTTACACTATTGGCTCCATATAGCCCAAGTGTCCACATACAGGCTATACTTCATGGCTTCCCTAGGGCGACAATTGCAACTTAGCGACTAAAAGATTCATTTCCACAAACATGATAGAGAATAGAAAAAAATTAATAGTCTTACCACCCGTGGCCACGGAGTTGTGTAATCCTAAGATTAATTATAATCATATTACAGATTTAGGAAACACTTTTCGCTCGACAAATAACCATAAAATTCAGCAAATTTATCCTAATTCAGATCAAACAAAAATACTAAATGGTATGATTATAGGAGAAAAGATGACAGAGATTTTACATTATGGACACTATTTATTTTTAGGCTCTGTTAGTGGATAATGTTGATTTTGGATATGCGTTGATTTTGCGAAAGGAGCGAGACTCCTGCGGGAAAAGCAACAGCTAAGAGCATAACATCATGAATATGCTACGATTTGTCTCGACGCATAAGCTACCTAGCAAAGCTAGCAGAGGAAGAGACAGAAGACCCCGCAGGGACGAGGAGGCTGAAGCGTTGCCCGCGGAAAGCGAGCTCCTGTAGCATAAATCAACAACAAAGACTAACAGAGCCTATTTTTAAAATAGTAGAGGCTAGTTACCTAACTTGAATAATAGGATTACAAGTTGTATATCCACTCAACACAAAAAGAGCCTGCCACCTTTCCATAAAGAAAAGCGACAGACTCTATTTAAATCCAATCCAAACAATTACTTCACTGCGGCAGCTGTTTCCTTATCTTCCGTTTGCCTAATCAAATAGTCAAACGCGCCTAATGCTGCAGTTGCACCAGATCCCATGGAAATGATGATCTGTTTGTAAGCACTATTTGTGCAGTCTCCTGCTGCAAACACGCCTGGTACGTTTGTAGCACCGTGGCGATCCACTTCAATTTCCCCGAAGCGGTTACGCTCAATCACGCCATCTAACCAATCTGTATTTGGTACAAGACCGATTTGAACGAATACACCAGCCAACTTAATATGATGAGTTTCTTCCGTTTCACGGTCCATATAAGAAATACCGTTAACTTTATCATCACCAGTAATTTCTTTTGTTTGAACGTTTTTAAGGACAGTTACGTTTGGCAGACTATGAAGCTTTCGCTGTAACACTTCATCTGCCTTTAATTCAGGCATGAACTCAAGTACTGTTACATGATTTACAATTCCAGCTAAATCGATGGCTGCTTCAATACCGGAGTTTCCTCCACCAATAACAGCAACGTCTTTACCTTCGAATAGTGGACCGTCACAATGAGGACAGTATGCGACACCTTTGTTTTTAAACTCCTGCTCACCAGGAACCCCAACATTACGCCAGCGTGCACCAGTAGAAAGGATGACGCTCTTACTCTTTAGAACAGCACCGTTTTCCAATTCAATCTCAACAAATTCGTTTTTATCAAGACGCTTGGCACGCTGTAAATTCATTACATCAATGTTGTACTCTTTTACATGCTCTTCTAGGCTTGCTGCAAGTTTTGGACCTTCTGTGTATTTTTGACTAATAAAGTTTTCAATACCCATAGTGTCCATGACCTGACCACCAAAGCGCTCCGCTACGATACCTGTACGAATTCCTTTACGGGCCGCATAGATAGCAGCACTCGCTCCAGCAGGACCACCACCAACGACAAGGACATCAAATGGGTCTTTTTCAGCAAACTGAGAAGCATCAGGACCACTACCGATTTTTGCAAGAAGTTCTTCAAGTGTCGTACGGCCATTACTAAAGGACTCCCCGTTTAAGTAAACGGCAGGAACAGCCATAACGTCTTTACGTTCCACTTCTTCTTTAAATGCGGCACCGTCAATCATTGTATGTGAGATATTCGGGTTAAGAATACTCATTAAATTCAATGCCTGCACCACATCTGGACAATTGTGGCAGCTTAAACTAATGTATGTCTCGAAATGGAATTCACCTTCGATAGCTTTAATTTGATCAATAACACTTTGCTCTACTTTCGGGGCTCTGCCACTTACTTGCAACAAAGCCAATACGAGTGAAGTGAATTCATGACCTAATGGAATTCCGGCAAATACAACGCCCGTATCTTCACCAGGACGATTGACACTAAAGCTTGGAGTTCGCTCTAGTTCTTTTTTCTCAAAAGAAATTCGCGGTGACATGGTCGCTAATTCATTCACAAGATCTAGCATATCGCTAGAAACCTTATCTTCTCCAACACTTACTTTAAGGACCACATCGCCTTCCATTAACTGTAGATATTGATTTAATTGAGCTTTGATTTCTGCATCAAGTAGCATTGTATGCACTCCTTAGATTTTACCAACTAGATCTAGGCTTGGCTTTAATGTTTCTGAACCTTCTTCCCATTTTGCTGGGCAAACTTCACCTGGATTGTTGCGAACATATTGTGCTGCTTTAATTTTGTTAACTAGAGTACTTGCGTCGCGGCCAATTCCACCAGCGTTAATTTCTACTGCTTGAACTACACCGTCTGGGTCGATGATGAATGTACCACGATCAGCAAGGCCAGATGCTTCATCTAATACTTCGAAGTTACGAGAAAGAGTTTGAGATGGGTCACCAATCATAGCGTAAGTAATTTTTCCAATTGTAGCTGAGCTGTCATGCCAGCCTTTATGTGTAAAGTGTGTGTCTGTAGATGCAGAATATACTTCTACTCCAAGACCCTTTAATGTTTCGTATTCATTTTGAAGATCTTCAAGTTCAGTTGGACAAACAAAAGTGAAGTCTGCAGGGTAGAAGCAAAGTACGCTCCATTGACCTTTGAAGCTTTCTTCCGTTACATCGATGAACTCACCGTTTTTGAATGCTTTTCCGCTGAATGGTAATACTTCTTTTCCGATTAATGACATAGTATGTTTCCTCCTAGGAATGTTTTATAGTATGTTTAAATTATAATACAGTAAAAACACTTAACTGTAATAATTCTAATTCAATACTTATTTTCATATAAGATGAATTGTTTGTCAAGGGATGTGATTATTTTTGTCGTATCATTCACATTTTTTGTCACGTCGAAGTTTTTGTAAGCGTTTTTCTCAAACTTTAAAAGTAAATGCTTTTTTGTTGATAGTAACAGTTTTACTATTTTTTCATAATAAATGTTTCAGCTAGTTCTCAATAAATTATCACAATTCTCATTTGTAAATTTTATTGAAATACATATTCAATAGAAATCAAAAAGGGACTACGTGGGCCCTCTTTCTCTACTATTCTCACAATCTCGAAAAAATATACACCAAATAATAATAGGAAGACAACACGGGGAGTCGTAGGAAAATGACACAACAAACTACTAAAACCCAGCATCCAACATTCCAAGCAATTCCCATAAAAAACCAGACTCTTTGTCCTAAGAGTCTGGTTTAGATATTATATTTGATATTTTAAAAGCAGATCTATTTGTTAAGCTAATCTCATCTTAAAATCTTCATAGCCGAATTTTTGCACAACACGGCAGTCGCCATCTGTTCCTTTCACAGCAATGGAAGGTAACCCCATGCCGTTGAAAGTAGTATTCTTCACCATCGAATAAATGGCCATGTCACCGAAAACAAGTCGGTCACCTGCTTTTAACGGTTCATCGAAGGAATAATCCCCGATTACGTCACCTGCTAGGCAAGTTTGCCCGCCAAGACGGTACGTAAACGGCTTTTCTCCTGTTTCACCTGAACCAAACAAAGGTGGTCGGTAAGGCATTTCCAACACATCAGGCATATGGCAAGATGCAGACGTATCAAGAATGGCAATATCCATGCCGTTCACATGAGTGTCTAGCACCGTTGTGATCAAATAACCCGCATTCAAGGCAACAGCCTCGCCTGGCTCAAGATAAACTTTCAAGCCATAGTTTTCCTGCATACGACGAATACAAGCTTCTAAGCGGGGAATATCATAGTCTTCCCGTGTGATATGATGTCCACCACCAAAATTGATCCACTCCATTTTTGGTAGCCACTCACCAAATTTCTCTTCCACCGCATTTAACGTCGTTTCCAAGTCGTCCGAGTTTTGCTGACATAATGTATGAAAATGAAGTCCGGAAACCCCATCCAACAACTCCCCACGGAAATTCTCCTTCGTTACACCGAAGCGGGAACCTGGTGAACAAGGATCATAAATTTCATGTCCTTCTTGCGTAGAGCATTCTGGGTTGATCCTTAAGCCAACTTTTCTTCCCGCAGCAAGGGCTTTATCCTTATACTTCTCCAGCTGAGAAAAAGAGTTGAAAATAATGTGATCACAGATAGATATGATCTCGTCAATCTCATCCTCCCGGTAGGCAGGGGCAAAGACATGATTCTCTTTACCCATTTCCTCGTGACCAAGTCGTGCTTCAAACAATCCACTTGCCGTTGTCCCGCTTAAGTACTCTCCAATTAAAGGGTACATGCTGGACATGGAAAATGCTTTTTGTGCTAATACAATCTTACATCCCGTCCGTTCCATGACTCCGTTCAGGATTTTAAGATTTCTCTCTATGAGTGCTTCGTCTACAACGTAGCAAGGTGTCGGCAGTTCTTCAAATCGCATTTTATTTAACAGATCCTGACACTTTATCTTTTGCAGGCAGTTCATCCACAAGAGTTGGGTTGAAGTCTTCCTGCCAAGGTAAGCCCCACTTATTCAATGCTTCCATAAATGGGTCTGGATCGAATTCTTCAATGTTGTAAACTCCTGCTTTATTCCACTTGCCTGTCATGATCATCATGGCACCGATCATGGCTGGAACACCAGTTGTATAAGAGATGGCTTGGGAACCAACCTCTTTATAGCATTCTTGATGGTCACAGATATTGTAAACATAGTACGTTTTGTCTTTTCCGTCTTTTTTCCCTTTAAAAATACAGCCAATGTTCGTTTTACCAACGGTACGTGGCCCAAGGGAAGCTGGATCAGGTAATACAGCTTTTAGGAATTGAAGTGGAATGATTTGCTTTCCTTCAAATTCAATTGGCTCAATGGACGTCATTCCAACATTCTCTAAGCATTTTAAATGAGTCAAGTAGCTTTGCCCAAATGTCATAAAGAAACGGATACGCTTAATGCCAGGAATATTTTCCTTTAAAGATTCTAACTCTTCGTGGTAAAGGAGATACATGTCCTTTTCCCCTACACCCTCGAAGTTGTATGTGCGCTTAATTTCCATTGGCTCCGTTTCAACCCACTCACCGTTTTCCCAGTAACGGCCGTTAGCAGATACTTCACGGATATTAATTTCTGGATTGAAGTTTGTGGCGAACGGATAACCGTGGTCACCACCGTTACAATCAAGGATATCAATATATTCAATCTCATCAAAATAATGTTTTAACGCGTAAGCAGAGAATACGCCCGTAACACCAGGGTCAAAGCCGCTTCCTAGTAAAGCAGTAATACCTGCTTTTTCAAAACGCTCACGGTAATCCCATTGCCATTTATATTCGAATTTTGCCGTATCTTCCGGCTCATAGTTAGCAGTATCTAAGTAGTGTGTTTTTGTAGCAAGACAAGCGTCCATGATCGTTAAGTCTTGGTAAGGAAGTGCAAGGTTCATAACGATATCTGGCTTTACTTCTTCAATTAATGCAATTAACTCATCCACATTGTCTGCATCTACTTGTGCAGTCGTAATTTTCGTTTTCCCACCGTCTAACTTTGCTTTTAAGTCATCACACTTGGACTTTGTGCGGCTTGCGATACAAATCTCTTCGAAAACCTCACTGTTTTGAACACATTTGTGGACTGCGACAGAAGCTACGCCTCCTGCGCCAATAATAAGAGCTTTTCCCATTCTAATCTCTCCTTACTTCGTTTAATTTTTTCTAGGAGGTAGAACTTAACAGCCTAACTAGATAGGACTACTTAGGATATTATTGCTGTACCCCACTAAAATATGTGGCAAACAAAAAAACAAGTGTCAGCCGCATGATTGCGCACAACACTTGTTTATAGATATAGTTGCAAATATTAATAAAGCACGATTAAGACAATTTTGTCCAATGTACGCGGCTATCATCATGCATATAGTCATAATGACAGAATGCTTTTTAATATTCAAGTATATCAAATGGGATCAGAGTCTATATAGCAAATAACTACTTTTAATACTCTTATTGACCGTTTCACAAGTTGATGTGCAAATGCACTGGTTGTAAAGTAACCAACTTATAAAATTTGAGCTTTTAACTCAATCAATAAGGCAAACGAAGTTGCCAGTCGGCATTTGACCCGGCGCACCGACGCCTTAACTCCCCCATGAGGAAGTGGTCAAAATTATCTGCTTGGAAAGACTTGATATATTGAATATTAGTTTTTTCCAAAGAACGCTACTTTAGATTATCAACTTATATAAAAAATAGCAATAGTTATAATAAAAAAAGTATAAAAAATCGATTTATGTAGGATATCATTAGTATTATTGGTAATTTTCTTTCTTTGGATGCAGTTGGTTGGTCATGAAATTGTCACTTTTTACATATGTTGAATCTGGTTGATGCCTAATATAATTTTCTCGTAATCTGGTATAATGAAGAATAGTTTTATCGAAAGATTAAATCATAGAAGGGGAATGTGGGTTGAAGAAGATGGAACAAGAAATTCAATTACACCAATCACATAACAATTCTTTTAAAAATAAAGTGAAGAATCTAGTACAGAGTCAGCAGTTTCAATCGGCGATTATTGCTATTATTCTATTAAATGGCTTAATCATCATTACTGAAACGTATTTTACGGACAATCGGTTTTTATTGACCATCGACCAAATTATTGTTTGGGTGTTCGTGTTGGAGATGGTCCTGAAGGTTTTTGGACTTGGGGCGAAAAAATATTTCTCTGACCGCTGGAATATATTTGATTTTACTATAGTTGCAGCAAGCTTAATCTTTTATGCTACGCCATTCGTAAGTGTGCTGCGGTTGATCAGGGTACTCCGGTTAATTCGTATGATTCCGGCCATCCCTGCTTTGCGAAAAATTATTGACGCACTGATGAAATCAGTTCCAGCCTTAACTGGTATTCTTGGGCTGTGCATGCTCATTTTTACCATTTATGCCATCATTGGAACAACGTTCTTTAGTGAAGTCCTTCCTTATGAATTTTTTGGAAGCTTCCACACATCCTTATTTACGTTGATGCAGGTCGTTACTTTTGAATCGTGGGCCAGTCAGGTAGCGCGACCAATTATTGCTGCCGTTCCATGGGCTTGGGCTTACTTTGTATCCTTTATCGTCATTGGAGCCTTGGTTATTTTAAACCTTGTGGTCGCTGTTATTTTAAGCTATTTAGGACAAGAGGACGATGCCCTTCGCCAAGAACAAATGGATCGGTTATATAAGGAAAATCAAGAATTGAAAGACGATATTAAGGAGATTAAAGAGCTTATACTTGAAAGTAAGAAGATACACATTAAAAGTAAATAAAAGTTACCAAGAGGATGGGACAAACTTGTTCCATCCTCTTTTCTTTCCAGGAAAAGAAGCGGAGCAACACAGGTGGATGATGAAGTTATACTTCCCTTTTCTTTACACAACAATTACCATAGGCATGTATATTGCTAAAGTGTATCTCAGGTGGTAATATTTTAAAATACATTGACAAAAAATTGAAATGATCTTATACCGTTTTTTAAGACGCTTAATTAAGAGAGGGTTTTCTAAATGTATATATCATATAATGATATAGAATATTACCATACTTTTCATCAGGCTGCACAGGAAGCTCTTGAAACCGTAAGCTACGTATTTAAAACAGGAACATTTTTTATTTCTCATATAGATAATGAAACATTCTCCACAATAAAAGTTTTGGAGCAGGACGGAGTAGATTTACCAGAGGGTATTAGAATGCCATTAAATGAGGCGTATTGAAGCATTTTAGCTAATAGCGACCGTGAGTTGCTTGTTATAGAAGAATCTAAAAAGTATAAAGTTACTTGTAATTTAGAGATAACGAATAAATTCAATATAGGTTCTTATGTTGGTGCACCTATAGTTTTAAAAAATGGGAGGCTATTTGGAACACTTTGTGCTTTAAGACGGGCTGATTCGGAGTTTTTACAAGCAGAGATTAATACATTAACAAACCTGGCAAATTTATTGAGCACTGTTTTGGATTTAGAATATCAGAATATTCATGATCCCCTAACACATCTATATAATGCTAATTTTTTTAGACCTTTTTTCGAAAAAAGAAATCATTGGACGAACTAAATGCACTAGTGCACATTGACATAGACCATTTCAGGTATCTCAATGACACTTTAGGACATGAAACAGGGGATATGTCAATAAAGCTTTGCTAGCAGACTAGCTGATTTTTTCAAAGATGGCCAAGTAACAATTCGTTTAAATAGCGATGAATTTGCTGTACTAATAAAAAATAGCAGCAGCAAGGAACAAATAGACATTTTGATAGATAAGTTATGGGATAAATTAGCAGAACCATATTATATATTTCATCACGAGCTTTTTATTTCTCAAAGCATTGGTGTAAGCTTGTACCCACAAGATGGAATGGATATAGAGGCTCTTCTAAAAAAATCGGGCATTGCCTTGAGTAAGGTAAAAGAAAATGGTCGGAATAAGGTTCAATATTATGAGGTATTCATGGACGATTATTTCTCTAGAAAACAATTAATTAGAAATGAACTGCCCAAAGCCCTTTTACAGCATCAGTTTGAACTCTATTATCAGCCACAATTTGAAACGAACAAAAACAAACTAATTGGAATAGAAGCATTAATTCGTTGGAATCACCCTGAATATGGATTTATTCCTCCTGGCGAGTTTATTTCTATTGCAGAGGAAACTGGTATTATTAACGAAATTGGGCATTGGGTATTAGAAACAGCATGTAAAGATTTAAAAATGCTCCAGGAAGACGGGAATCCTGAACTTCGAGTAGCTGTAAACTTATCAGTACGACAATTTGAGCAAAAAAAATTATTTGAAAGTATAAAAAATGTTTTAGACTTTACTCGATTGGAAGCACAGTATCTGGAATTGGAAATAACAGAGAATTTATCAGGTGAAAAATACCAAGGGTTTTTAGCTACCTTAAATAAGTTAAAAGACTTAGGGGTCAAAATCGCATTGGATGATTTTGGGACTGGTTATTCATCGTTAAGTTATTTACAAACCTACCCCATCCACTTGTTAAAATTAGATCGCTCATTTATCGAAAAAATTGAGGTTTGCCCTAAACAGGAAATGATTGTAAAGGCTGTAATCTCCTTGGCCCATGCCTTAGGAATGGATGTGCTTGCAGAGGGAGTAGAGACGGAGTCACAAATGAAAACACTCCAGACAATGGGATGTGACTACACACAAGGGTATTTGTTAGGGAGGCCACAACCGTTAAATGAATTGAAAGCATTATTTCAACAAGCAATAACTTAGTATAAATCAATAAAGGCTGGTCCAGAAACTCTGGAACCAGCCTTTATTTCTTGCTAAAGCCCTTAGAAGCAAGGGCAACTGCTAGTCTTGATTATAAGGATCAATCGTTTGAATCGTTCCATCCTCGTTATACTTAATTTCCGTATACTTCACAGAACGCTTATGATCCACACCATCAGACAAGGAGCAATCATGATAGAATAAATACCACTTGCCCTCAAACTCTACGATAGAGTGATGCGTTGTCCAGCCAATAACTGGATTCAAAATCGTCCCTTTAAACGTAAATGGACCTTGTGGATTATCCCCTACTGCATAAACAATCTTATGGGTTGTACCAGTTGAATAGGATAAATAATACTTCCCATTATATTTGTGCATCCAAGGACCCTCAAAGTATCTCCTGTCCTCATCACCAGCAAGAATCGGATTTCCATCCTCGTCCACAATCGCAATTTCCATTGGATCATCTTTAAACGTCAACATATCATCGCTTAATTCCGCAACAATAGGTCCAAGAGCCGGTCCATCTAATGCAGGATCTTCGGCATCAGGCTTGAACTCGCCAGTTTGCCACTTTTCCAACTGACCGCCCCATAATCCACCAAAATAGATAAACGCTCTATCATCTTCGTCCACAAAAACAGCAGGGTCAATACTAAAGCTACCAGGTATGTAGTTATCCTCCGCCTTGAATGGTCCAGCAGGCTTATCGCTTGTAGCTACACCAATACGGAAAATACCGTCCTTGTCCCGTGCCGGGAAATACAAATAGTATTTATCATTTTTAAAAGCTGCATCCGGTGCCCACATTTGCTGCGAAGCCCATGGTACATCCTTTACATGAAGTGCCTCCCCGTGATCCACACATGGAGAATCAAAATTATCTAGCGATAACACGTGATAATCCTCCATGGCATACTGATCTCCATTATCATTGGTCGGTCCATCATGATCCAAGTCATGAGAAGGGTAAACATACACTTTTCCTTCGAAAACATGGGCAGATGGGTCTGCCGTAAAGATATGTGTTACTAGGGGTTCATTTGGTTTAACTTTTTTGTTATCCATTTTTCAAACTCTCCTTTAATTAATAATTTGAGTATCCCTTTTGCTCGGAATGAGGTAATTATATAAGTATTGAAGTGTTGATGAGATCGAAGCGAACGAGACTCCTGCGGGAAAAGCAACAGCCGAAGACCCCACAGGGCGGGGTTTCCCGTGGAGGCTGAGGCGTTGCCCGCGGAAAGCGAGTTCGAGAAGATCTCAGCAACACGTCACCATTTTGATGAAGTTATTATGATTCTGAGCTAGTGGGATACTCAAAATTAATAAATATTAATAGCTGTCAAAATGTTGAAGCTTTAAAGTCCGTTGACAACATAGTTTCCTTACAAATAGTCCATTACATAATGCTATGTTACCAAAACATCACAACTTTGTACATCCATTGAACAAACTTTCCGCCATAAAAAAGAAGACCAACTTAACATTAGTCTTCCAAAAAGTGATTATTTTATTTTACGTATTAGCTTATCCGCATCATCAAATAATTCAGCCATTTCCGATTCAGATTGTTTTTTAAATGTTGATAAATTACTGTAAAAACTTGACATATCCGCTTCCATCGTTCGGTACTTCTCGCATATATCGCTGAATTTCAGCTCTAAAAGGGTTTGTTCTCGATGATACTTTCCTTTTACGTCCTGAAGAATCGCCCTAACCTGCTCCACTTCCGATTCTGCTTTTTCAGCACGGAGCCTTTCTGACTCCATTAATTCCTCGGCTTTACTTGCACGTTCACGCTCTTTCTCCAGTTGTCCCTTTAAGTTGTTAATAACTACAACTTGATCCTTCAGCTTGTCCAACTGCATGATTACTGTTTCGAAGTCATTATCTGACTCTCGGATGGATCCCATGGTTTGAAGTTCTTCTTCTAACTTGGAAACTTCTTCTTTTAGTCGGTCTTCAGCTTCTCTGCTTTCTTGCAAAGAAACTTCTAAATTTTCGATTTTAGCAGTAAGTTCGTCTAAATCTTCCTTGTTATGAGCCGAAGCCTTTTCCTCTGCCAATCTAGCTTCCAGTTCCGAAATAATAAGATCTTTTTCCTTATTTTCTTCTAGGTATTTCTGCGAATCACGCTGAAACTCTTCTAAAGCAGCTATTAAACTTGCTTTTTCTTGAATCTCTTCTAAATACTTCTGAGAGTCTTGTTCAACTCTTCTATAGCAGCTTCTAATCTAGCTTTTCCTTAACTTCTTCTGCGTATTTCTGGGAATCCTGTTTTAATTCTAATAAAGAGGCTTCCAATGCTGCCTTTTCTTTTTTCGAATGCTGTATATATTGATCGAATTCCGTAACCAGCTTCGTTTTAGAATCAGTAAGCTCAGTAATTTTAGTATTATAATCCTTTTCTAGTTCTTCGAAGTATTCTTGGATGTTTTGGATTAATAGATTAACATCTTCCTCACTGATGCCGCCAATCACTTTTCTTCGCATATCTTTTTGCATAGATAGTTTTCTAACGAGAGCAATGTGGCTGTCCATATTATCCCACCTTTTACCAATTATTATGCTTAATTATAACAATAGCACCATTATAAGTAAAAAATCATGGTCCAAAAGACCCTATTTAGGTAACATTCTAGTTATTATAGTATCTATTTATCAAATTTCCGACTGCTTTCCACAAAAATCTGCCATAAAAAACGTTCGAAATTATACAGACAAAGGAAACTTTTACTCCCCCTCCACTTTCCCGACTTTTTATCTATTTATGTATAAAATAAGAAAATTTTTAAAATGCTATTGCGAGTTTTCAGATAATTTATTAATATGGTCATCAGATGACCTAATCTTCTAAGTCAGACATCAGATTATTATTTAGGGGGAGTTATATAATAATCATTTATCTACTTAATCAAGAGTCGTAGAAGTGTCATTGAAAAAATGGGAGGGGTTAAAAAATGGGATTAGGAACGTTGTCAATTTTAGCTTTAACACCAATTATTGTCGTCTTTGTATTTCTAGTACTGTTAAATTGGCCAGCTAAAAGAGCAATGCCGCTGGCGTTAGTCGTTACAGTTCTGCTAGCAGTTTTTGTATGGGGAACAGAAACAGCTAGAGTTGGGGGAGCAATTGTTCACGGAGTTGTAAGCGCTTTAAACATACTATTTATCGTTTTTGGAGCAATTTTACTATTAAATACATTAAAAGAAAGTGGTGCCTTACAAACGATCCGAAGAGGATTCACAGACATTTCACCTGACCGTCGTGTTCAGGCCATCATTATTGCATGGTTGTTTGGATCGTTCATTGAAGGGGCAGCAGGGTTCGGTACACCTGCAGCGATTGCCGCACCACTATTAGTTGCTATCGGTTTCCCAGCCATGGCGGCAGTAGTTTCAGCATTAATTATTCAGAGTACACCAGTATCCTTCGGAGCGATTGGTACGCCAATCCTTGTAGGGGTAAACAACGGAATTAGTGGACAGGAAAACGTCATGGCAGCATTAGGAAGCCAGCCAATTAGTGAATATATTAACTTCGTTGGTGCACAAGTAGCCCTACTACATGGGGCAGTAGGTATATTAGTACCACTTCTCATGGCAGGTATATTAACCCGTTTCTTTGGAAAATCTCGTTCCTTCGCTGAAGGATTTAAAGTTTGGAAGTTTGCTATTTTTGCAGCAGTAGCATTCATTCTTCCATATAACATTGTTGCTAACATTTTAGGACCTGAGTTCCCATCCCTATTAGGAGCATTAATCGGTCTATTAATCGTTGTACCAGCAGCAAAAGCTGGTTGGTTCCAGCCTAAACAAGAAGAAATGTTTGATTTTGAAGAGCGCAGCAAGTGGCAACCAGAATGGATCGGTTCTTTACAAGATGCTTCTAAAGCAGAAGTTACTGGCAAAAACATGAACATGATCGTAGCTTGGTTCCCGTACATTTTAGTGGCTGTATTACTAGTTATGACTCGTACATGGGATTGGCTCAGAGGTATATTAACAGACAGCAGTGTAACGATAGCTTGGGAAAATATTTTTGGCTCTGGTATAAATACCTCATCCCAACCGTTGTATTTACCTGGGTTCATTTTCATAGTTGTATCAGTAGCGACGTTCTTTGTGCACAGAATGCAAAACGATACAGCAGCATACGCACGAGCTTGGAAAGATTCATTTAAGACGGTAGTTGGTGCAGCCGCGGCTTTATTGTTTGCCGTACCAATGGTACAAGTGTTCATTAACTCTGCATCAGACTCTTACGCTAGCATGCCTTTAATCCTTGCAGATGCCATGTCAAACTTGGCTGGTGGATTGTGGCCACTATTTGCCCCAATCATTGGAGCATTAGGAGCCTTTATTGCTGGAAGTAACACGGTAAGTAATATGATGTTCTCCTTATTCCAGTTCAGTACTGCAGAAGGAATTGGCTTAGATGCTGCCGGAGCAGGTGTTGTTGTCTCCTTACAGGCAGTTGGTGGAGCAGCTGGTAACATGATCACCGTACACAACGTCGTAGCCGCCGCTGCTACTGTTGGCTTACTTGGAAAAGAAGGGCTTATCATTCGAAAAACAATTATCCCGATGGTTTACTATGTGGGAGCAGCAGGCTTACTAGGGATGGCCATCATCGCCGGCAGCTTCAACTTCTGGTATATCGCACTAGTTGTTTTCGTAGCCGTATTTATGGTAATTCTCTACAATAATAAGGAAACACCTATTGATCAGGCGAAAAAGAAAAGCGCAGTATAAGAAATAAGTTACGGAAGGAAGGCATAGCCTTCCTTCTAAATATATAAAGATAAAATTATTAAGTTATTACATCGGTGTGATTGTAGGTGAATAGACAATGGAAGTGATCCGGAAACAAAACATATGTGAATTGGTCGCCAATGATATTAAAAACAGAATTAAAACCGGAGAGCTAAAGCCAGGAGATAAGCTGGAAACGGTCGAACAGCTAGCAAAAAACTATGGTGTAGGTCGCCCTTCCATCCGGGAAGCCTTAAGTACGTTAAAAGGAATGGGATTAGTTGAAATGCGGCATGGGGAGGGAACATTTGTACAAGAATATGATTACTCTCACTTCACCTTTTCGCAAAATTCTTTATTACTTTTAAACCATAAAGAGTTGATGGATTTGTTTGAGGTGCGAAAATCCTCGAATCAAGCACTGTTTCACTAGCTGCAAAAAATAGAACTGTTGAGGATTTAGTGAGGATTGAAGTGGCTCTCCAGAAAATGCAGGCAGGAGAAGGGAACGAACAAGTCGTCATTGAAGCAGATGTAGAATTCCATCTGGCCATTGCTGAAGCTACCCATAACAGTTTTTTTAATAAAATTAATGCATCATATTTCAGACACTCTTTTCAGTACCATGAAAGAAAGCAGGAGCTTCTGGTTACGCGCGGAGGATTTAACCATAAAAAGGCTGTATCAGGAGCACGAAGCCATCTACCACGCCATTTTAGATCAAGACCATGAGTTGGCAGAAAAAATAATGTTGTCCCATTTGAAGCAGGTGGAGGAAGGACTTCAATCCTTCAAAAACAGTCAAGTTTAAGCGATACCCCGTTCCGAAAAGCGGGGAAAATGCAAATTAGCTTACAATAAAGTATAAAGCCGTTGATTTCACACCAGAAATCAACGGTATTTCTTTTGTTTAAAACAGGTATTTTCTTCTATATTAACTTGAAACCTCCCTATCCTTACAAATGAAGTAAAATAAGCGGAGGAATTCCGGTTAAATTCAAAATTGAGTATATTTTGGGGAATATAAGCGGAGATTTGAGACTGTCGATTAACTCATTAAAAACTCCTTTTTCACAAACTTTTATCAATTTTTTTCGTGTATCACCATTTTCCTCCATATATACGGTAAAATTAAGACATATCTTATGTATGGAGTGATCGTGA
>JAJOJL010000042.1 GCA_021208645.1 Bacillus sp. (in: firmicutes) | reverse complement strand
G
This sequence comes from Bacillus sp. (in: firmicutes), assembly GCA_021208645.1. Lineage (GTDB taxonomy): Bacteria > Bacillota > Bacilli > Bacillales > Salisediminibacteriaceae > Evansella. The sequence continues at coordinate 11,498 of JAJOJL010000042.1, read as the reverse complement.
CGAAAGGAGCGAGACTCCTGCGGGAAAAGCAACGGCTGAAGACCCCGCAGGGACGAGGAGGCTGAAGCGTTGCCCGCGGAAAGCGAGCTCCTGTAGCATAAATCAACAACAAAGACTAACAGAGCCAATCTAAAAAAAGCCACCTTGTCCGGTTGTAAACGGACACGGTGGCTTTTCATTTATCCCATTAGGTCTTTCGCCAACAAATCAAGCTGCTAAAGTAAATCAGCAGCCATTTGTGCTAAACCAGAGCGTTCCCCTTTTTGCAATTTAATATGGCCTGTTTCTGACAGATGCTTCAATCGCTCTGTTACGTACGTTAAGCCATTTGTATATTCATCAAGGTAAGGATGATCAATTTGTTTCGGATCACCCATCAATACAATCTTACTCCCTTCACCAACCCTTGTCAGGATTGTTTTCACTTCATGCTTCGTCAGATTTTGTGCCTCATCAATAATAATATACTGGTCCGGAATGCTTCTTCCCCTAATATATGTTAGGGCCTCTACTTGAATAGATCCCATGCCAGCAAGGATTTGTTCTAATTCACCTGGTTTTTTCGTATTAAATAAATATTCAAGGTTGTCAAAAATAGGTTGCATCCACGGTCGAAGCTTTTCCTCCTTCTCCCCTGGTAAAAAGCCGATATCCTTACCAACAGGGACAACAGGTCGAGCTACTAATAGTTTATTGTATTTCTGTAGATCTTCCGTTTGATATAGTCCTGCAGCCAACGATAATAAGGTTTTGCCTGTCCCTGCTTTTCCAGCAAGGGTCACAAGGGGGATATCATCCCTTGTTAACAATTCAAAAGCAATCCGTTGCTGTACATTTCTGGCCCTTATTCCCCAGATGGTATCATCCTGAGGCAAAAATAGTTCCAGACTCTGACAATCTTTACTTACAATCCCCAATGCAGAACGGGATTGATTAGTTTCGTCCTTCATAATAAAAAATTGATTTGGATAATAGTTTCCATTCCCTAGTTGACTAAGTTCTAGCTCCCTTTTTCCATATAATTCATCCATCAAATTTGTAGATAGATGAATGTTCTGATAACCAGTATACATCCTGTCATATTGGACTACACGATCACTTAAAAAGTCCTCTGCATGAATGCCCAAAGCATCTGCCTTTACCCTAAGTAACGCATCTTTACTTACTAACGTAACTGTTACACCTGTGCTATTCTCCTTTTCCTCCATACCAATATTTAACGCCACTGCTAAAATTCGGTTATCATTCGTACTTTCTAAAAAGTGTTCTTTCATTTTCCCAAAAGATCTGTGATTTAGCTCTACTCGGAAACTGCCGCCATTGGGAAGGGGAACCCCTAAATGAAGCTTGCCTTTTTCTCTGAGATCATCAATCAACCGTGCTACATACCTAGCATTCCTTCCTATTTCATCCATATTTCTTTTTTTGGAATCTACTTCTTCTAAAACAACTGCAGGAATAATAACCTCATGTTGCTCAAATGCGAAGATCGCCATGGGATCTTGTAGTAGGACGTTCGTGTCTAAAATATAACGTCTTGTAATCAACTTTTCGCCTCCTACAACTATGATAATCTCGTTCCTTATTTCAATATATATGTGACTAGGAATAAAGATAGACTTTTAAACGAACAATAGGTGTAACAACTTGAAAAAGTGAGGGATTATACTATGAAAGTGAAAAGCTTAATACTATGTGGATTAAGTTTACTACTATTAGGTGCCTGTCAAGGACAAGACGATACGGATCCTCCTGTAGAAGGACAAGGCCAATATATGGGGCAAAATGCAAGAAATGAGGATTTCTACGTTGAAGACCAACATACGGCAACAGAAGTGGCAAATCACTTGGCTGACTTAGCTACAGACATTCCAGATGTCCAACGTGCAACAGCCATTGTCATTGGACCTTATGCATTAGTAGGTGTTGATGTCCATGGTGACATTGATCAATCAGAAGTGGGCTCCGTGAAATATCAAGTAGCCGTCGCCCTATCGGAAGACCCTTATGGAGCTCATGCTGCTGTAACAGCAGATCCTGATATTCGCCACCGGATCGAAGAGATGCGAGAAGAGATGGCACAAGGAAGACCGATTATGGCCATCATGAATGAACTAGCAGGGATCATCGGTAGAATCATGCCAATTATTCCAGGCTACGAGCATCTACCTAGACAAGATTTTTCAGAAGAAGGCCCGACGGAGAGCAATAAAGATCAACTTTCGCCAGGGCAGGAAGATGAACTTGAAGACATACAAGAAGATCAAAGCCATGGTCGTATGAATGACGATGGTAATGATGATCAGATGAACAATGAACGCAATGAAAATAGGAACAACAGTAACGAAAACAATAACTAATGGTATTTGAGCAAACGAAGAAGGGTGACTCAGGATGGTATTATTAGCCATTTTAAGTCACCCCTTTATTGCATACAGCTTCTTTTCGTTACTTTTTCATTGCTTCCATAACTTGACTGTCTAGTTTTTCTGCTGCTTCTTTATCATAGGTTTTTTCATACTTTGGCCCTGATGTGATTCTTGAGCCATAGAACATTACATCCCTTACTTCTTTCACAGATATTTCTACGAGGGCTAGCTTCAGGGGTACATCATTGATTTTTTCCTGAATTATTCTAGCATCACCTGTAATGGAGTATGTAGAGCCCGCACCAACCAAAGTTATTGTAACCCTTGGCTGCTTTTTCAAATTCTCAACAATCCTTGATCGATTATCAACCGAAAAACGTACACTCCTCCCATCCGGTGCGTACACCCAGGAAATGGCATTCACATTCGGTCCTCCTGTTTCGTGATCGACAGTTGCAAGAATAACAAATTGTTCCTGACTTAATAAAGCCACCAGTTCATCTGTAAGTTCTGATTCAACACGATTTGCCATCATCAATCCCCCTTTCAATCTTCACAATACTACTATACCTAGAAATGAGTAAAGTTAAAACTGATGTGACAAATAAACAGAAAATAATTTTCCTGCTACCTTCGGGAATAATGAAAGTAGGAAAGCTTCGCCTAGGCATAACTTCGCCGGGAGGGAATGAAAATGAATGACCGTCAGTTGAAAGAACTGGATAGATTATTAAAAGAATTAAAAACATACACAAGAAGTTTGGAAAGAGCAGAGAGATTGGATAAACGGCTAGAGCGAATATCATGGGCTATTGAAAAAGCAAAAGTAAGAGATATTTTATTGAATTATACGAATCCAACTAGAGTATTTTTCATTAACATTCTAGTTGGTATCGGTAGAGGATTGGGATTAACCATCGGTACTGTCATTGTTTTATCTTTGCTTGGCCTCATACTAAAACAGTTTGTGGACGTTCCCCTAGTTGGAGAATGGATCAATAGATTATTGGAATATGTGAGCTTGAATAATCGAAGGGTGTAAACAGATTTTTTCGAAAATTTCTTTTCAATCTTATGGTACAAGGGTATAATGGGCTATTATAAGCTGTTTTTATTTTAAATAAAAAAACTGAAAATACCGTGTTGGGAAGGTGTAGCATGAGAGTAAAATGTGTAATTTGCGATACGATAGAAAATATAGATGATTATTCTCCATTAGCAAAAAAGTTGAGAAATCGACCAATTCATACCTATATGTGTGAACCATGCTCCGAAAGAATTGAAGAAAAAAACGAAGGAACGGAAAAGTACAGGTAATTTTAAGACCTACACGCACCGGGAGCATAAAGACGAGTATATCCAATAGTAAAGGAACACTAGTCAATGGACGCTAGCACAAATTATACTTTTAATTGAAAAAACAAGGGACCCTAGAGGATGACTTTCTCCTTAGGGTCCCTTGATCGTATAGATCTGTTCGTGTTTACATTTGATTCTCGTTACAGCCCGTCTTCTACTCCACTACATTTTTTTTTCGAAAAGCTAGTTTTAAGCATTCCCCTTCCTATTCGGAAGCATCCGGAGATTCCTGTTTATGGCGGCGTAACTGAAGCTTGTACAACCCAAGAACAATTGCTGCTACTGCCAGGGATTCAATGATTGGCAATGTCAAAGCCAGAAATGTTAAAAAAATGTTTCCAAACAACATCATAACGTAAACAACGATCGTCTTTAAAACTGGTAATTTCCTAGCAAAACCTAGGTTAAAAACTAAAATGGTTAGAACATTTACAATAATATAAAGGGCAACAAAAGCGACCAAGAAATTCTCTGGGTTCGTAGCCCCAAGCCATTCTGCAATAGGGGTCATATTTGGTGCGTTGTTCGTATTTATGGATGCTAAAATCATCTGTTCCACTCCTAAATTCAATCTCAAAGAATAGCTTGAGAGAATGTTATACTCATTGATCTACCTTTCCCATTATAGCAACCCACTGAAAAAGATGAAAGTAACAACTGGTTTTCTATTTCTCCAAAATCCGCTAAACTAGAGATAAGGGAGGTTTAATATTGCATGAAATCATTTAACTGGAAATTTTTCATACTAGCTTTATTAGGAACGGCAGGATTAATTGGTATCGGCATTGGTATTGCTGAGGGAAGTACACTCATTATTACCTCTGCCATTGTACTAGCCATTGTTTCTGTTACAACAGGGTTTACCTTGAAATACAAACTCAATAAAAAATGAAGATAATGCTTCAGAGGTATAAATATGAAAAGGGAGTTACATTCCATTGAATGAGACTCCCTTTTTGTTATTTATTCAAATTTAATTTTTGGAAAATATCTTTGTGGATCCAAGGGTTAGCTGCAAAAAAACGTACCTTTTGTTAGAAACGTAAGTTCATTTCCTTCAAAATCCGTGGCTATCCCTCCAACTTCACGTAAAAGCACGGTGCCCCCAGCAATATCCCATGGAGCAAGATTAAAACTAATATAGGCATCTAACCGTCCAGCTGCAACATAGGCAGTTTCTAACGCTGCAACGCCATAGGAGCGGATTCCCCTTGCCTCAGCAACCAACGTTTCTAAACGTCTGTCCTTTAAGATCCAGCCTGCGTTAAAGCTTAAGATTGACTCTTGCAACCTTACTTCCTCTAGGCGAGGTAACTTTCGGCCATTTACATACGCCCCCTGCCCCTTTAATGAAGAAAAGAGTTCATCATTCATTACATCATAGACGATTCCGATCAATCCTTCTCCCTCTGAATAAATCCCGATCGAGATGGCAAAGTAGCTTTCCATATGAACAAAATTGACGGTGCCGTCGATAGGATCCAATATCCAAACAATCCCATCTAAATCCTTCACAGACTCATAGGACCCTTCTTCCCCCATGAGACGATGCTCTGGAAATACGGAGTTAATTTTTTTCTGAAAAAAAGCTTCAACGGCCTTATCGACATCCGTCACTAAATCATCCTGATTGGCTTTTGTTGTAACAGCAAAGGAGCTTTTCATTTTTTCCCTTATGTATTTCCCTGCTTCCCTTGTCCACTCTGTGGCCATATTAAATATATTTTCCATATTGTTCTTCATACTCTTCGACATTCCCTTCTGCAACAATTATAGAGCCTGTCCAAAAAAGGTGGTATCTCAGCTCTTTGAACAGACTCGAAGTAATGAGCGTAGCCGTCGCAATCTTTTAAGAAACTGGGTATCTCCTGACAGCAGGCGACGAACGAAGCCATTACTTGGATAAATATAGAACACCCACTTATAGATCACTTATATCAAATAACCCATTTATTAGCAAACCTTGTGAATCAAATCCCATAGCTTTTTTCCAAAAAAAGTGAACCTCTCGAGGTTCACAAAGAACGCTTAACTATACTTCTAATAGAATCCATTCACTTCGTAATTGCTCCAACTTTTTTTTGCTTTTAAAAATTTGGTCTTTATCGTTGGATTGAAGTGCATCATATAATGTTAGAAGTTCATAATCTATCTCCATCTTCAATACGGGAATCCGTTTTTCACCGTCAATTCTTCTTAACGTCTGAATGACCTTCTCCATGATCCACACCCCTCTTCATTATAGTAAAAGCTGACTCCAACGACGTGTTACATAACAGTTTAGTGTTTTAAATTTTAATATAGCATATGTCATTGGTCAACAATTTGGAACTTTGATTTATATTTCTTTTCCTTTTCTCGAATTTTTTTAAACTTTTCCAAAGTGGAAGCATGTTTTTTAAGAAAAGAAGGAATTTGTGATAAACTGTCAGAATAAGAGCATTTATGTTGAAAAAAAATAATGAAAAAAAAGTAAAAAGAAGGTGTCTGGAATGATGTTCAATGGATTTTCTAAACAAGATTTCGAAACATTTCATATTGATGGATTAGATGAGCGTATGGAAGCAATTAAGGAGCGTATTCAGCCAAAATTTAAAGAAATTGGTGCTGCGGTGAGCGAAGATCTTGCAAAGGCAACTGGGGAAGAAATGCATGTACATATTGCCAAACATGCGAGAAGAAGCGTCAATCCACCGAAGGATACATGGATGGCCTTTTGCCACAATAAACGGGGTTATAAAAAGCACCCACACTTCCAAGTGGGGTTATTTGATGATCATGTTTTCATTTGGTTAGCCTATATTTATGAACTACCAAATAAAGAAGAAATTGCCAAAACTTTCTTAGAAGACAAAGAAGCCATTGTGGATAATGTTCCAAAGGACTTTGTTATCTCGTTAGACCATATGAAAAAAGACGCGGAACCATTGGAATCAATTGACCTAGAAGAAGCCCTTGTACGGTTTCGCGATGTAAAAAAGGACGAATTTCTTATAGGTCGCCAGATTGATGCAGCCGACCCAATTCTCCAAGATGGGGAGAAGTTTATTCAACTTGTTAAGGAAACGTATGATACACTAGTTCCTCTCTATAAAATGTCTATTCGCTAACAATTAAACGTCCAGGAACCTCTCACAAAAGAGTGTCCTGGACGTTCTTTGTCAATTTCATCCCATTTTAATTATGGATGGAGAATCTCCTTCCCTTGCCTTTTTAACTGTATGGAAGGGAGATTGATTCGTCTGTTCTTCATATTCTTTGAAATATTGTTTTTCCTCACTTTTACTAGGTACTACTTCCTTAAATTTCCCATAAAGGGCCAGTAATAAATCACGATCTACCCCTTTATGGTAGGCACGGTCGACTGCCTCATAGAAATTGACCACATCGACAATTTCTTCTTTACTCCAATCCATAGAAAGGGGGATATAAATATTTTCACTCATAAATACTACCTCCAAGAAAAATTGCTTTTCATGAATGACTCAATTTGGTATACTCTTTTTGTTTTATAAGAAGGATAACAAATAAAAGCACGTTATGGAAGCTTCTTGTTATTAACAGTTGAGGTGAACTACTGAAATGAATAAAGATCAAGCAAAAACACCGTTATTTGACGGATTATTAAACCATGTCAACCAAAAGCCTGTTCAATTTCATATCCCTGGCCATAAAGGCGGAGCTGGAATGGACAGTCAATTCAGGGAATTTATTGGTGGAAATGCCTTATCCCTTGATTTAATTAATATCGAACCACTTGATGATTTACACCATCCAGGTGGTATTATTCAAGAAGCCCAAAGCTTAGCAGCAGAAGCCTTTGGTGCAGAGCACACTTTTTTTTTCTGTCCAAGGGACAAGCGGTGCCATCATGACCATGATCATGAGTGTCGTTGGCCCTGGGGAAAAAATTATTGTGCCGCGAAACGTTCATAAGTCCATCATGTCTGCCATCGTTTTTTCAGGAGCAACACCAATTTTCATCCATCCAGAAATTGATGAGACCTACGGTATTTCCCATGGAATTACGACAGAAGCAGTTAATAAAGCGTTAGATGCTCATCCAGATGCAAAAGGGCTGCTCGTCATAAATCCCACTTACTTTGGTGTTTCTGCCAACTTAAAAGCCATCGTGGATTTAGCCCACGAAAGGGATATTCCAGTGCTCGTAGATGAAGCCCATGGTGTTCATATTCATTTTCATGAAGATCTCCCTCTCTCAGCCATGCAGGCAGGTGCTGATTTGGCCGCTACTAGTGTACATAAACTAGGTGGGTCATTAACGCAAAGCTCTGTATTGAACGTGCAGGGAGATCTCGTATCACCACAGCGCATCCAGAGCATTATAAGTATGTTAACAACCACCTCCACCTCCTATTTGCTCCTGTCGTCGTTAGATACGGCTAGAAGGCATTTAGTGATGGAAGGTAGGGATAAGTTGACAGAAACGATAGCATTGGCAGAGGAGACACGGGAACGATTAAACCGGATTCCAGGTATCGTCTGCCCAGGTAATGAAATGCTAGATGACAGGGCCATCTTTGACAGGGACCCAACTAAACTGATCATCTCTGTAAAAAACTTAGGGTTAATCGGTCATGATGTGGAGCTTTGGCTCAGGGAAAAATACCGTATTGAAGTGGAGTTGTCTGATTTATACAACATTCTTTGCATCATTACATTTGGAGATACGAGGGATAAAGCTGATATATTAGTAGAAGCCTTGACAGAGCTTTCTAACGAAAGAATTGATTATATTGAAAAGGGTATGAACAAAATAAATGTGTTTGTGCCACACATCCCAACCTTGGCCTTGTCACCGCGAGATGCCTTTTACGCTGATACAGAAATGATTCCTTTAGAGGAATCTGCCGGTCGAATTAGTGCTGAATTTATTATGGTCTATCCTCCAGGAATTCCAATTGTAATTCCTGGTGAAATCATTGACGAAGATAATCTTCGGTATATTGGCAAAAACATCGAAGTTGGCCTGCCGGTACAGGGGCCACAAGACCCTACATTAAAAACGATTCGCGTCATCCAAGAACGGAAGGCGATTTATTAATTAAAAGGAAGTAGCTTTGAAAACTGTTTTTTTTGGTAATTTTGGTTTTAAGGGGAATTTGAAGGTTTAATGTTTGATTGGTGGACCGTAGGTAGAGATAGTAATCTGCCTACGGTTTTTATTTTTGGTTTTCTTTTGGATTTTTCTTTATTATTTAGGCTTACTCTTGCTTTATTTGTCGGTTGACATGCTCGCTTACCTACTAGCGGCATTTATTTCAGCTTTATTTGCCGGTTGACACACCTGCTACTCTCTTACCGGCATTTATTTTGGCCCCTAGACATACTAGCAGCCCTCCTACCTCGCATATTACATTTCAGACCATACGATATTGACGAAAATGACTTCGCCAAAAACTCCCAAACCAAAACGAAGAAGCCAGAGCATACGGGCTCTGGCTTTAAATTAATTCCATAAGTTATTTAATTATGACTATGCTCCATACCTTCTTTTCCACATTCACTACAGCACTTTCCATATAAAACAGTCACTTTCTCATCTTCATAATAATCGATTACCTGTTCACAAGACTGACATACAATGCTTCCCATGTATGGCACACTCCCTTTTTATAATGTAAGCGCTTTTCTTTCGTTAATCTCATTTTAGTATGTCACAATGTGTATGTCAATATTATTTGTATAACACATTAAAAAATATTGAGCCTAATTTTTATCTTTAATAAATGAAAAACCACACAAAAAGAACACATTACTTTCAAATGTGTTCTTTCCGTTTATCTTATTAATCAATATACTGTGCTTCAAAGGCCGTTACTGGCAGGGTTACTTTAAAAAATTCTGAGATGACTTCCGCTTCTTCTCTGTCAGGCAGTTTAAAAATCTTTTGAAGATGATCCACATCCTCCGCATCTTCGGCACACATTAAAAAGGAGCGACCTGTTTGCATACAAGTGACGAGGGGCTTACCAAAAAACATATTCGTAAACATCAAACCGAAATCGTAGCGAGCTTTTTCCGTGGCCATTCCAACAAACCGAACATTCACCCGTTCCACTTCATCATACAGTCTCTCATATGTTTCCATAAAAAAATCCCTCCTTTATAATATCTGAATATTCTTAATTATAATACAAAGCAAGGGAGTAACGCAAATATTAGGCTTATACTATTTAATCCTCTTTTTCGATGTTGGTAAATGTAGCACTTTTGGCTTCGATAAAACGAATAAGTTCATCTACAAAATCCATATCTTGTTCTGAAATAGTGTAGGAGCGGTTGGACACACTACAAACTAAAATATATTCTAACTTTCCATCTCTATAAATGGGAGATAAAATAGCTTGATCATTTCCTTTTTTTTACAACTACAGAAGTTTGATTGGAACAAAAGTGAATAAAACCTAGACCAAATGGTCGTACTTCCTCTGTTTTATTCTTACCAATTACAAACTCCATCAAGTAATTCCCTTTTATATCAGGCTTATAAACAGCAATGACACATTTTTTCCCAACTAATTCGTAAATTTTATAAAGGACATTTCGAAAAAAATCTTCCTTACTGACGGCATAATCATACACTAAACCAACTTCTAATCTTAATTGATCTAAGAAATCTGACTTTCTCAAAAAAATTCACCACCTAATTAATAGCTACACATGTTAAATAATCATAGCATAAATAGACTGATTTTTTTGTCGTCTTTTGTCATCGAATCAAATAATTATCTGTCATCTTTTTTGAACTTTTATCGTCCAAAAAAAGACTAACATATCCTTTTCGATTTGTTAGTCCTAGATAACTCTATTTTCCTTAATAAAAGTAATACCCATTGCCGTTCAACATATAGGCAGACGCTGTGTTTTACAACAGATCTTTTTATTTGATTAACGCTGGGTCTACAAACTCAAAACCTTTCTCTCTGATCCCTTCAACAATGGCCTTCAACGCATCCCTTGTAAATTCCCGGTCATGTATTAATAAATTTGCTCCGTTCCTCAGTAGACCAGGTGGATCTGGCTCTACCATAATTTTTGCAAGGGCTTCTGCTTCCATATATTCTGCGACCCAATCATAACCGTAGGACCAGTTCATCCACTGCATCCCTTCTTCTACCATTATCTCTCTAGATGTATCTGTATTTTTTCCGAAAGGTGCTCGGAAAAATCTCGGTCTCTCTCCGATAATTTCTTCAATGAGGTCATTCAGTCCTACAATTTGTTTTCGTTGCTCATCGTCAGAAATGGTTGATAAATCTGGATGATTCATTGTATGGTTACCTATTGTATGCCCCATAGCATACATTTTCTGTAATATCTCCTGATTCTCTGGCGTATCAAGCAATTGCCCATTCACAAAAAAGATAGCCTTAACATCTAGTTCATATAGTATTTCAGCCATATCCAAGCATATGTGTTATTCGTACTTAAAAAAGAATCATCAATGGTCAGCAGAACAACATTTTCTGGTGCATCTGTTCCTTCTATTGGTTTCACAGAAAATGTGCTAGTCATTTCATAAACAGGCTCTTGATCTATTGTCAATTCTTCTTCCACAGTTTCCTCTTCAACGGTTTCTTCTATGGTTTCTTCTACCGTTTCATATGTTTCTTCTGTTTCTGTCCACTGCCATTTCCAATGGCGGTGGATTTTTACATTTCAGGAATATATTTTGGCGTTACATCAGAGGGGAAACGTGTGACAATGGACTTTTGAGAAAAATATCCATTGCGGAAGAAAGGTAAA
>JAJOJL010000078.1 GCA_021208645.1 Bacillus sp. (in: firmicutes) | reverse complement strand
GTTTTTTGGTTCGGTAGTTGGTGTATTCTTTTTTAAATTTTGTCTTTAAACGGAGAATTGGGCTGGGAACATATTTTATCCATGGTGGTGATTATTATAAAGGTGAAATTACTCTTATTGATTTCAGTAGTTATCATATTAGTTGGATGTAATAGTTTTGAAGAAGATAAGGCACTTATTATTTCAAGTGACATAATTAAAAGTGTGAAAACAGTTCCTAACAATTTTTATAATGAATCAGATGAAAGGGTCAAGGTAAAGAAAGTTACCAATCAAGCTGACTTCAATAATACATGGTCTCAGTTTGAGCTAAAAGGAATTCCTAACGAAATCGACTGGAATAGTAAAGCTTCCATTTTTTTAGCAATAACTGAGTCTGGGTCGTGTCCATTCCGATTTAAAGCAGTAGAGCTATACGCAAATAAGAAAGATATGATTATTCATCTGGACGAGCAATCTAAAAGTGGAGCTTGTACAGCTGATATAACACCAAGAACGATGATAATAGAGGTTGACAAAGATGATGTGTCAGGCATTGTAAACGTCGAAATCTTTGGTGTGGAAACCCATTACGGAAAAACACCAAAAGTAAAGCTCATTTCTGAATAACCATCTTTTAAACGACCCCTTCTTTTGATTTATTTTTCATTTTCTGTGCTAATGGGATACTCATTTTGACCTAATTTTAGTTTATAATGGAAGAGGTATTTAAAGAAAAATGTCGAAATTAGACATATGTATACATAATCAACTAAGAAACATTTAAGGAGTTTCAGACATATGATTAAAAACACACGTATTGGCTTACTAACTCCCTATTTAGATGGTGATTATTATGGAAGGATTTTTTATGAAATTTTGCAAAAAGCGAATAACAACCAGTCCACCATCTTTACCATTCAAGCAAGACCGAGTGCAAAGAACCCCGTGCCATTTCACTATCCAGTAGGCACCATGGAAACGGATGGTTGGTTACTGATGACAAACCCCCAATCTGTTTTACCATTAGCTCCTGAACTACTTAATATAATTGAAGCAACCAAAAAACCTATAGTAACTATTGGTTATGAAGAAAATGCCATTAACTGTCATTCTGTCCTTATTGATAATCACCACGCAACGAAGGAAGCGATCCTTCATTTAATTAGGACCCATGGGCATAAGAGAATCGCATTTGTCGGCAACAAGGAAGAACACTTAGATTTAGTTGAACGTTTTGAAGGATATTTGGAAGCGATTACAGAATGTGGGCTACCCTTTGAGGAAGGATTGGTTTTCCACGCCAGTGACACTATGCGTCAAGGGGGATACCATGCAGCAGAAGCCATGTTGGCAAAGGGGATAGATTTCACGGCTATTTTCGCTTCAACAGACTTAAACGCCCTTGCTGTAATAGAGAAGTTGACAGAAGCCGGGTTTAGTATTCCACATGACATCGCCGTTATTGGCTTTGACGATCTAGATGCTGCTGCTACTTCCAGCCCTTCCTTAACAACGATTCGACAGTCAGTTACGGATTTGGCACAAACTAGTTTTGATGTACTATTCCAACAAATAAATGGACAGGTAGTAGAAGAACCGGTTATCAAAATCCAGACAGAATTAGTTATCCGTGAATCCTGTGGGTGTCATTCCCAAAGGCAAGGGCAAACAACAGATGTACAAAAACAACTGATGGAATCTAATTCTAATTTATACAATATACTAAAGCGTTACGACGAATTCGTCTATCGATGGGCTTCTGCAACAAGGGAGAAAAGTTTTGATTTTGCCAATATGTTTGGTGCAAAAAGTCATTGGGGCATCCTTGCCTTATGGGATAAAAAAGAAGGGGATCGTAAAAAGAATTTAATCGTTTCTCAAGTATTCAGTAAAAATGGCCAAGCCGTACCGCCAATTGGTTCGCGAATCTCCATTGAGCAATTTCCATTAACCGAGTTGATCCCTCCTTTACGGGAAAATGATTTTGTTCGTGTACAATCCATTCGAAATGAACGAGGGGATTGGGGTTTCATTGCCCTTGTAGGTCCAGTGGATGAACTTATCTTCATTTCCGCTGCAGACATCACCCAAGTTAGTTTCACTGTTTCTGCCGCTTCATTAGAACGTGATGAATTGTTCGAAAAGATAGAGTCCATCGCAGAACAATTGGAAATTGTATCCCGAACGACAAATGATGGTATTTGGGATTGGGACCCTATAGGGGATACCATTCAATGGAATGTTCGAAGTCATGATATTTTTACTAGTATTGGCGAAGAATTACCTACAAGTTCTCATTCCTTCCTCCAACTTATTCATCCACAAGATGGAGAACGGGTTAAAGAGGTTTTTAGGGCACATAAACATCAAGGGAATGTGTTGAAAACAGAGTGCCGCATTTGTGGGAAAAACGGGGAAGAGCTATGGGTATATATTACTGGGGATTCCATATGTAATCAGGAAGGCATGCCAATACAAATTATTGGCTCTATCACGAATATCTCCGAGAAAAAAATCGCCGAAGAACAAATTAAGTACTTGGCATTTCATGATGCTCTAACTGGTCTACCAAACCGACGCTTGTTACATGAACGGTTGAATCATCAGATACAACTGGCTTTGCAACACCAATATAAGCTTGGTATTTTGTTAATTGATTTAGATAGGTTTAAAGTCATTAACGATACCTTAGGTCACCAGGCAGGAGATGTTCTGATTCAGCAGGTTGGTCGCTTACTAGAAAAAACCGTTATATCTTCCAAGTTTATTTCAACGGATGCTAGAGAAAAGTTGACCGTTTCAAGACTTGGTGGGGATGAATTTGTAATCTTTTTATCCCATATTCAAGACGTATCTGAATTAGAATTACTTGGTAATAGTATCGTTCAAAAATTTTCAGAAGCCTTCTATATCCAAAATCATGAGATTTTTACAACGGCAAGCATTGGCGCTAGTGTCTACCCTGATAATGGTTTGGATATTGATGAATTACTCCGATGTGCGGATATGGCCATGTACAAAGCCAAGGAGAATGGAAAAAATCAATTGGAAATCTACTCTCCTGAGATAAACTCCCGTACAATGGACCGGTTTACGATGGAAAATCAACTCCGAAAGGCATTAGAACGTAAGGAATTCCAGTTACATTATCAACCGCAATATCATATTGATTCGAAAGAGATTTACGGCATGGAAGCGTTGGTTAGGTGGATGTCTCCTGATCGAGGAATGGTTTCTCCAAAGGAATTAATCCCGTTAGCAGAAGAGACAGGTTTGATTATTCCTATTGGATATTGGATATTGCGAGAAGCTTGCCGACAAAACAAATATTGGATGGACCAAGGATACCCACCCATGATTATTTCTGTAAATATCTCAGCAAGACAGTTACAGCAAAAGGACTTCGTAGAAAATGTGAAGCGCATCTTAGGAGAAACGGGGTTAGCCTCTCGCTATTTATGTCTTGAGATTACGGAAAGTGCTGCCATTAAAAACATAGAAAATAGTAAGAACATGTTAAGGGAATTAGATGAAGAGGGTATTCATATTGCCATTGACGATTTTGGTACAGGCTATTCCTCACTTGCCATGTTAAAGCAGTTACCTATTACTAGTGTGAAGATAGATAAATCTTTTATTCGGGATATGGGAACGGACAAGGACGATGCGGCAATCGTGAAAGCAATTATTGCCATGGCTCACTCATTAGAATTATCCGTGACGGCAGAAGGTGTGGAGACGGAAGAGCAAAGAAAAATATTATCTAACGAAAAATGCGATTTCATGCAAGGCTATTTATTAAGTAAACCACTTTCTAAGGAACTTGTTTGTGAAACATTGAAATCACTAGTCGGAAAAAGTAACTAAAGAAAAGGACGGGCACTGGGATCTAAAGGTTTGCGTCAGCGGTGTTATTCACAAGCAAAAACACATGGGATTCTGATACAAGAGATCACATGTGTTTTTTTGTTGTTAAATCAATGTATATGTTGAGTACTATTCGCTATTATTATGTCCTTCTGCAGTTATGTAAAAGAAGTGAAGTTCTCTATGTTTGGTAAATCTGATTCGCATTTGTAACTTAGTATTCTTTTTACTTGAATTTACTTGAGAGCAATTTCGAAGTCAACATTTGCAGATTATTTTTGTAACCACATTCTGGAAAAAGGTGTTAGAATAGTGGGAAGAATGTTATTATATCACCGATTAATTAAGGGGAGAGGTTGGCTATGGAGGATAAAAAACCGAGGATATCTATGACAGGTGCAATCATTATTTTGAGTATTTCCATATTATTTGCTGCTTCTACCATTTCAAGTGCGATCAGGGAGGCTTCCAGAAACAATGTAGACCATGGGCAATATCACGTGCAGTATTTGCACCAATTAGAAATGTTTAATAGTAACTTTGAGGAATATTTACGGGACATAAATAATCAGTAGAGGACTAGGAATTCAACGAACAGGAATGAAAGCAGAAGAAGTTGTCCTTCCTCTAATTAAAGTACTGGGAGAGTAACGACAAACCAAAATCGGGAAGGGGAAATAGATGTGAATACCGATACAAACAAGTCACTTTACTTAAACTTGGTCTTAGGTTCCACGGGAATTATTTTAATAACTTTAGGTATATTTGAGTATCTATTAGCGGTTGAGCGTTCGATGGCAGGTTTTTTTCTGACTTTGATAGGGCTAATGGCAATGGTTCACTATATATACTACTTAGAAAAGAAAGCCGGGATTAGCGATAAATTCATCTGGATTAGAGCTGTAATTCTTATCTTAATACTGGGTACTATTTATTTTACAGTGTACAATTAAGTATACTGTTCTTAAATAATTAGAGAAAACAATCATTAGTATAAAAAGGGAGTTAATTTATGAAAAATGTCATTCTGCAAAATGGAATTTTTAAGGAATCCCAAACTAAAGGAAAAGAATATTTAGTTTATCTCGACGTGGACAGGCTAATGGCACCATTCTATGAAGGTATTTCTAAAGAGGCAAAAAAGCCTCGTTACGGTGGCTGGGAATCAACGGGAATTAGTGGCCATTCTTTAGGGCACTGGCTTTCTGCTGCAGCGCAAAATGTATGCGTTGACGAAGGATGAAGTTCTGAAAGAAAAACTAGATTATGCTGTGAATGAACTGGCTTACTTACAAAGTTTGGATGAGGATGGTTTTGTTGGAGGTTTTCCACGAGATTGTTTTGACAAAGCGTTTACTGGGGAGTTTGAGGTGGAACGCTTCAGTCTAGCAGAACAATGGGTTCCGTGGTACAGTCTTCACAAAGTTTTTTGCAGGCCTTATTGATATTTATGTTCTTATGGGAAATAAAAAAGCGTTAGAGGTTGTAACAAAGCTTTCGGACTGGGCAAAAAAAGGGTCGGATAATATGACAGATGAACAATTTGAAAAAATGCTTTATTGTGAACACGGTGGAATGAATGAAGCAATGGCTGATTTGTACACGATTACAGGGAATAAAGATTATTTAGCGTTGGCGATTCGTTTTTGCCATGAAGAAGTACTTGGGCCCTTATCGAAAAAATTAGATGAGCTGGAAGGTCGCCATGCCAATACGCAAATTCCTAAATTAGTAGGGGCAGCGAAGCTATACAACATAACAGGTGAAGAAAAATACAAGAAAATGGCTGTTTTCTTCTGGGATTTAGTCGTCAATACGAGATCCTATATTATTGGTGGGAACAGTATTAATGAGCATTTTGGCCCGAAGAATGAAGAGAAATTAGGGGTTCAATCAGCCGAGACGTGCAATACATATAATATGTTAAAGCTAACAGAGCTTTTATTTGAATGGACGCGCGATGCCAAATATATGGATTTCTATGAAAGAGCGTTATATAACCATATTCTTGCATCACAGGATCCTGATTCTGGCATGAAGACGTATTTTGTTTCCACACAGCCAGGTCATTTTAAAGTGTATTGTTCAGCGGATAATTCTTTCTGGTGCTGTACTGGTACTGGAATGGAAAATCCAGCACGATACACGAGAAGCATCTATAGTGTAGAAAAAGAAGATATCTACGTAAATCTATTTATCCCTTCTGAACTTCAACTGGAAATGCAACAAGTCACCATTAAACAAGTAACAGATTTTCCAGTAACAGACAAGACAAAATTGTTTTTTGAAAAAGCGAGTAATGAAAGTTTAAAGCTACATATCCGCGTACCTTACTGGGTTAAAGGCGAAGTGACTGCGGTTATCAATGGAAAAGAAACATTTACTCGTTCTGAAAATGGCTATTTAACGATCGAAAGAACATGGGCCACAGGAGATACGGTAGATGTTCATCTGCCAATGGGGCTTCATACTTACGTGGCGAAAGATAACCCGATCAAACAAGGAATTATGTACGGACCTATCGTGTTAGCAGGTGCTTTAGGTAGAGATGACTTCCCAGAGACGGATATTCTTGCAGACCACTTGAAATTAAATAATCATCCGTTAATTAAAGTTCCAACGCTAGTTTCAGATGAAGAAACTCTTGATGATTGGATCACAAGAGTAGCTGAGCGTGATTTGATTTTTGAAACAGAAGCAGTAGGACAACCTGGAAATCAAAAAGTAACCCTCATTCCTTTCTATCATCTTCATCATCAGCGTTACACATTATATTGGAATTTAATGGATGAAGAGACGTATCGTAATTTCGTAGATAAAGAACAGGAAGAAGTAGACCGGTTAAGGGCCATAACGGTGGATGAGGTTCAGCCCCATGAGCAGCAACCAGAGGTAGAACATAACTTGAAACGGGCAAACTCCACTTCTGGCTACTCAGATATTGTACAAAAGGGCTGGAGAGATTCTAAAGATGAAGGGTTCTTTAGCTATGACATGACAGTGGAGCCAGACGGGGAAATGAGTTTAGAGGTTAGTTACTTTGGTGGAGATCGAACGATGGAAGTAGACGGAAAAACGTACGAACGTAATTTTGAGATTTTAATTGATGGAACGGTGATTGCTCATCAACAATTAGAGCATAACGGACCACCAGCAAGTACAATCGACGTTCGTTATCCAATTCCATATGAATTAACGAAAGGAAAAGAGAAAGTAGAAGTAAAAATTTGTTTCCTCTGAAGGTAAAATAGCAGGTGGCGTTTACGGAATTAAGATCTTAAGATCAACTAAACTTTAGCAATGGAAGGGGGAAAGGGCCAGTAGAAATGGCCCTTCTTCTGCTGTAATGATTTTTTACGAAGGTGGTCGCTATCCTTAAAGAAAAGTAGGTGAGTATAATGACAATACAATACAAATTTACAATCTTATTTGCCATATTAACTATACTTTTTGCAGGTTGTTCAAAGGAAAAGGTTGATGAAGCGTACTTTAATCAAAAAGTTGTCCAAGAGGTTCAATCTATTTATGAGGCATTGAATATGAATGAAGTGATTGAGGATGTATTGGAGGTAGGGGTTTTAAGCTTTAATAATGCATACTTGTTAAGTAAAGATGCACAAAAACTCTTTGAATCACATGAGGAGTTAGTGACTTTGATGCAAGTAACGAATGATGATTTTGTAAAAAAAGTAGAAAGTAATGAGGCAATAGGACTTATCTATTTTTTAACTGATAGCGTAGCTAGAAATATGGAAAAGCCCATTGAGTTAGATAGTTCAGGGGTGGAAATGTTACAGACAATGTTGTCTATCATTGAATTTTGGAGAGAGGAAGTTCCGATTCATAATGGAATAATAATAGAAAATAATCGGTTTGCTTTTGTAGACGAGTATTGGGACTATTCTTTTGAGGAAGATTTTTGGAAAGAAACTGCAAGCTTCTTTCATGAGGAGAACGAAAGTCTAGAATTTAAGTCAAATGTGGCACGGTTGCACCAATTTAATATGATAGAGATGACACGAGCAGACGATTAAAAAATGGAACTAGCACTGTTTTTGTCTTAATAGATGGGAGAAAAGAGTTCAATTTAGTCTTGAACACTAAAGATGGTGTTATTTGGGAAGATTAGGAGACGAGCAATGGCTAAGAAGGAAGATGAAAAGAAGCTAAAACTAGAAGACTATCTAGCCTATGGGATGACATTTGGATTATTAGGTGGATCGCTATTAAGTACATTTGCATTTATGTTCGGAAATACAGAGATTGGAATGGGGAGCATCGGAACAGGTTTATTAGTGGGAATGACCATAGGTCTTTTACTTTTTACGATGCAGAACGGGAATGACGAAACTTAACGTTTCAGTACATGAAAGTCCTATAAAAAATGTCTAACCTGCAGTGGTGTTAGACATTTTTAGTAGACCCCAAGATGTTGTTGTCATGACTTCTTCGCTAAGTTTTCACGATCATCTGCTAATGGAGGTTGCTCCATCCAACCAAGTTTGATAAGTAATTGTGCCCCATCTTCCACATAGAAAGCCACATTTGTCATAAAACGAGTATAGGTAAGAGCTAAATCTCTTCGTTGGGATACGGATACGGCAGCCCCATAATAGCCAATGGCAGATGAAGTTAAAACAACAATATGATTCAACATTAATTTATCGGAAAAAGGTGAAACTGTAGAACTTGTTATTTCTGATACCCATGATGCAGGTGAAGCTAATTCATCTTTCATCAAAATGGAGCTTAATGTACCAAATTGTTTTTCACAAATTTTTTTCCCACGCAAAAAATAGTCTCGAACTTCCTCCATGTCACAAACCTGGGCAAATGCAATTTCAAGTACAACCTTCACAATAACTTTAATCATATTAAAATTAAGACCGCTGATTTCTATGACATTTAACGGTCGCTTTTTCCCAAACCATCCCGTCAAATACCGTTGATCATCAACATAGTCAATGCTAGCAGGTGTATTAATTCGTGGAGGTTTACTAAATATCCCCTTTTCTAACATTAATTGTGCAATTCGCTCGTATAATTCCATTGCTTCTGTATTACACTGTACAAAGTACTTGATTTGATCGGGGCGGGAAGACGTGGCAACGGCACCTGCATAACCGGTTAACCCCAATAATGTCATCACATGCATGTACACTAACATAAACGTATCCGTAAACAGTGGCGGGGCATTCAAATTAACATCCTGTTCTACTGAAAACCCCTTCGGTACTGGAAAATTTTCTTTTTCAAAGAACTCTTTTATTTTAACTTGATGGGATTTTGCCAGAGATAAAGCAAATTCAAGAATTTCCTTAACCTTTTCGTCCTTTGCTACGGCAATAGAATGGGTAAGTATGCATATGGAGCTTGTGTCATTAATGTATTGAGACCAGAGGTTTGCAATTTCAGATGAAGTAAGTTCAATATTGGGATTTGAGCTGTTCATGATTAAGCCTCCATTTCATTTCTTTCTATCGTCAATATTGTGCATAATTTTCCTTTTTTTATGTGAAAAAAACGGTGATGGTATGTATCACGTCAGCTTGTTGATTCACCAGCTAAAATAATCTTAAATAATACACAATTTTTCAGTTAATTCTTATATAATGAAGGGGAAAAGGGTATACATGAAGAATCATTTTAAGAATAGGGTATTTTTACCCACTAATTTTTTGACCACATTACCAATACGTTCTTTAAAAAAATATATAAGATCAGTTCGTGTAGGGGGATTTTCATGAGACAAGTGAAGCAGCTTAATTTTAGAAAAACTTTTTTTATTTTAGCTCTTTTGTTCGTTATAGTGTTCACCACCTTTTTCATGACAGCCATTCAATCTATGGCAGAGGAAAGAACGAGTGAGCGAAGAAACGTAACATTAATATACGATGACTCAGGAAGTATGTGGTATTTTGACGATCCAGAGACAAATCAACGTGTTGCCAGTGATCATTGGAAATTTGCAAACTATGCCTTGCAAGGACTTACTTCACTTCTTGGGGAAAATGATGCGTTGAATGTTGTTCGTATGAGTGATGAGTACAATGTGGAACAGATAGGTCTGGATTACACTAATCGTCAACAGGAAATTAACCGCATTTCAAGTTGGACGGAAAGCGGTTGGACGCCTTTTCAGACGGTACATACGTCCATTGAAACCATGCTTGAAAGTATGGAAGAGCATCCTGATGAAGAGTATTGGTTCATTATCGTCATGGATGGGGCTTTTAATGATTTAGATAGTATTGCCGTAACAGATCCTGAACAATTAGAAGCAAACTATCAAATGGCTCATGATACATTACTAGAATTTAAAAATAAAGTGGAGGAACAAGAAGTTTCTTTTCAATCACTCTTTGTAACGTTGGAAGCCTTTTTAACAGATGAAGAGCGAGAAAAGATGACTCGTTTTACAGACGAAGTTTGGAAACCAACGCTAGCTGGTCAACATTTAAAAGCAGAAACGGAACAGGAAGTCATTGACCGGATCATTGATGTTGCTGCTTTGATCACTAACCGTGACCCAAATTCCAGTGATGCAGAAACACTATTTACACCTGATGTTGTCGGAAATACCGTAACACTGGATTCTCCATATCCGCTTAAACGCATTACTGTTATACAGCAACAGTCAGGGAGTGAAGTTACTCATGAAATAACAGAAATCAGTTTAGAGAATCAGAATGAAGACTTTACAGTAAACGGCCCGTTCTTTATTGAATCGCCTTTTGATTCTAGACAATTAAGAGAAACGACTTACGGTGCAGTATCCCATATTAAACATGGGGATGCCGATCGAGTTATTCCCGCTGGAACGTATTCCATTGTTTTTGCCGATGACGTGAATTTGGAAGAACTCCAGTTTATTGCAGAACCTGCCATCGATTTTACTATGGAGGTTTGGGGCATAGGAGTTGATAGAGACCATACGGAAGAATATACAGAGTTCTACGTAGGTTCCACCTTGGACTTAGTTGTTCGTTTAACGGAAAGAAGAGAAAACGGAGAAGCATTCAGCTTCGACCCTCAGGAAGCCCTGTCTGATTTGGACGTGACGGCTCTCATTGATGATAGGGAATATGCCCTTAGCTGGAATCAAGATGAGCAAGCATTTATCGCTTCGTTCCAATTGCAGGCAGAAGAGACAACGGCTGTTGTAACGGCGAATATACCTGGGTTTTATCAAGAAACAAAAGAATTACGTATTTTAGGAGCCCAAGCCACTGCAAGGACGTGGGAACTGACAACAACCACAACGAATTGGACCTCTCATGTGGGGGATTTAGAAGAGGCAGCACCACTCCGGTTAACTCCTTATATTGATGGAGAAATGATTACGGAAGAAGAGCTGGCAATAATAATGGACTATTTTCAGGCTACATCTGATGGGGAAAACGTTGCATTAGAGCTTAGCCAAGATGGGTCTGACATTCTCATTCATGTCCTTGAAGGGGATGTAGGGGAGTGGACTGTGACAGTCACCTTTGATTACCCGATTGAGGGGGTAACGCTAACAGCTCAAGAGCAGATTACCATAACAGGTAGTGACATCTGGTCAAGCCCCCAATTAATGGACAGTAAATAATTTCGACAGTTTAGGTTCTTGGGTGCGTCATCCAAGCACCTAAACTGCATGTAAATACCTTTTATAATACTCTTTCGGGGACACGTACCCGATC
>JAJOJL010000083.1 GCA_021208645.1 Bacillus sp. (in: firmicutes) | reverse complement strand
CCTTCCAATTTCGACTGCTTCCTGGTTTCGCTCTTCTACGGGCAATTAAATCATTCCACTTGACCGTTTTCTGTTTTCTCCTCCTCTGCGTGCAAATAAAACCTTCCACGATCCAGCTCACAAACGTTATTCATTGGTGATTTACGTGCTCATTGTACCACTACTTACTCATTAGTCAGCCACCCCTTAACATACGCACAAATTAAAATTGAAAATTCATAATATTTGATAAAATAATCGACTTACGATACAATGTTTTCATCATAACAACATAAACAACATATGAATGTTGAAAACTCACAAACAAACGAACCACGAATAAAAATGACTGGATACCCTAACTATAACGAAAAGGAGGGAAATGACGAATGAAAGCTTGGTTAACGCCACTATTCTTTTTATTGATTCCTGTTTTTTACGTCTTCGTCGGACTAATTGGACTCTCATTATACGGAGTCGTGTTCTGGACAGGAGCAACGATCTTAACTCTGTTAGGAGCATACTGCACAAAGTTTTTACCACCATTAGAAGAAAGCACGACATGAACGCAGACACGCCAGACAAAGAAGGATGAAGAAAAGGACTCTACCTCCCTTTCCTTCGTCCTTCTTTAATTTTCCATTCCCCAAAACAACAACGAACACGAAAAAATAGTGATTCTTCCCTCGTTTTTGTATATAATGAGGAATTGGAGCATTTAACTTAGGTTAGAAAGGGTTATGTATATGTCTAACGAAACACCAAGACGTACCTTTGCGATCATCTCTCACCCGGACGCCGGGAAAACGACCCTCACAGAGAAGCTTCTCCTTCTCGGAGGCGGGATTCGTAGCGCAGGTACGGTAAAAGGAAAAAAATCAGGTAAATTTGCTACATCGGATTGGATGGAAATCGAAAAACAGCGTGGAATATCCGTTACATCTAGTGTGATGCAGCTAATTTACAACGATATACAAATTAATATTCTCGACACACCTGGTCATGAAGACTTTAGTGAAGATACCTATCGAACACTCACCGCCGTTGATACAGCAGTAATGGTAATCGACAGCGTAAAAGGGATTGAAGCACAAACCCTCAAGCTTTTCAAAGTGTGTCGTATGCGCGGAATTCCGATCCTTACCTTCATCAATAAACTGGACCGGGAAGGAAAAGAACCCCTCGACCTTCTTGCAGAAATTGAAGAAGTTCTCGAAATGGAAACTTATCCAATGAACTGGCCGATCGGGATGGGGAAAACCTTGAAAGGTATTTACAGCATTCCTGATGATAAAATTGAGGTTTTTAACGAATCCCATGAGCGGGAAATCGTTGCCTACAGCGAGCAAAAAAGTTTTACAAGATTTTGAAAAAGAAAAGCTTGAAGAGGACATTATGCTCCTTGAAGAGGCTGGAAATGAATTTACCATGGAAAAGGTTCAATCTGGGCAACTCACACCTGTATTTTTCGGAAGCGCCCTATCTAGTTTCGGTGTTCAGTCGTTCCTAGACAATTTCGTAAAGCTTGCGGCAGAACCGCAGCCACGGAAGGCTTCAGGAGAACTCATTCAGCCAGAAAGTGACACGTTCACGGGCTTTATTTTCAAAATCCAGGCAAACATGAATCCAAACCACCGAGACCGAATTGCCTTCTTCCGGGTTTGCTCGGGCAAGTTTGAGCGTGGGATGGAAATTATGCATTCCCGTACGGGCAAAAAAATGAAGCTCAGCCAGTCCCACTCGTTTTTTGCCTCAGACCGTGAAACGGTGGACACGGCTATGCCAGGGGACATCATCGGTCTCTATGATTCTGGAAACTTCCAAGTGGGCGATACGTTAGTCACGGGCAGCGAGCGATTAGTTTACGAAGAAATGCCAATGTTCCCGCCAGAGAGATTTGCAAAAATTTTAGCGAAAAACGCCTTGAAGCATAAGCAATACCATAAAGGAATTGCCCAACTTGTTCAAGAAGGAACGATTCAACTTTATAAAACCCCATATTTTGAGGATTTCATTATTGGGGCCGTTGGGGAATTACAGTTCCAGGTGTTTGAATATCGAATGAAGAACGAATACAACGTAGACATTGAGTTCACACACATGACCCACGAACTTGCACGCTGGGTGACGAAGGGTGAGGTTACGGACAAAATGCTGGATAGCCGTAAAATGCTTGTTCACGATCAGCAAGGACGTCCTGTCATTTTATTTGAAAACGAGTTTACTTTGCGTTACTTCCAAGACAAATACCCTGATTTGAAGCTTTCCACAGGCTGGGAGCTTTTAGAGTAATCCATCAATACACAGGCAGTTGTTTCGGCAACTGCTTTTTTCGTTCCCAAAAACAACAAAAAATCCTGAGTCATAAAGACACAGGAAACTCAACAGCCTATTTTATTTTTCTCGTATTTTCGCCTTCCTACTCCTTTGCAATACGGACACGAAACCTTTTTTTTCATAAACCAGAGCTTCCTTACAACGGTGCCATTGCCATCACATCGTTTGCAAACATAGATGATCGCCACTTATAGTATCACCCCTTCTCTGTTTGTTCCTTTATACCTATTTTACAATATTTATAAAGAAAATTTGCTAGTCAGCAACGTCCATTTCATAAAAAATTCTGTCAAAAAAATTAACATTGCTTTTTTCGCCACAAAAAAAGGAAAAAGACTGCCCACCAAGACAGCCTTCCCCATCACATATCAATCATCAACCTGGCAATTTAACTTTCTGTGGCTTTTTGTCAGGATATAATTTTTTCGTAATTTTTGGTGCCAGCTGGAAGAATACAATACCAATCATGGCGATGACTAAAATAAAGATACTGCTAAATACCATAATCTCCGCTGTAGCCAAGGCAGCAATAATAATCGAGAATTCTCCACGCTGAATGATGGAAAATGCCGCTCGAACAGAGACCTTTTTACTAAGACCATACAACCTTCCACCGACAATACCGACGATAATCTTGGCAACGATCGCCCAAATGACTAACGTAACAAGCATTGGAATCATGGGAACTCCTGCACCGAATTCGATGGTCGTACCGAACCATAGGAAAAATAATGGCAACGTTAAGTCGCGAATCGGCAGGATTAAATGCTCCAACTGCTCAGTTTTCCTCACTTCCGCAATCATGATGCCCGCAAGGAATGCCCCCAACACTTCCGATAAATCAAGGAACAAGGCCAATCCGCCGTAGGCCAAGGCAATACCAATAACAAACATAATGAAAATATCAGACGTTAAATATCGGTCGAAAAATCCCCGCAATCTTGTAAACAATACTTGACCTAAAATGATTGCACCGGCAGTTAAGGCAACCACCTTCAAGATTAAAATTGTAAAGGATCCGGCAGTCATGCCAACACCGGCAGTTAATCCTACTAATATAGCAACCAATACTGGCGCTACTAAATCTTCAAAAATAAGGAGCCCAAGGATAAACTCCGATTCAGGGTTTGCCATCCGTTTATTCGTTTCTAGTAACTTTGCTGTAATGGACGAACTCGTAGCATAAACCACACCACCGATTAACAACGATTCGATCAACCCTAATCCAAACAAATAAACGATAATCATGGTAACTCCAATATTCAAGACTACATCAAGGGTACCTGCGGGAGTTACTTTTTTTGCCACTTTCAAAAGCTGTTTTATGGGGAACTCCATCCCAAGCATGAAAAATAGAAGAACAATCCCAATCTCACCAATTAAAAAGAGCAATTCATTGTCCCCTAATATGGAAGCAAGAACAACACCTAGTAATATATAAATAATCACTTCAGGAATTTTAAACTTAAAGCTAATGAGGCCGAAAATAAACATCAGGAGGAAGATGATTCCGGCACTAAGCATGACTGGTATGTATATATCCACTAGGAGATCTCCTTACCTTCACAAAGGTCTTCAAATCTCGTAATTTCCTCCTGCTTACCAATCGCCATGATCGTATCTCCTGCTAGTAAGACCTCATCTAATGCCGGATTGGCGATGACGTCATTGTTTCGGAAGATTCCCACAACAGAAACGCCAGTTTTCTCTTTGATGCTAGATTGAGCAATGGTTTTATTCACAAATTTAGATTCACCATCTAACGCCACCCATTCGGTCACAATTTGGCTCTTCAACAACTTCATTTTATCTGCTTCCACCGGCTGGAACATAGCCCCTAACAAGTGCGCTCCCATTTCCCGTGTTTCCTCTGCTGTCAGGTCAATGGAGAAATCCGCCTCATCATTATCCTTGTCATGGAAAAAATAAAGCTCCCTTTTTCCCGTATGGTGAACAATCAGGACAATCATGCTGTCTTGTGCTGTAATAAAGGATATCTTTTTTCCGATACCTGGTAAATCAGCCATTTTTACTTGCATATGTAATCTCCCTTTCTTCTCTACCTCTAAATTATTTCTAGTTATCAGTATAGCGTATTCGCTGGCTTGTACCAATCACAATTTCAATCATCTGGAAAATTTTTTTTTCATCATGCCATTCCCCCACAGCATTACCCATTCATGTTATACTCATAACCGTTGGAGGTGAACCTACATGAAAATCCATTCATACATACTTCTTACTTTAGCCATGTTATTTTTCTCCGGAAATTTCATAGTGGGGAAAGCCTTTGAAGGGGTAATTCCACCTTTTACCTTAGCGTTATTCCGGTTTGTCTCGGCAGTAATTATCTTACTTCCCCTCTCCTGGAAAACAATTCAACTAAACCATGTATTATGGAAAAATGAGTGGAAGCCCCTGACTGGGATTGCCGTATCGGGGATTGTCCTGTTTAACAGTTGTTTATACTTATCTGTAAATTATACAAGCTCCATTAACGCGGCAATTGTGGACGCCTTAACACCAGCTGTAGCCGCCATTCTGGGCTTTTTCCTCTTAAAAGAGTCTTTGAAAAAAATACAAGTGGTTGGGATCATCCTTTCCTTTGGAGGAATTCTGTGGATTATTACAAGGGGCTCTCTTCAAACGTTATTGACCTTGTCCTTTAACATCGGGGATATTATTATGTTGTTCGGTATCTTCTTTTGGGCTATTTATTCCATTCTCATAAAAATTCATAGCCACAAATATCCTACCATTGCCGGTTTAGTTGTCACCATGATCATTGGCATCATCATTCTACTGCCCTTTTCCATTGGAGAATGGGTGACCATTGGTTTTCCGGCAATCTGGGAATGGCAGATTTTATTAGGAATTGCCTATATTGGTATTTTCCCGTCTGCCTTAGCATTAATGTTTTGGTATAAAGGGGTTGCTGCTATCGGTCCTGCAAAAGCATCTATCTTCTTTAACCTCGTGCCTGTTTTTACGACGATTCTAGCAGTGATGTTATTAGGGGAAATTTTCAGCATGCACCAGTTGTTCGGGGGTATTATTGTTTTATTTGGGGTTTATTTGTCCACTTACCAACGTTCAGTCGCTCGAAGAAAATTATCTACCAAAGGAGAATATAAAAAGGTAGCCGATGCTGAATAGTTTTTCCCTTAAAAAGGATACTGAAAAACACCCATCAATTTGGGTGTTTTTCAGTAATTAAGATATATTTGTGCTGGTTTGGTTTCTTTAGAATTTGTTATAGACATACGGTCGTACAAGTTCATTAAGTGATCTAACTCTTGGCTGTATTGGATTGTTTGCTCAGCAGTGAAACCATAATTAATGGCAGAGCGCATCATTTGTATCCTTTTTTCTTCCATTTGTTTTAAAAGCTGTTTTTTATTCCCCAAAGAGCTCACTCGTTTCTATCATTAATTGCATGAACTAATGGAACAGTCCATTCATCTCACTCCACCAATACAGATTGGAAATTACTAGTATCTTACTACAATATAATTGTATAAAATAGTTTTAATATTTCCTATGATATTTTTCACAAAAAAAGCAAGCAGTTACTATATATATGTTATTTTACCAGAAAAACAATATTAAATAGTAATTTTTTTCTATTTTATCAATTTAGTTGGGTTTTGTATAGTGAAACTCTTTAGATTGTTCCCCTTTCCTCGACATATGGGGAGATACAAGAAACTATCTAACCATAAACAAAACTTGTTGGGTGTATAAGTACTGATCTTTTTCGATTGTTAAGGTTCCTTTCCATACTCCTGGTGTTTTTAATATAGCATTTGCTTCATATAGTCCATCTTCCACATGTCCAAAAGAAAGGAATTCTTCATTTGCTATATTTTGAATACTAGCCTTTACTTCTGCTTTTTTTTATCCAATTATGATCTCCATCCATGACAATCACCTGTAAAGTAACAGGGAGTTGTGCTTCTATTGGTAATGTTTTTGCCGTAACTTCAACATGCCAGTTTTCTGGAATTTGATAAGGGGTACCATTAGGATTGCTGTTGAGATTTACTATTAACTGTATACTTACAAAAGCAATGATCATGATGAGCACCGCTAAAGTTAAGGGATAATTCTTCTTCTGATCTGTCGTTTTTCTTTCCATGGTCATGATTTACTCCACCCTTTCATTCCCATCCCATAGGGTAGACATTTCATCACCTTTGTAAACTCACTATTTTTATTATTTCATCACCAGATATATGTCCATAAGAAAAAGGTGCCTAACAAAGGAAAGCTCTTAGTTAGACACCTATCGGAATCAGATAATATATTTAACAATCGTACTTTATTTCATATAAATCTTTTCGTCGGTCTCGCCATTGGGTAACATTGCCTGATTTTCGATGTCGGCGTAATAATTCCAGGTCCACGTCCCCTACTACAATTGTCTCTATATTAGGGTTACACTCACCAACGATTCCATCCCTTGGGAACGGGAAGTCAGACGGTGTAAAAATTCCAGACTGTGCGTATTGAATATCCATATTTTCCACGTGAGTTAAGTTTCCGACTGTCCCGGTGATCATCGTGTAAATTTGATTTTCCACGGCACGGGCTTGGGCACAATAACGGACCCTTAAATATCCTTGTCGCTCGTCTGTACAAAACGGCGTAAAGATAATATTTGCTCCTTTTTCAGTGGCGATACGTGCAAGCTCTGGGAACTCTACATCATAGCAAATCTGAATTGCAATTTTACCGCAATCCGTATCAAACACTTCCATCTTATCTCCGCCGTGAATTCCCCAGAACCTTCGTTC
The DNA here is from genome assembly GCA_021208645.1 of Bacillus sp. (in: firmicutes). Taxonomy (GTDB): domain Bacteria; phylum Bacillota; class Bacilli; order Bacillales; family Salisediminibacteriaceae; genus Evansella. Next base: position 4,685 of record JAJOJL010000083.1, on the reverse strand, counting down.
ATTTGGTGTAATATGAATTTTGTATTGCTTTTCAATCGTCCCATCTCTTCGGAACAAGTAAGCAATATTGAATATTTTTCCATCTTCTTCTACAAAGTGGGAACCACCGATGATATTCACGTTATACTTAATGGCCAATTCCGTAAACAGGTTAATATACTCCTCTGTATATTCCGTCAAGGCACGAATCGCCTGACTTGGACTTTTTTCCTCAATAAAAGATAGGAGCTGTGTCGTAAATATCTCTGGGAACACAACGAAGTCCGATTGATAGCTGGCACCAACATCTGCATAGTATTCACATTGCTGTGCAAATTCCTCAAAGGAGTGGATCTTTTTCATCATATATTGGATAGCACATATTCTTACTGGGAAAGATGTTTTGAAATGCCGCTTAGAAGTAGGCTGATAGTCCACATTGTTCCATTCCATTAATGTGGCATATTTCATGGAAGCCTGATCATCGTTGAGATAGTTTTTGTTCACTCGCTTTAACGTGAAGCCATTCATGATTTGGAAGGTGAGGACAGGATCATAAATATTATGACTCGTGACTTCCTCCACATACTCCCTTGGTGTCATTTCCTTTACGTATTTATTGTAGTTAGGGATTCTCCCACCAATGATAATACTCTTTAAATTTTGCCTTCTCGCCAAGTCTTTTCGTGCTTCATAAAGGCGTCTTCCGATTTTCATCCTTCGGTAGTCAGGATGCACGGCCACTTCAATTCCATATAGATTGTAGCCGTCTGGGTCATGGTTGGTGATATACCCTTCATCGGTGATCTCATCCCATGTGTGTTGGTCATCGTACTCATCAAAGTTAATAATTAAGCTAGCACAAGTTCCTATAATTTTCCCTTCCAATTCTACACAGAACTGACCCTCTGGAAAAACCTCCAGGTGACTCTCCAACTGTTCTTTTTTCCAAGGGATCATTTTGGGAAAACATAGCTTTGACAGCTCAATGATCTTGTCAATATCTGCTGGGCGGATATTTCGTATTATGACTTTCTTTTCAAACTTTGACATATCTAAAGGACTCATTGGTTTGTACTTCCTTTCTCTTTATGCATTATGAATAACACTATAGATACTAATCTAATATGCCTATCTTATAATTGCAAAGAATGTTACTTATTTAGTGTCCAAAACACTTACTCAATTGCGTTTGCCAGTTAATCTTTCCTGTCACCTTTATGATTACCAAACTAGAGTGAATTATCTTGGTCAATCTGAATCGGTTAGGCTTAGAATTCTTTTTTCGTTAAAATAGACGCTGTTTTCCCCTTGTATTTTAACGCATCCGGCATTTTCATTAAAATAGAAACCATTTCCCCGTTGTACTTTAACGAAAGCACCTCTCCATCATTAAAATACCAACCACTTTCGTTAACTCTCATAATTACGAAACTTTCCACAAAAAAAAGACGAAGGCAACACCATTTGGTGATAACCCCCATCTTAATAATATAAACAGACATGTTACAAACTAGTCAACACCACAATGACTTGCTTCTCTAAAATCCATAATTCATTATCGGCCACCTTTTTCATATGGTTTCCCTATCGCCTTCGGTGGCTCAGCTTTTCCAACAAAGCCTGCCAACGCTAGAATAGTTAACACATACGGTGCAATTAACAAGTACACCTGCGGCACATTGGCCAAGGCCGGGATTTGCTGGGCCGCAATACTTAATGATTGAGCCAAACCGAAAAACAAGGCGGCGCCAAACAATCCAAAGGGATGCCATTTACCAAAGATCAACGCTGCCAAAGCCATAAACCCTTGACCAGCAATAGTACCACCGGCAAAGTTCCCTGACGTTGTGATGGCAAACACCGCACCACCAACACCTGCAAAGGCACCACTCAACATAACACCAATGTATTTCATTCGGTTTACGTTAATCCCCATCGTGTCAGCAGCCATCGGATGTTCCCCGACAGACCTTAACCGCAGTCCAAATGGTGTTTTGAAGACAACATACCAAACCACAAAAACTAAAATAACGGCAATATAGGATGTTATATATACATTGGAAAAGAACCAATTACCTACAATCGGAATGTCCGATAAAACGGGGACATTTGTCCTCCAAATTCGCTCACGAATATGGTCCGTCTGTCCACGGCCAAACACTTCCCTTACAATAAAGACTGACAATCCAATGGCCAGGAAGTTTAAGGCTACCCCGCTGACGATTTGGTCTGCCTTTAAGGTAATGGAAGCTACTGCATGGAAAAGGGAAAAAACAGCCCCGATTAGCATCGCCGCAAGGAGGGCAACCCATGGGGAGGCGGCCCCCAAACCTAACCCTTGAAAAATTAGGGTAAAGACAATTCCACTGAAGGCACCCATCACCATGAGGCCTTCTAAACCGATATTTACAACCCCGGTTCTTTCACTAAATAGTCCGCCCAAAGCAGTAAAAATCAAAGGAGTTGCAGCGAAAATCGCTGTAGGGATAATTAAGTTAAGGGTAGTGATTATAGCATCCATTTACTTCCCCTCCTTATTACTTTGGAGACGGCCAACAATCCAACGAATTAGATAACTTGAAGCCACAAAGAAAATAATTAAGGCAATAACGATGTCCACAAGTTCTGGAGCAATCCCCGCTGCTGATTGCATATTGGAAGACCCTATTTTCAACCCACCAAATAAAAACGCAGATAGGAATATACCAATAGAGGTGTTCGCTCCTAATAAGGCAACAGCGATTCCATCAAAGCCTAAGTTCGTAAAGCTGGAAAGGATATAAGCGTAACCAAACGTTCCTAACCCTTCCATTGCGCCGCCAATTCCAGCGAAAGCACCGGAAATAACCATGGACATCACAATATTTGTTTTCACATTCATCCCAGCGTAGGACGAAGCGTTCTGGTTAAAACCAACAGCCCGAAGTTCGAAGCCCTTTGATGTTTTCCATAACAAGAACCACATAAGAAAACAAGCAGCAATGGCCAAAAAAGAAGCCCATATGCAATCGAGAGTGATCCGTTATTGTTCGTAAAAACTCCGAACGCAAAGCTGCTCCTTGATTAATAAAATCCGTTCGTTGACCTGAAGCTAATAAATAGGCACGAATAATATAGTTGCTTACGTGTAGGGCAATGTAGTTCATCATAATCGTAACAATTACTTCATGGACCTGAAGGCGTGCCTTCAAGAAACCTGGGATAAAGCCCCAAAGTCCCCCCGCAACGGCACCAGCAAGAATCGCTAACGGAAGATGAACAATCATGGGTAGGTCAAACATAACCCCGACTGCTACGGAAGCAAGCCACCCTACAATCAGTTGCCCTTCCACCCCGATATTTAATAAACCTGTTCGGAAAGCAAAGGCAACGGCAATCCCTGAGAAAATCAAGGGAGTCATTACCCGTAATGTCTCACCGAAGTAATAAATCTCACCGAAAATTCCTACGAGCAATGCCCAATAACCGGTGATGGGGTTGTTCCCACTGAAGAGCATAATTAAAGCACCAGCAAAAAATCCGAAAAAGATAGCAATTATAGGAACAATTAAGCCAAAGTATTTACCTTTTAAGAACTTCTGCATCAATTTGGCTCACCTGCTTTCTCACGACGGCTGCCGGCCATTAACAGACCAAGCTCTTGCTCCGTTGTCGTTTTCGGGTCAACAATAGCGACAATTTTTCCTTCGTAGATAACGGCGATCCGGTCACTGACATTTCGTACCTCATCTAGCTCAAAGGAAATGAGTAAAACTGCTCGTCCCTTGTCTCTTTCTTCAATTAGCTTACGGTGAATAAATTCAATGGCACCAACGTCGAGACCTCGGGTTGGTTGAGCGGCAATAAGCAAGTCAGGGGACCTGTCCACTTCCCTAGCAATGATGGCCTTCTGCTGGTTTCCACCAGATAAAGACCTTGCTAACGTTCGCTCATTAGGAGTCCTCACATCATACTCTTCAATTAGTTTTCTCGCCTTTTCATACATATTCGGATAATGTAAGACACCATTTTTTGAGTATGGTTTCCGATAGTAGGTTTGCAGGAGAATATTTTCCCCAACAGTAAAATCTAATACGAGACCAAATTTATGGCGATCCTCAGGAATATGACCAACACCAGACTCTGTCACTTTTCTAGGAGGCAGGGTAGTGATGTCCTTGCCACTGACCGTAATTTTACCGCTTGCCGGTTTTCTTAAACCAGTGATGGCTTCGATTAATTCTGATTGACCATTTCCGTCAACACCGGCAATCCCTAAGATCTCACCAGCTTTCACCTCAAGGCTTAAACCATTCACAGCGCTTACATCTCGAGCATCTTTCACTACAAGATCATCGATAGACAATACGACTTCGCCAGGGTCTGCAGGATCCTTTGTTACAGCAAAGCTTACTTCTCTACCAACCATCATGGAAGCAAGTTCATTTACATTGGACTCTGCCACATTGACTGTGCCAATCCCTTTTCCCCTACGAATGACCGTACATCGGTCACAGGAAGCCATGATCTCTTTTAATTTATGGGTAATTAAAATGATGGATTTTCCTTCTTTAATAAGTTTTTTTCATTGATTTTCCATAAGTTCTTTTAATTTCTTTGCGGTGTGAGTACGGCAGTCGGTTCATCTAAAATTACGATTTCCGCACCTCGATATAAAGTTTTCAAAATTTCTACCCTTTGTTGCATACCAACGGAAATATTTT
>JAJOJL010000105.1 GCA_021208645.1 Bacillus sp. (in: firmicutes) | reverse complement strand
CCTACCGCACTTCCGCTTGGTGCTCTTGATGGAGGGGGTGGAAGAAGAACACTTCCACCCCCTCCATCAAGATTACATATTCTTCCTCTAATTACTTTTTTTCCACCCACAAACATTTTACTCTAACTTATATAAGAGATTTTTTAATTGAAAAAATTGAACCGGTAGTATAATATAGAAGATATATAACAACGGTATAAAATCTTGTACTCACTGTATACCGTCAGCAGGAGGAGCTTCCAATGGAAACGACCACGAAACAAACAGAACGAGCACCGTACGGGATTATTGCGGTCCTTATGATAGGTGCTTTTATTGCGTTTTTAAATAATACATTATTAAACGTTGCTTTACCTTCCATTATGGATGACTTTAATGTGGGGGCAGCAACGGTTCAATGGCTCACAACAGGGTTTATGCTCGTCAACGGCATACTCATCCCAACGTCTGCCTTTTTCATTCAAAAGTATTCAGTTAGACGATTGTTTTTAACGGCCATGGGTTTATTCACCATTGGAACAATCATTGCTGGGTTTGCACCTGTATTTGGAATACTCTTAACGGGCCGGATGGTGCAAGCGTCAGCAACGGCAATTATGATGCCTTTATTAATGACTGTTATTTTAAGAAGTTTTCCCGTTGAAAGACGGGGATCCGTTATGGGGATATTAGGATTTATTATGATGGCAGCCCCAGCAACGGGACCTACCTTATCAGGCTGGATCATCCAGACATACGATTGGAGAATGCTGTTCTTCTTCGTAGCCCCTATCTCCATAGCTGTTGTACTCATAGGATTTTTCCTCCTGAACGATAAGAAGGAAAAAGTAAATATCCGTCTCGATGTCAAATCCGTTATCTTGTCCAGTTTTGGATTTGGAGGACTTTTGTTCGGATTTAGTTCCGCAGGGGAGAGGGGATGGACTGACCCGTTTGTGTATGTCACCATCGCAGTCGGGATAGTCTCTTTAGTCAGCTTTATCCTTCGCCAGTTAAAAATGGATGTTCCCATGCTTAATTTTAAAGTGTATCGCTATCCCATGTATTCCTTGGCTTCAGCCATTGCCATGACCATGAATATGGCCTTATTCAGCGGGATGCTTTTGCTACCTATATACGTACAGACAATCCGGGGCTATTCCCCAATGGAGGCAGGATTAATGCTCTTGCCAGGGGCATTAACAATGGCGTTCATGTCCCCTATAACAGGAAAGCTGTTTGATAAATTCGGGGGACGACTGCTGGCTATCTCAGGGTTAACGATTATGACCGTAACGACGTATATGTTCAGCCAGTTGTCCATGGAAACACCGTATAGCTTTTTAGTTATCTTACATGCAGTAAGAATGTTTGGTATGTCCATGGTGATGATGCCTGTTTCCACAAACGGGTTAAATCAGTTGCCACCGAGCTTTTATCCCCATGGAACAGCCATGAATAATACCCTGAACCAAGTGTCGGCTGCCATCGGAACTGCTGTGTTAGTAACCATCATGTCAATTCGGACAGATATCTATGCTCAAAGAATGATTGCAGACGCTGGTGGAGCAGAAGGACTTACTGAGTCAGCTATGACGCAAATCCAAGCTACTGCCATGTTAGGGGGCATAAATGATTCCTTCCTTGTCTCGGCATATATGATCATAATTGCTTTAGTGTTAGCTTTCTTTATTAAACGCGCAAAACAATCAGAGGAGCCGGAAGACGTTTCAGGACCTGGTTCAGGTACAAGGAATCTAGTTACCAGCAATGTTGAGTCAAGTAAAGAAATCCCGAAGGCAGCGGGGGATTAATAGGAAATAACGGGTTTGCTTCTTTCGGGAGCAAGCCCATTTTTTAAAGGAGAAGTGGGCCCTTGCTCCTCTAGTATCCAATCAATTTTTGCCATATGGTATAGTAGCTACTGGAGGTGTACTCAGAAATGGAAAAAATCCTGCTTACAGAAATACCAATAGTAGAAACAGGTAACTATATCTTGAGGGGAATGGACCTGATAGATGCGTCAAGTCTACTTCCCGTCATGTCCCACAAAGAAACAATGAAATACATAACGCCCCATCCTGTTAAAACCAAGGAGGAGATGGAGAAAAAGATCGCCAATCACCTCCGAGGGTTTGAGAAACAAAAAGAAATACCTTGGGTCATTATTGACCGGGAGAATGAGGAAATTGTCGGGATGTTCCGATTTCACAAACTTCACCTTTGGCATCGAAAAGCAGAAATGGGTGCGGTCATTCGTCAAGAGTATCAGAAAAAAGGAGTAATGACAGAAATCCTTACGACGGTTCTGCCATATGCCTTTCATCAACTTAACCTGAACAGAGTTGTGGGAGATATTTTTGAAGGGAATCGAGGTTCTCAACGGTTGTTAGAAAAGTTTCACTTCCGCAAAGAGGGCCAGCTTCGGCAAACGGATTTTGACGGGGAAAACTATCATGACACGATTGTTTACTCCTTGTTAAAGAGTGAATATGAATCGATTTAAATAAAGGAGCCATTGAAGGGTATAATTAACCCAACGGCTCCTTTTTCTTCACTTTATTAACAGGTAATGTCAGCTTTACGGTAGTTCCTATTCCTTCTTCACTGTCTATCGAAAATGTTCCTTCGTGGGCCTCCACAATCCGTTGTGTGACGACAATTCCTAAGCCGTTTCCATTTTCCTTTGTTGTATAGAAGGGCTGACCGATTTTTTTGAGTGTTTCCTTAGGGATACCTTTTCCTTCGTCTGTAATGCTAACAGTCAGTTTCCTTTCTTCAACAAAAATGTCGATATGAATATTTCCTCCTTTTGGCATGGCTTCCATTGCGTTTTTGAAGATGTTAATAAAAACTTGTTTTAATTGATTTTCATCGCAAAAATAGGTACAACATCAAGTTTATAATCCTTATGTATTTCAACCCCGGTTAATAAGGCTTCCGGTTGTATAAATTGAACGACGTCATCCATAATTTGTGTTAAATTTTTTGTTTTAAAACTAATTTTCTGTGGTTTGGACAGGAACAGGAATTCTCCCACAATCTGGTTGATTCGTTCCAACTCGTCCTCCATGATTCTTACATAATCCCCTTTTAAGTGAGGTTTGGAGATTTGCAGAAAACCCTTCAAAGAGGTGAGTGGATTTCTGATTTCATGGGCAACACCAGCAGCTAGTTGACCGATGGCATTGAGTTTATCAGAATGGTACATCATTTCTTCCATTTTCTTTGTTTCTGTTATATCTTTTATGATTTCAAATAATCCTACCACTTCTTCGTTTACAATGATAGGAACCATTTTGATCAGTACTTGCAGGTGGTCACCGGTTCTATTTTTTACAGTTAAGCTGTATTCTTGTGAAGTGCCAGCTAATGCTTGATATGTATGGTGGAATTTCCTTTCTAAGTCTCCTTCCACTACAAAGGAAGCTAATTCTATCTCCTTGAATTCTTCTAGGGAATATCCGCTCAATTTGCAAATAGCCGGGTTGCCATCAATTACCTTCCCGTTAACATCTACTACAAGGATTCCGTCTTGATTATTATTGAATAAAGACTCATAAAGTAGGTCGGTTCTTTCTTCTAAATCGACTGTTCCACCATTAGATTGCTTGTCTTTTTTCGTGTCACTCTGTTTGCCAATTAGCATACCAATGAAGAAAAAACTTAAAAGAAGAAGAATCGTGATGACAACGTGTTGTTCATAAAAGCTTATGAGAGATGAAGCTAGGATAAAGAATATTGCAATAATTCCAAGCGAAAAAGGCTTTGAATACATATATTCCCCTCTCTCTTAAATGAATGTGTTTTCCTAATTGTACCATAAGTCCTACTAATCAAGGACTTAATCAGCCTATTTACACACAATGTCCTCAATTACTTTGAGGTACAAATCATTGGTGGATAATGAGTAAGTATAAAAAGTGAGGTTTTTTAACAAAAAAAAGTACCACAGGGGGACGTTTCACCCTGTGGTTATGCTGGATTCAGTCCTTCTTCAATGGTAAAGGCAACGAGATACAGAAGGTTGTGCCTTCATCAGAACTGGATAATAATTCGATTCGCCCTTTATGGTTTTCAATAATTCGTTGAACAATTGTTAGGCCTAAACCGGTTCCCGTTTCTTTTGAAGTGGCAAAGGGGTTGAAAATATCTCCTATCATGAACTCAGGTATGCCGTTGCCTGTGTCAGTTATATACAGGTTATACACATTATCCTTAAGTGAAGAACGGAAGGAAATAGTCCCTTTACCGTTCATGGCATCACTACTGTTACGAATTAGATTATGGAGTACTTGCTTTACTTGCTTTTCATCCATGAGTAAGCTTATATCTTCTATGTTTAACTCAAACTTTATGAGAGCAGTTTCCTCTGCTTTACTATAAAACTCTGATATCTCTTTTTACCACATCTCGTATATTTACTTCTTTAAACAGTGGAGCTCCAGGTTTAGCCAACAATAGCATTTCTTCAATGATGGAGTTGATTCTATCGAATTCACTAAAAATCAACGGGAAATGAAAGTTATTTTGTTCCTCTTTAGAGAATTTATCTTTTAGTATGGTCAAAAAGCCTTGAACGACTGTTAATGGGTTACGTATTTCATGGGCAGCACCAGCAGCTAATTCTCCTAGCATGGCAAGTTTTTCTGACTGGTGAATTCGTTGTTCCAATTCTTCTGTTTCTGTGATGTTGATAAAAATTAAGATTTCTCCAACGTGTTTTTGAAATTGATCGTACAAAGGAGTTTGGGAAACGAGAAGAAGAAAAGTATTATCTTCCGTCTTATAAGTTACTTTTATATTGTGGATCTTTTCCTTTGACTGTAATATGGACCAGAATTCTTTATTTACAGTTAAATCCTTGTTAGTCAGACTGCCTGTAATGTTCGTTCGTTGAAGCAGAGAACTTGCTGTAGCATTTAGTGTATAAGCTGATGTTCTGTTGTCCACCGTTATAATCCCTACAGGCAAGGAATTATGGATTTGCTCTTGGAAAACTTTTTCCTGATCCAACTGACTATACAAGTCATAATACCTTAAGAAAGACAAAGAGGCTAAAACCAAAACAAATACAAAGATGAATGTTCCAAAGATGGGATTGCTCTCTAGCAAAATTGCAAGAATAAAGGCAAGTGCTAACGTAATGAGGTAATTTAGAGAAACTTCCTTACTAGCCTCGTTTAATATAGAGCGCAAACTTTTTAATGATGGATGATATAAATAAAAGTAAATACTTATAAGAAATATATTAACCGTATAGTATGTGGTCATCGCCAGAAAGTAAGGAATCGTACTCTCAATATTTAGAGATCCTATTTCCCCACCTAATAGGATAAAAAGATAGTAGCTGGAAGTGATTGTGATAATCATCATTGTTGCATTGAACAAATGCTTCCACCACTGGGTAATATTATTGGAAACGGCATATAAAATACTTCCTAACAATAGGATTAGTAACGTTTTCTCTAAACCAAAAATAAATAAGGTTGCAATGTAAATGGCCGAATCCATGGTTAAGGCATTTTTATTTAGTGGAAGAGTGATTCTATATTTATTTAATAGAAAAACAGCAATTGCTAATAATAAAAAAAAGTACCCAATCAGTAATATTTGCTGGAATATACAAATGGATGGAACAAAAACAAGGGTATTCCTGCTAACGATGTAATAAAAATAAACATATAAAATTTAGAAATCTTATGAAAAAAGGAATTCCTCAACATTCCACCACATCTCACTTCCACAAGTACTAAGCATCCTATCGATGCTTTACCATTTTATAAGACAATTAAATCTTTATTAGACGGTGTCAGTACTTCCACTCCGCCATTTTTTATAACAACATCATCTTCAATACGGACGCCGCCTAAGCCTGATATATATACACCAGGTTCAATGGTGAAAACCATGTTTTCCTCAAAATGTTCATCTCCATTTGAAAATGGTGCTTCGTGTAGCTCTAAACCTAATCCGTGCCCGATGCTGTGAACGAAATATTGACCATACCCTTTATTATGGAGGTAGTCTCGTGCAAGCTGATCCAGTTGTTTGACGGGAAGACTAGGTAAGGCAAGTTCTTTCGTATATTCCAATGTATCAAGTACTGCCGCGTAGACCTTCTTTAACTCTTCCTGTGGTTGCCCAACAGCGACGGTGCGGGTCATATCGGACAGATAACCGTTGTACATAGCACCAAAATCCATTGTCACCATATCTCCCATTTCTATTACTTTATCCGTTGCCCGTCCATGGGGAAGAACGGATCTCCAGCCTGATGCAACGATTGGATCATTGGCTGGGCCACTAGCTCCTAGCTTTTGCATTTGAAAAATCAATTCAGCAGAAATATCCCTTTCTGTTATCCCTGGCTTAATCACCGTCAAAATATGGGCAAAGGCCTTTTCGGCAATGTTTGCTGCCACTCGTAGCTCAGACAATTCCTCCTCTGTTTTAATGAGACGAAGGGACTCCACGAGTTTAGAAGTTCCAATTAACTCTGCATTTAGGGCGTCGTCCCAAAGATGGTACTCCGTTACAGTAACTTGATCGGCCTCATAGCCTAGTTTATTGATGTGCATTTTTTCGGCTTCTGCACTTACTGTTTCAAAAAGTTTTTTCGGATGCTCTACCACTTGGAAATCTTTCCCTTGAGCTTCTGCCTGCTCAGTGTAGCGGCCATCCACAATTAGTTTTGCCTCGTTGTGGGATATAAGAAGGACTCCAGCAGTCCCAGTAAAATTGGATAAGTATCTACGGTTATATGTATTGGTAATGAGAATGCCGTCTAACCCTAACGTTACGAGTTTTTCCCGAAGTCTAGCTAATTTCATAATCTGATAGTCTCCCTTATCAATTTTAGATAGCTATGTTAAATTATATTGGTTTTCTAGACTGATGTGAAGGGATGACCAAATATATTATAAGTAAGATTATGGTAATTAAAAGTTATTTTCATAGTGAAAAGCTAATTTTCATAGGAATGAAAGATTCATAATTACCTTTGTAGCAAGGGGGAATGTAGCCTAAGACTATAAAGAGACGTGGAGAGCGTTAATCCCATATATAGGATATAATAGTATTAAATAAGCCTTGAATAAGATAGAAATAATAGCTTTTCTAACGTCGTTGTAGATCAAACGAATGGTCGTCCCCATACTTCTGGAGGTGGATTAGAATGAACACAAAACAGGGGATATTTGGAACGGATGTAGTAGCCCAAATTGGTATTGTGGTAGAAGATATTGAAAAAACAGCAAAAGAGTATGCTGGATTTTTTGGTGTGGAGATGCCTGAAATAAGGGTAACTGGAGCAAGGGAAGAGGCAGGTACGACATATAAAGGAAAAGGAACGGATGCACGGGCTAAATTGGCTTTTTTTGAGATGGGAAATCTGCAGATTGAGTTGATAGAACCTGATGAGCATCCCAGTACGTGGCGGGAACACCTAGACAAACATGGAGAAGGTGTTCACCATCTGGCATTTATGGTAGAGGATATGGACGGAAAGATCGTCAAACTAGGACAGAAAAATGTGCCCCCCATTCAACAGGGGAACTTTCCAGGTGGAAAATATGGGTACATGGACACGACAAAAAATTTAAAAATAATGATGGAAATATTAGAAAAAAATTAGAAAGGTTGTGGTGATATGAGAGTATTAATCACAGGAGCAAATCGTGGATTGGGCCTTCGTATAACCGAGGCTTGCTTACAAGAAGGGCACCTAGTTTTTGCCGGAGTAAGGAAAGTGGAGCCTGATGCCTTAGGGGAATTAGAGCAGTTACAGACAAAGTATGGGGAATTACTAGTGATTGTTCCATTAGATGTGGGGAGCGAGGCTTCAGTAGCATCTGCTGTTGATCTGGTGGGAAAAGAGTTTGGAGCGTTGGATGTGATCGTTAATAATGCTGGTGTGCTTGAGGAAATGAATACACCGTTAGAAGAGTTGGATTTGGAGCTTTGCCGCCGTTCTTTAGACATTAATGTATTAGGGCCCATACGTGTTGTAAAACATTTTCTACCATTAGTGAAAAAAGGTGAGAATCAATCAATTATTAATATATCCTCTGATGCGGCGAGCCTGACGAATGCTTATGCTGGTAATTATCCATACGGAATTTCAAAGGCAGCTTTAAATATGTTTTCCGCAAAACTGGATAAAGATTTAAAGAATTTAGGGATCCGAGTATTGTCTGTTCACCCTGGCTGGTTAAAAACGGATATGGGCGGGGAAAAGGCACCTTTGGATCCGATGGTAGGAGCAAAGGGCATCGTCGAACTGATGAACCTTGAAGGTGAAAAGGAACACGCCGTGTATGTGGATTATACTGGGAAACGGATGGAGTATTAACGGGAGGAGTTAGTTATTTCCAGATGAACAGTTTATGAGGAGGGGAAAAAGATGGTTTCCAAGAAAGAGAGGGGTATATACATAGGCATGGGTGTCATTGCTGGTGTCGTACTTGGGTTTTTAAGTTTCTCGAAAATAAAGGTAACCGTCGTTGGGAATGTGGATAAAGTAACCATTTCTACTTGTTCATCATGTGGTCAGGAAAAAGAAAGTTAGGCTAGGTTAAGGGAAAATAGTTCGGTTGAGAGGGAGAAGGCCACAAATAACATAGTCTTTGAGATGCAAATTAGTACACTAGCTAATTCGCATCTTTTTTTACGATTGGTCATACTTTTCTTATGGATTGGGAGTCAAGTTAAGCAACGCTGATAAATAAGCGGAGAAAATTCCCTTAATGATTAAATAGCATTAAAAATTGCTTAATTAGACGGAGAAATTCCGCTTATTAACATGATACACTTGGAAAAAGGGGGGGGTAGCCCTTAATAAGGGGAAAACCTTCCCTTATATTGCCCGAATCCAGTTCAAATTTAAATATAACCGGAAATTCTCCGCTTATTTTTTCAATGATAAAGGGAGGGAGACTTAAAATTTTACTACTTCAATAAAGCCCCATTTGAATATACAACTGTGAAAAGTAGCCAAGAATAACTGACATAATTAGAGCAGCTTTTAATATCTTTCTATGAAAACTAAAGCTTCTGTACATAATTACAATTTTGGCAAGCACGTCCAGAGACTTTGTTCGTCTTAGAATCTTTGTAATACACTTCGTCATGACCACAAACGGAGCATTCCATAACGTGGAAAACTTTATGACTGCCTAATATTTCTGTTAATAAAAGCTTAAAAGTCATTGGTACCACTCCCTGTCTGTTTTATCGAATCACATGAAAGTGTGCTTTCTCTTTGTGATAGAAGAGACTTGTTCTTTATATAGTACCAAAAACAAACCGAAAATAGTACCAAAACATGTCAGGAAATTCCACAAAATATATCGACAGCAATTCGACATTAATTAACTTCAGACCATATTCCATCCACGTAAACATAATTCAACGCAGTTGAGACTCCATCTGTTATGATAGGCATAGTTAAGGGATTTTTACCAAAAAAACGGTACTGGTGTGGATAGCTGTGAAACATGTTGACTCAACAAAAGAAAAAATACAATTATTTATAAGGGTATTATGGCCGATCATGGTCACACAGGTGAGTATGTACTTGATGAAGCTAGTGGACATGTTAATGTCGGGGCGCGTTGGGACCGATGACCTAGCAGGAGTGGCCATTGGTTCTAGCTTATGGATGCCTATTTTTACGGGGATAAATGGCATCATGCTCGCTGTGACCGCCATCGTAGCTCAGTTAGTAGGGAGCGGGCGGAAAGATAAAATTGCCGGAACAGTGACACAAGCCATGTACTTGGCTGTCGCCTTAGCCCTAACCGTAATTTTTATTGGCTCATTGGTGTTGGAGCCGGTACTCCAGTTAATGAGTATTACACCTGAAGTCAGCCACATATCCTATCACTATTTAGTTGGTTTGGCCTTCGGAATTATCCCATTGTTTTTAGCCAGCGTGCTGCGGTATTTTTTTGATGGGCAAGGCTATACACGAATTACCATGATTATTATCGTTCTTGCCGTGCCTTTTAATATCCTACTAAACTATGGATTTATCTTTGGGAATTTTGGTCTCCCGGCCCTCGGTGGAATTGGGGCAGGTTATGCTACGGCCACCACCTACTGGATTATTTTATTGTTTAGCATCATCATGACCTTCCGTGTCGCTGCCATTAAGCAGTATAACCTATTTAAGGAATGGGTAAGACCTTCTTGGAAAACTTGGAAGGAGCAGTTATCCATCGGTATTCCCATTGGATTGTCCATCTTCTTTGAAGCTAGTATATTTTCTGTGGTAACTCTGTTGATGGGGATGATGTTTACGACGGTCACCGTGGCGGCTCATCAAATTGCCTTAAGCTTCACGTCGTTAATCTTCATGATTCCATTGAGTATCTCCATGGCACTAACCATCGTTGTTGGTTTTTCTGTTGGTGGAGGGAGACTGACGTCTGCCAAACAGTATGGCCGGGGTGGTGTAGTAGGTGGGACCTCCTTTCTTGCCATCGGTGCTGTTTTCCTTTATTTTTTCCGGGAGCAAATCGCCGGTTTTTATACAAATGATCAAGAAGTTATTGTCATGGCTGGACAATTTTTTATCATTGCTATTATTTATCAGTTGTCAGATGCTGCCCAGGCAGGACTCCAAGGTGTGCTAAGGGGATATAAAGACGTGAAAGTACCGTTTATTACTGCCTTTATTTCCTACTGGATTATTGGCATTCCATCGGGCTATTTGCTCGCAGCCTACACGTCACTAGGTCCTTTTGGGTTGTGGGTTGGGATAACTCTCGGATTAACGTGTGCGGCAGTTGGTTTCCTTGTGAGACTCAGAATTGTTGAGGGAAGGATAAAAGCTCAGTTAGCGTCTGGCTAATGGAAGAGGAGCTATTGAGTTTTTACATAAGTTAGATAGAGGGAAGGGAGATATGGGGATGGAAGAACGAATTGTGTTAATAACGGGAACTAATTCAGGTATTGGGAAAGCAGCGGCCATCCAGTTTGCGGCGGCTGGTTTTACTGTTGTATTAGGGTGCCGAAATGTGGCGGCAGGGGAGAAGGTTAAACAGCATATTAAAGAAGAATTGAAGAACGACAAGGTTTATGTGATGGAAGTGGATATGTCCTCATTCGCATCCATTCGTCGTTTTGCCGGTTTATTTGCAGAACAGTTTAAAAAGCTGGATATTCTCATTCACAATGCGGCTTACTTTAATCATGGAGCCCCTTATACTGTTAGTGAAGATGGTTTTGAGCTGACCTTTGCCACAAATGTAGTAGGCCCTTTTTTATTGACCAGCCTTTTGCTAGAGCAGTTGAAGCAGTCTGATGATCCAAGGATTCTCCATGCTGGCAGTAATATCATTAAACATTTTTTTTGATCCAAAGAAAAAAAATTGATTTCACGAATCTGCGAGGGGAAAACAATGACCCGAAGTTTTCCGTCTATAAAATGTATTGTCAATCAAAAATGGCGTTAGTTATGCTTAGTTTTAAAATGGCGGAAGAATTTCTTGAGGAAGGTATTAAAGTGAATGCCCTGCAAATTAATGGAGCAACCATGTCCAAGGAAACACTGCAAAAAGTAACGTTTAAATACCGAATGGTGGCGAGAGTTCAAAACTTGTTTTTCAAGCCAACGAGTTACATGGCTAATAATTACTTTGAAATTTGTACCTCTGCTAGATTTAAAGACGTAACGGGGCAGATTTTTAACGATAAGCTGGAGATTATGAAGGCAGCACCTATAAAACCAGAGAATCTTCTGCAGGATATTAAACAAGTAACAGGGTCAAGCCTTTACCCTGCCTATGCTCATAATGAAGAAGAAGTGGAGAAGGTGTGGAGTTTCTGCAAGGAAGTAACGAAATTGTCTGATGAGACCGTGCCACTTGGGTAAATCTGAGACTGCCAGGACACAACAAGGGAGTAGGA
>JAJOJL010000139.1 GCA_021208645.1 Bacillus sp. (in: firmicutes) | reverse complement strand
CTTAGCGTAGGAAATATACGAAGACTCCAGCGGGAGCAAAGGCAAAGGTGAGACCCCACAGTGCGTAAGCACGAGGAGGCTCACCAGCCGCCCGCGGAAAGCGAAGTATATTTCCGAAGCGAGTTATATTTTCGTCAATCTATTCGTTCGGATTTCTCCCTTCAAAAAAACTTTTGTCCCATCCTCTTATTGCTTCCTACTTCCCCCTTCTGTTTTTCTTTACCACAAACATTTCATACGGTTCGATATAAGTAAACTCTCCTCTGATAACAGAGGAACTTCCTTTGTTAGCGTTACTTGCAATTACGTCCCATTGACCGGAGGAGGGCAAGTGTAACTGGAATCGCCTTTTTGTCGGATTCACATAGATGGCAATGTCCTCCTCATCTCCAAATAATGTCCACCCAAAAACAGGTGCCGGGGTGCGGAGAATGTGTAGCCTGCGCTTAACATCCTCTTTCCTTGTGAGGCGGAAGACAGGATATTTTTGGCGAATTTGTATAAGCTTTTTAATAAACCTTATATTTTCAGTTTCCGTTTCTCTCGCCTTCCAATTCAATTGATTGATTTCATCACCCGATATATAACTGTTCTCGTCCCCCTGTTTCGTACGATACCACTCCTGACCGGCATGTAGGAAAGGCACCCCTTGACTTAATAGTGTAATCCCTGTCGCTAATTGATGCATTTTTTTTACGATCTTCTATGGATTCGTGGCTATTACTAAGAGTTAATTTATCCCACAACGTGTGATTATCGTGACACTCCACATAATTTACCGTTTGCGTTACTTCCCCTACAAAGATTTGACCAAATTCTTCATTTGCAGAACCAGAAACTAACTGAGGCAACCTTTCAATAAAACGACCTTTACCATTCACATACCCAACATCATGAACATCAAAGTTGTTTCCCTTTAACGTATCCCGAAAAAAATCGTTAAAGAAGCGGATACCCGGCAGTTGATGAGACTGAAAAGAAGTTGCCCTCCGTTCCGTTGGCAGTGCCGTATTCAAATCCCAGCCTTCCCCTAACAGCATAATTGGTCTAGATTCCTGATTACATCTGAGTTGAATCTCAGTCAATGTGTCTATGTCAATAATCCCCATTAGATCAAAACGAAAACCATCTACGTTAAATTCCTTCAGCCAATAATCGATCGTATCCAAAATGAATTTTCTAACCATTTTTCTTTCTGTGGCAATGTCATTTCCCACCCCAGTACCGTTACTCATACTACCATCTTCAAAATAACGGAAGTAATAACCTGGGACAATTTTTTCAAAAGAAGACTCCTCCCATATATAAACATGATTATAGACAACATCAATAATGACTCCTAAACCCTCTTGATGGAGAGCTTCGATCATTTTTTTACATTCGTCAATTCGTGAAAGGGGATCCTCAGGATAACAAGAATAACTTCCTTCTGGAACTTGATAATACAAAGGGTCATATCCCCAATTGTAATCCTGTCCCGGATTGAGTTCATCCACTCTCGCAAAATCATTGATGGGGAGCAATTGAATATGGGTAACGCCCAACTCCTCCAAGTAAGACAATCCAGTAGAGTATCCTGTCGAAGTAACAGTACCTGATTCGGTCAATCCTAAGAATTTTCCTTTTTGAACTACACCACTGTCGTTTGAAACGGTGGCATCCCTCACATGAAGTTCATATATAATTGAATCTTGAAGATTCTTTATTATCGGTTTCTTTCCTGAATTATCTAGGTGATCCAGTGCTGTGGAATTAACGACAACTCCTTTGCTACTGTTAGGCAATAAGGCTTTCGTATAGGGATCATTTACTATATGCTTTTCTCCATTCACAGTTATTTCATACTCATATTCAGCCCCATGCCAGTCTCCCTCAACATATAAACTCCAGATCCCTTTTTTCATCCTATCCATTATTTTTTTTGTATTATTCAAAAATAATATTTACCTTTGTTGCAGTCGGTGCCCATATGGAAAAAGTGGTCCCTTCTTTACTAGAGTCAGCCCCTAGTGTTGCTTCACTAGCAGTATAGTGCTCTTCAAACCAGTCCGTACGAACGAGACCCCTTGGATAAATAGGAATGGAAACGTCTTCAATAATTAATTCTAATTCTACTCCAAGAGGGAGTATGCCTTCATGAGTTAGCTTAACCACATGATCATTGATTCGTGCGTTAAATCCTGCATCCCATTTTTCACTACCACTTCTTATATACATAGCAGTAGTTAATTTATTCAAACAATTCTCATCTAAAGTTACTGTCAGTTCTCCAATGTTATCAATCCAAGACACATTTTTCACAGGGGCACTCCCTTTCCACATACTAACAATGCATAATAATTATATTCACTGTATAAAATTCTCACTCGTTGTAAATTGGTTAAATATTCTAACATATCAGTTTACAATGATACGAAATGTAGTACCATATTTATAAAGAGACATGTGAATACTTTTACAATGTTATCTTCAAATAATAGATTCGACTCAAACCGACAATAACCCTCTACAACACTAGAAAATTGTAAAAAAAAAGTTTTTGATTTTTCTCCATTTACCATTCATAATCAGATAGAAATAAAAACTTAAATTTTATTAATACCCACTTTCAACTCATCTTAATCCTAATACGTATATATTTCAACATACTACCATTTGTATATTTACACAATATATTGTCGAATTGAAGGGAGCACAATACCCATGGCATACAACGTCTCTGACCAAGATGTATTTTTATTTCACCAGGGGACCAATTACTTCACACACAAGCTTTTAGGATGTCAGCCTGTTACTGTAAAAGAAATTACTGGCTATCGTTTCGGTGTTTGGGCCCCTAACGCCAAATCAGTCTATGTTGTTGGAGAGTTTAATTATTGGAACGGTGAAGATTACCCCCTTGAAAAAGTAAACGACGAAGGGCTTTGGTTCGGTTTTTTTACTAGCCTGACCGCTAATACAGCCTATAAATATAAAATTATAAGCGAGGATGGCTCCTCTTTTTTAAAGGCAGATCCTTACGCTTTCCAATCTGAACTTAGACCAGCAACTGGTTCCGTAATACCTCATCTGTCCAACTATCATTGGAATGATAAATCTTGGCAGTCACGAAAGGAAAGTTTAAATGTTTACGAGATGCAAATCCTCATTTATGAAGTCCACCTTGGTTCTTGGAAGTTAAAGGACAATGGGGATCACCTTACTTATATAGAACTGGCAGATGAGTTAATTCCATACGTAAAATCACTAGGTTATACCCATATTGAACTGCTTCCACTAGCAGAACATCCCTATGACCTATCTTGGGGATACCAAGCCACAGGTTACTTCTCTGTTACAAGTCGTTTTGGTACACCTGATGATTTCAAGTATTTCGTCGACCAATGTCACGTAAATCAAATCGGTGTGATTATGGACTGGGTACCAGGGCATTTTTGCAAAGATGATCACGGTCTTCGCTTATTTGACGGTACTCCTATATATGAATATGCTGATCCACGAAAAGGGGAAAAGAAATCATGGGGAACTTTGACATTTGATTTTGGTCGCCCTGAGGTGCAAAGCTTTTTAATATCTAATGCGTTATTTTGGTTAAAAGAATACCATATTGATGGTCTTCGAGTAGATGCTGTTGCAAGCATGCTCTTCCTTAATTTTGATAAAACAGATTCAGAAGAAAAAATAGTAAATGCCTATGGAGGAGAAGAAAATCTCGAAGCCTACGCATTTATTCGTAAACTAAATGAAGTGGTTTTTCACTACGAACCAAATGTCTTGATGATGGCAGAGGATAGCTCTGACTTACCATTAGTAACCGCGCCCACTTATATGAATGGGCTTGGGTTTAATTTCAAATGGAATATGGGCTGGATGAATGACACATTGAAATATATGAAATTGGATCCTATCCATCGTAAATGGCATCACAACTTATTGACCTTCTCATTTATGTATACCCACAGCGAGAATTTCCTCCTTCCACTTTCTCACGATGAGGTGGTTCACGGGAAAAAGTCGTTGTAGATAAAATGCCAGGAGATCAGTGGCAGCAGTTTGCTAACCTACGTCTTTTATACGGCTATATGATGGCACATCCTGGTAAGAAGTTGTTGTTCATGGGCGGCGAACTTGGACAGTATGCTGAATGGAAAGATAAAGAACAGTTAGATTGGCATTTACTGGAATACCCACTTCATCGAAGTTTGTTTGAGTATGTAAAAGAATTAAACCATTTTTATTTAGATCATAAACAATTGTACGAATTTGATCACAATTCCAAGGGTTTCGAATGGATTGATCCACATAATATTGACCAGAGCATTATTGCTTTTAAAAGGTACGGGAGCACGACTACTCCCCCCCCTAATTTTCGTCTTTAACTTTACTCCAAATGTTTATTATGACTATAAGGTAGGGGTTCCAACACCAGGGAAATATAAGGAGGTTTTCAATTCCGATCATCACAAATATGGAGGTTCTAACCAGCTTAGTAACAGGGAACATTTTAGCTTTCCAAAAAAATGGCATGGTTTACCTCAACATATAAGCATAAAAGTACCACCGTTAGCAATGTCCGTCTTTCAATATACTGAAGAAACATTGAATCTAGAGGAGGCAAGTAAATGAAGAAAGAATGTGTAGGAATGCTTTTAGCTGGGGGAGAAGGGAAACGATTAGGAAAGCTAACGGGTAGCTTAGCAAAACCAGCCGTTTATTTTGGAGGAAAATATAGGATTATTGACTTTACCTTAAGTAATTGTACCAATTCAG
Organism: Bacillus sp. (in: firmicutes); assembly: GCA_021208645.1. Taxonomy (GTDB): domain Bacteria; phylum Bacillota; class Bacilli; order Bacillales; family Salisediminibacteriaceae; genus Evansella. The sequence continues at coordinate 7,124 of JAJOJL010000139.1, read as the reverse complement.
GTATTTATACAGTTGGTGTATTAACGCAGTACTCTCCACTTGAATTAAATCAGCATATTGGAATCGGTAAACCGTGGGATTTGGATAGACAAAAGGACGGCGTTTCCATTCTATCTCCTTATACAGCAAAACAAGGAGGTAGCTGGTACTGCGGTACTGCAGACGCCATTTACCAAAACATCCATTTTATTGATCAATACGATCCGGAATACGTACTAATTATATCAGGTGATCATATTTACCACATGAATTATAAGCATCTAATTAATCAGCATAAAAATAATGGGGCAGATGCTACTATTTCCGTAATGGAGGTTCCTTGGGAAGAGGCCTCCCGCTTTGGAATCCTGAATACAACAGAAGATTTGAGAATCTATGAGTTTGAAGAAAAACCAGCTAAACCTAAAAGTAATTTAGCATCCATGGGTATTTATGTGTTCACTTGGTCAGCTTTAAAAGCTTATTTACTTGACGATGCAGTAAACAATAATTCCAGCCATGATTTCGGCAAAGACATCATTCCAGCCATGCTTAATGACGAAAAAAAACTGTACGGATACCGCTTCAATGGTTATTGGAAAGATGTTGGGACCATCCAGAGTTATTGGGAGGCAAACATGGATTTATTGGATGATACATCCTCATTGTCCCTTAACGATAAAACATGGAGAACGTACTCCCATGACAGTAATAACCCTCCTCAATTTATTGATAAAACTGCAGTTATTCAAGATTCGCTCATTAATTCAGGATGCTGGGTGAAAGGAACAGTAGACCATTCTATCATATTTGATAGTGTAACTGTAAATGAAGGAAGTTCCATCTCTCAATCTATTATTCATCCTAACGTTATAGTAGGAGCTAACGCTGTATTGCACAAAGTTATTGTTACGGAAAATACAGTGATACCAGAGAATACGGTAATAACAACATCAGATGGCCAAGAACCTTTAGTTGTGGATCAAGAAACAATAAAAGAATTACTTTCTATACAAATTTAATGCGCGACTTATCTTTCAGGAGTTTTATAGAAAAGGGGATTGAAAAATGAAATCGATGATGGGCCTCATAAACCTGGAACATGAACATGATTTTTTAAACGAATTAACTTATTTCCGTTGTGGAGCAGCGGTACCATTTGGCGGACGCTATCGCCTCATTGATTTCACATTATCCAATATGGTGAAATCTAATATTCACGAAGTAGCTATTTTCACAAGAAACAAATACCGTTCCCTCATGGACCATTTAGGAACAGGAGCAGATTGGGACTTGGATAGACGGCATGGGGGTCTATTCATCCTTCCACCTGATTGGAACGATCCCACAGATGTATCTAGAGGGGATTTAAGGTATTTTCATAATAATCTTGATTATTTTTACCGTGGAAAGTCTACTCATGTATTAATTAGCGGATCCCAATTTATATCTAATTGTGATTATCAAGCGGCCTTTCAACACCATTTAGATACGCAAGCAGATGTGACCTTCATTTCCACAAAGGTTGCTAATCTGCAAAGTGAACATGATGCGTGCCTTCGTGTTGAAACAGACGATGAAGGCTGGGTTACTTCCATTACGAATGACAAGAATAATCCGCAAGTATTTACTGGAGTTTATATCATTAATAAAGATTTACTATTACTTCTAGTAGATCAATGTATTGCCCATCATAAAGATCACTTTTTCTATCACGGAATTAAGGAAAACCTTCCTAACCTAAAAATTCAATCATACGACCATAAAGGATATAGTGCATTTATCAATTCCGTTGAAAGCTTCTATCGGTACAACATGGAATTATTAAACGAGAAAAACTATCGGGGGTTGTTCCTAGAAAAACCATTCGTGCGAACAAAAATAAGTAGTGAACCTCCTACAAAATACCGGGAACGGGCAAATGTTAACGGGTCCTTGATTGCAAATGGTTGTGTTATTGATGGAGATGTTGAAAATTCCGTATTATTCCGTGGCGTTCAAATAAAAAGACGGAGCAAGAATCAAAAATTCAGTCATCATGCAGCGCTGTACGATCGAACCAGGCGTTTATTTAGAAAATGTCATCCTTGATAAAGATGTCCACGTCACACAAGGGCAAACCTTTATTGGTGCGAAAGACAAACCATTCATCGTCGCAAAAAGACAAGTGATGTAGTTAAAAACAGGAAGGAGAGGAGATCAAAAATGAAAAATGTGTTGTTTGTAGCATCAGAATCTACACCTTTTATTAAAACAGGCGGTCTTGGGGATGTGGTAGGATCTCTTCCCCAAGCCTTAAAGAAACATGAGCGGATGGATGTTCGAGTCATTTTACCTCTTTACGATGAAATTCCAGCAAAGTGGAGGGAAAAAATGACCTTCCAACTGTCCTTTCATGTGCCATTAGGCTGGCGGAACCAAGAAGCATCTTTATATACTTTAGAGTATGATGATATTACTTACTACTTTATTTCAAATGATTATTATTTCACTCGAAAAGGTGTATATGGCTACTACGATGATGGAGAAAGGTTTGTATTTTTTAGCAGAGCAGTCTTAGAGGCAATTCCCCATCTCGAATTTACACCACATGTTTTGCATGGCCACGACTGGCAAGCGGGAATAGCCATTGCCCTTGCAAAAATAATACAACCAGTTGAAGGTATGAAAACGGTTTTTACCATCCATAACATTAAATATCAAGGAAAAATGCCATTAAACACCTTTCACGACTTCTTTAACTTACCAGAAGAACACATCGGTGGAATGGAGTGGGACGGAGTACTTAATTGCTTAAAAGCAGCATTGCATCACGCAGATAAAATAACGACGGTCAGTCCTTCCTATGCAGAGGAAATTAAAGACCCGTATTACGGAGAGGGACTCGACACAATTATTAAGGAACGTGCGGAAGACGTCATTGGTGTGTTAAATGGTATCGATACAGAGGATTTCAATCCTTTGAAGGACCCACACATTGCCGTTAATTACCGTCACTCTAGGGTAAAAAAGAAAGAAAATAAAATTGCCTTACAAGAAAAACTCAGTCTTCCAATCGATGGAGACAAGCCTTTTTATGTAATGATAACAAGACTAGTAGAACAAAAAGGTATCCACCTCATCCAGCATATTTTACATCCGTTTTTAGAAGAGGATGTTCAGCTTGCCGTTTTAGGTACAGGAGATACGGAAATGGAAGCATACTTTTATGATGCTGGAGGATGGTACCCAGATAAACTTGCCACAAGATTACATTTTGATGAAGCATTAGCGCGACAAATGTATGCAGGGGCCGATTTCTTTATTATGCCATCACAATTCGAGCCTTGTGGACTATCCCAATTAATTGCCCTTCAATACAAGACCGTTCCAATCGTTCGGGAAACAGGCGGACTGAAGGATACTGTGCAACCTTTTAACGAAATTACTGGTGAAGGAAATGGTTTCAGCTTTGCCAATTATAATGCCCATGATCTGCTTACTGTACTTAGGTACTCGTTACAAATCTATCATGAGCCAACGAAATGGCAACAACTGTTAAAGAACGTAAATAAAAGTCAATTTAGTTGGAAGGATTCTGCCCATGATTATAACCGAGTGTATGAATCTTTAATTACTGAATTCGAATTTGTCGAGGGGTGAAGATACATTGTCCACCGAGATGTCACTTCATGAACTAGTAGAACTTATTACTAGTAAGTTAAAAACCGAACGGGGTAAGAACATTAAAAATGCTTCAGAACGGGATATGTATTATGTCATTGCATCTATTGTGAATGAGATTATTAATCCCGATTGGCTAAGTACAGCCAGTAAGTATAAACAATCTAATTGCAAAAGAGTCTATTATTTATCCATGGAATTTCTCGTTGGACGTTTACTAGAAAGTAATCTATTAAATTGTGGTCTTCGAAACTTGGTCAGTGAGGCATTAAATGAGCTTGGTTTTAATCCAGAAAACGTTTATGCCCAAGAACATGATGCTGGACTTGGTAATGGAGGTCTAGGCAGGTTAGCAGCTTGCTTCCTCGATTCTATGGCATCCTTAAAGTATCCAGGTCATGGATGTGGAATAAGATACCGTTATGGATTATTCGAACAACGAATTATCCATGGTAACCAAATAGAACTACCTGATTATTGGCTGAAAAACCCCTACCCATGGGAAACCAGAAAAGTGGATGATGCTGTAAAAATCCACTTTGGCGGTAAAGTTCATTTGTTCAAAAAAAATGTGGCTCTTTAGAATTTAAGTATGAAGATACGGATCAAGTTTTGGCCGTACCTTATGATATTCCCATAGTTGGTTTTGAAAACAGTGTCGTAAACAGTTTGCGACTTTGGAGTGCCGAGTCTCCTGATTTTGAGACAGAGTATTTATCTACACAAGAAAAACAGTACTACCATCATTTAGATCACAAGCATTCTATTGAACAAATTTCAGGGTTTCTTTATCCTGATGATTCCAGCCATGAAGGAAGAGAACTTCGCTTAAAACAGCAATACTTTCTTGTATCTGCCAGTATCCAATGTATCCTGCGCAGTTATAAAAAAAGCAGTAAGCGTTCCTTGAAATACTTGGCTGAGAAAGTAGTTATCCAGATTAATGATACTCATCCTAGCTTAGCCGTTCCAGAATTAATGCGGATTTTACTGGATGAAGAAAGATTTGGTTGGGATGAAGCTTGGGAGATAACAAGCAATGTCATTGCCTACACTAACCATACTACGTTAAGTGAGGCTCTAGAGACGTGGCCGAAAGAGATGATGCAGCATCTTTTGCCTCGAATCTATATGATTATTGACGAGATTAATGAAAGGTTTTGCAAAGGCATATGGTTCGACCATCCGGAGCTTAGGGATAAAATACCGGAACTTGCTATTATTGCTCATGACCGTGTCCATATGGCTCGTTTGGCGATTGTTGGTAGTTTCAGCGTCAACGGTGTTGCAAAACTCCATACTGAAATATTAAAGAAAAAAGAAATGAAAGATTTCTATACGCTTTTTCCAAACCGTTTTAATAATAAAACAAACGGGATAACCCATCGACGTTGGTTGTTACAAGTGAACCCAAAACTTTCATCATTAATAACAGATGTTATTGGACCGCAATGGGTGAAAAGCCCAAACAAGTTAATCGGCTTACTGCGCTATTCTAAAGACCGGCCTTTCCTTGAAAGGATCGATAAAGTAAAACATGAGAATAAACAGGCCCTTGCCTCATTTATTTATGACCGTACTGGTATTTTAGTAGACGACCAGTCCATCTTTGATGTTCAGATTAAGCGGCTTCATGAATACAAACGACAGCTTTTAAATGTTTTCCATATTATCCATCTGTACAACGAACTGAGAGATAAACCAACCCTTGACATCACACCAAGGACGTTCATTTTCGGTGCCAAAGCGGCTCCCAGCTATCATTTGGCCAAGGAAATAATCAAACTAATTAACAGTGTAGCGTCTATCATCAATCACGATAAACGGATTAACGGAAAACTGAAAGTTGTTTTTTTGGAAAACTATAATGTTAGCTTAGCAGAAAAAATCATTCCTGCCGCTGACATTAGTGAGCAGATTTCCACGGCTAGTAAGGAAGCATCTGGAACTGGTAATATGAAAATGATGATGAACGGAGCCCTTACCGTTGGAACATTAGACGGTGCCAACATTGAAATAAGGGATCTAGTAGGAGATCCGAATATTTTTATCTTTGGATTGAATGCTGATGAGGTGCTAAACTATTACCGTGAAGGTGGCTATGTAGCCAGAGATATTTACAATACAGATGACCGAATTAGGCGAGTCTTGAATCAATTAAATTATGGGGAGTTTGGTGATCAAGAGATTGAGTTTAAAGACTTGTATTATAATATTCTTTACCATAATGATCCTTACTTTGTCTTAAAGGATTTTGATTCCTATATAGAGACTCACGAACTAGTAGAGCAGGCATATCGTGATAAGTTGTCATGGCTGAATATGAGTGTGACAAATATTGCATATTCCGGTAAGTTTTCCAGTGATCGTACGATTCAAGAGTACGCTTCTGAGATATGGAAGCTTAGTAAGATGTAATAACTCTGTTTTAAAAAAATGAGCACCGATCTCGTTTATCGGTGCTCGTTTTAATATTTAGTTCAATAATCTAGTTAACTCCTACAGCATCTTTTAAGTTTTCAAATCCATACCTGTCGATAAATTTAGCAATTCTTTCCCGTTTTCTGCCGTTATTACGATACACATCAATTACCTTGTCCACAAGTTCATATAGCTCCTCTGGCTCCAACCCATCCTTAACAGAACTCCAGTCCTAGCATTTGTACCAACTGCTTGACCACCAACGTATAATTCAAAATGATCATTACGCTTAATTACGCCAATATCATTAATAAGTGGCTCACCACAAGCGTTTGGACAACCAGTATAGGCTGGACGGATGGTGAAAGGTACTTCCTGCCCGGCAATTCTTCTGTTTAATTCTATGGCAATGGGCATCCCCTCTTCTTCTGCCCCTTGGCAAAAACCACATGTACGTAAGCTTTTCACGTAATTTCCAACTTTATAGACGCTAAAACCGACAGCCTCTAACTCTTGCTTTACTTCATCTAATTTATTTTCTGGAACCTTAATGATGATTTGTTGAAAAGTCGTTAACTCAACTTCCGTATCTTCCTCTAAATAAGTACCTAATGTGATTAACTGTTTTGGTGTTAATTTAGCACCAAAACCAATTCCCCCATTTACTGCTAAAGGAATCATTTTCACGTCTCCCATTAGTAAACCCCTCCCGAATTATAACTTCATACAACTTATACTCATTATAATATACCCCATATAGGTATGTAAACAGGATATCCAAATATACAACTACAGGATAAAATAATAACCTGATAGAGCTGATATCATTCTGCATAAAATTTATGTAACCCTCATGGTATAGTTAAAACGTTACTGGATTTCTCTTGATATCATATCTACAATTACGGGGAAATTACTATTTAGATTTTAATTAGACGCGTGTTTCCCTTCCTATTTACGTCATTGCGCCTCTGTTGACTTAAATAGAACGCTATTTCCTCTCTTATTTACGTCATAACACCATTTTGATTTAAATAGACGCGAATTTTTCCTTCCCTATT